>NC_013192.1:0-308201 GCF_000023905.1 Leptotrichia buccalis C-1013-b | reverse complement strand
CTATTTTTATAATCAAGTTGTTGATAAAAAATTTTCCAAAGCACCTGCTTTTGTTCAAAAAATTGAAAATCATTCAGTATTTGAAGGGCTTACTCCTGTGATTATCAGTAAACCTGAAAAATTGACTTTAGATAAAAATGGATTTTATACTTTTGAACATGATGACAAATATGGAAAAAACAACAAAGTTTACTGGGGATTATCAAAGTATTCTCAAGATGACTATAATTATGACAGATTAGGAGAATACGGCGAATATAGACCTGGTGAAAAAGAATTTTATAAAGGGCTTAAAGTTGGAGATGTTGTTTTAAAAGATTATTTTGATGATGAAAACAGAACATTTACAAGATGGAACTATAGACCTTTAAATGATAAGGATAGAGAAATTCTTAAAACTCTAACGATAATTAATCAATAAAAAATATATAGGAGGAATGTTATGAAAAAAGCATTATTATTTTTATTTGCTGCATCTGTAGTATTTGCAGCAGGACCAAAGGTTCCTTATACTCATGAGGGATTTTATTCAACAGATAAAGTTCAAAAAGCTGTTCATTTTGTCTCTGTTGATGATATTAAGAAAAGTTTGGAGGGTAAAGGTCCAATTAATGTAAGTTTTGATATTGATGACACATTGCTTCATTCAAGCGGATATTTTATCTACGGACAACATTATTTCCAAATTCCAGGAGATAAGAGAGGTGCCGTAAGTTATCTTTATAACCAGAAATTCTGGGATTATGTAGCTGAAAATGGAGATGAACACTCAATTCCAAAACAATCTGCAAAAGATTTAATCAAAATGCACTTGGAAAGAGGAGACAACGTATTTTTCATCACAGGAAGAACAAAACATTCAAAAGATAAAAACTACACTTCTACAAAACTTTCTAAAACATTGCAAAGATACTTTGAACTGCCAAAAGAAGTTTACGTAGAATACACAGCCGATACACCAACAGGTGGCTACAAATATGACAAATCATTCTACATCAAAAAACACAATGTTTCCATCCACTACGGTGACAGCGATGACGATATCCTAGCTGCAAGAGAGTTAGGAATCAGAGGAATCAGAGTTCAAAGAGCTTACAACTCTACAAATCCACAAAAAATGAATGGTGGCTATGGAGAAGAAGTTCTAATAAACTCTGCATGGTAAATAAAAATAAAAAAATTATAATAACCATTTTCAGAAGTATAAAAAGGTACTTCTGATTTTTATATTATAAATTGCTTGATAATTTATTTTATAAAATACGTATTTAATATGATTGTTAAAAAAATAACAAAATTTTTCTCCAAAGGTTGAAATATTGACAAATATGTTTTAAAATATAGTAAATAAAATTTTAAGGAGGCAGAAAAATGAAAAGTTTAAAAGAGGATTTTTCTTTAATGTCAAGTTTGTTGATACCCGTAGCGGTAGCTATTAATTTTACAGGATTTGGGATTGCAAAATTATTGCAAGTGCCAATATTTCTAGATTCGATTGGGACAGTATTTATTAGCCTTATAGCAGGGCCTTGGGTGGGAATGGTAACAGCTGTTATTACAAGTCTGATTACTGGAAGTTTTTCTCCTGAATATTTTGCATTTATGCCAGTGGCTATAATTATGGCACTTGGTATGGGATTTTTGGCAAGATTTAAAATGAAGAATATTGTAACAAAAACATTTGTATGTGCATTTTGTCTTGTATTTATTGCGATAGTTGTATCTGCACCAATAATAGTTCTAGTTTATGGTGGAAATACAGGAAATTCTACATTTGGAATAACTACATTTTTCTTAGCGACAGGTCAGAATATATGGACAGCTGTTTTTAGTACAAATTTTATTACAGAAACAACTGATAAAATAATAACGGCAATAGTTGCAATGGCGATAATTAAAGCTATGTCTCCAAGATATTTAGTAAAATTTAAATATGGGGAAAATTATATTAAGGAAGATAAATAAATTATGAAAAAAGATTTTTTTAAACAGCTTTATCCATTAACAAAATTATTTTTATCTTTAACGCTGATACTATCAGCATTTATTGTCCCAAGCTATATTTACGGCTATTCAATGATAATAATCTGTGGAATTATTGTTTCTCTTGAAAATAAGTCAAAAGTTTACTGCAAAAGAATATTTTTTAGCTTATTCTGGCTTTTTACAGCGATATTCATTATTCAAAGTATTTTTCTGCCATCAGGTGAAGTGTGGATGAAATTTGGTTTTATCTCGATTTACAAGGAAGGCGTTATGAAAGCCGTAAATTTGACTTCTAAACTGACAGCTGTTGTTTCTGCTTTGACAATGTTGACTTTAATAACTCCTGTCAAAACTTTTACGCTCGCACTTGAAAAAAAAGGATTAAATCCAAAAGCTGCATTTATTTTGATGCTTACTTTGCAAATGATACCTGAAATGAAAAAACAGGCAAATGTCATTATGGATTCACAAAAGGCAAGAGGAGTTGAAACTGAAGGAAATGTCTTTGTCAGGGCAAAAGCGCTTATTCCTGTTTTTATTCCGCTTGTACTTTCTTCAATTGCTAATACTGAGGAACGGGCAATTATGCTTGAAGCACGTGGATTTTCGATTGGAGAAAAGAGAACAATATTGTATGATATAGAAGAAACAAAAAATGATAAAATAATGAAAATTATGCTGGCTATTTTTATAGTGCTATGTATTGTGTGGAGGGTTTTATGGGTTATTTCAAAATAGAAAATGTGAACTACAAATATCCGCTTGAAGATAAACAAGCTTTGAAAAATATTAATATCGAGATAAAAAAAGGCGAATTTTGGGCTGTAATTGGAAAAAATGGGAGCGGGAAAACGACGTTTTGCAATATGTTGAGGCGGTTTGTTCCTGATTTTTATAAAGGGGAACTGACAGGAAAAATAACGCTGGAAGATAAAGAACTGAAAGATTATTCTCAAAAGGAACTTGTGCAGAAAATTGGGTTTGTATTTCAGAATCCATTTACACAGATTAGCGGGGTTAAAGATACTGTTTTTGAAGAAATTGCTTATGGACTTGAAAATCTGGGTTTAGAAAAAGAAGAGATAATTTCCAAAGTTGAAAAAATATTGAAATTGCTTGAAATTGAAAAATTGCGTGAAAGAAACCCTTACGATTTGTCTGGCGGACAAAAGCAAAGAGTGGCACTTGCCTCAATTATCGCAATGGATCCTGATATTCTAGTTATTGACGAGCCAACTTCACAGCTTGATCCAAAAGGAACAGAAGATATTTTCAAAATTATAAATTTAATGGCAAATGAAGGAAAGACAATTATTTTGGTTGAGCATAAATTGGAATTAATAGCAGAATATGCTCAAAATATACTTGTCCTTGATGAAGGGGAAATAATTTTGAGTGGAAAAGCGGAAGAAGTTTTAAATAATAAAATTTTGCTGGAAAAGGAAATTGGTATGACACAATATTCTATACTTGCCTATGAACTTGAAAAAGCGAGAAAAGTTGAGTTTGAAGAAATTCCTATAACCAAGGAAAAGACAGTGGAATTATTGAAAAAATAAAGTAATAAAAAATAAAAATTGTTAAGCAAATCTTAAAAATATTTATTTAAAAGGAAAAATTATGAAACCAAAAGATTTGAAAAATAGAATCGTACTTGTAAAAGGCGATATTACCGAATATCCTGCCGATGTGATTGTCAATGCCGCAAATTCTTCCTTGCTTGGAGGCAGCGGCGTTGATGGTGCAATTCATAGAAAAGGCGGAAAGGAAATAACAGAAGATTGTATGAAAATACGTGCTTCTCAAGGGAAATGCAACATTGGGGAAGCTGTTATTACAAGAGCAGGAAACATGTCTTTCAAAAATGTAATTCACACAGTTGGGCCTGTCTGGCAGTCAGGAAAAAATAATGAAGCAAAATTGTTTGCAGAAAAATTGTTAAAAAATGCCTATATTTCAAGTTTAGAATTGGCTGAAAAAAATAAACTGAAAAATATTTCCTTTCCAAATATCTCGACAGGAGTGTACAGATTTCCAAAAGATTTAGCTGCAAAAACGGCTATTAATGCTGTGATAGAATATTTGGAGAAAAATGATTTTATAGAAAAAGTAAATTTTGTATGTTTTGAAAATGAAAATTTTGAGATTTATAGAAAGTTATTGGAAGAGAAAGGGATTTTATGAAAGAAGGAAAACTGAAAAAAATTATAAAAATAGACTGGACTATATTTTATTCCAAACCAAGAATACAAATTTTAGGAATTTTGATATTTTTGGATATAATATTGCTTTTCTCAGTAACAAAAGAAATGGAAAAAGGCTTTAACGTATCTTCTGTTTCAACTTCAATAGTTTTATTTATACTATTTATCTTATTAAATGGATTGTTTGTTTTTTATTACAAAAATAAATTTCCTAATATAGAATTTTATGATGATTATTTTATTTTCAAAAAAGAGAAAGTGTATTATGAAAATTTAAAATATTTTCTCTTTAAGGATAATAGATTATTTCAAATGAAGAAGTTTTCTAAAATTTTGTATAGACCTGATGGCGGTAATTGGAAAAAGATAGACGGAAGCGGGTATGATTATGACTTATTTTCAGTATTTCAAAAATGTTTTTTAGAAAAAAATTTTTCAAAAGCAGTAAAAAATATTGAAAGTGGCGGAGTTGAGATTTTTCCATTTCAAAATCAAGGTTTTGTGAAAAACAAATTTTTATTTTCAAGCGAAGAAGGATTGCAGGAATTGACTCAGATTTTTGAAAGTTCACCTAAAATACAAGTATCGAATAAGTCTGTAACATTTGATAATGAGATTTATGATTGGGAAAATTATAATATTGAATTTGAAATCGGCACAATTACAGTAAGTGATTTGAAAAAGAATACGATTCTTGAAATTGAAGCTAAAAATACAGTAATTTATCAGGAAATTTTATTAAAAAACTTGATAGAAAATTTTGATAAAAAATATCCTAAATTCTATTAGAAAATAAGAAAATTTAGAAAGTGAGAAAGGGAAATTTTGATGAAAAGATACTTGTCAGGTTTATTAGGAATTATTTTGTTATTTTTTGTGATGACAATTGTTTATTGTCTATACTGTCTTTTTAAAATATTTGTTAATAAATATATACCTTTTTTTGAAGCGCTGATTTTTCTAGGGATATGTAGTGGCTGGACATACGGATTAAACAGATATGATAAAAAAAATTTTGAAAATGAAAAGGATAAGAATAAAAGCAGATTTGCACCAAAAGAAAAGAAAGAGCCGTCAAATAAAGAATTGCTGTCAGCCCTTTTTCTCGCATATATTCCAGCAATTATAACAATTTATCTTGGAAATGTGACTGAACTGGCATATTTTATAAGTTCAACTGAGAAAACAAAATTTACAGCAGAGTTTTTTAATTCGTTAAATGAAGTTTTTAATCAACGGTTTTTTTATAAAAATTTATTAGTAGTATCAATAACTTTTATAATATTTGGGGCTTTTTTTAGTTTTAGAACAGTTACAGAATACATGAAGAGAAAAAAAGAAGAGCTGGAACAATAAAATAATTATTGAAGATAATTGTTTAATAAAATTTTTAAAGGAGACAAAACTATGAGTTTTATTACTGTAAAAAATTTGAGTTTTAAATATCCGAATGGAACTGAAAATGTGCTTAATGATGTTTCTCTTGAAGTTAAAAAAGGGGAGAAAGTTGCGATTATTGGGCAAAATGGCGCTGGGAAAACAACGATGGTAAAAATGTTGAATGGACTTTTAAAGCCAGTAAGCGGAGATGTTGTTGTAGATGACTGGAATACAAAGAAATATACGGTTGCCAAAATGAGCCGAAAAGTCGGATATGTCTTTCAAAATCCGATGGATCAGATATTTCATAACAATGTTTACGATGAAATAGCCTTTGGAGCAAAAAAACTAAAATATTCTCCTGATGAAATAAAAACAATGGTGGAAAACGCTATAAAATTAACAGAGCTTGAAAAATATCAAAAGGAAAATCCATACAATTTACCGTATTCCTTGAGAAAATTTGTTACAATAGCCGCAGTAATTGCAATGGGATCAGACGTTATTGTGATGGATGAGCCGACAGCAGGGCAGGATTTTAGAGGAATGAGAGTTTTGCATAATTTGATTGACGAACTTCAAAAGCAAGGGAAGACAATTATTACAATAACTCATGATATGGAATTTGTAGTAAAAAATTTTGACAGGGTAATTGTAATGACAAATGGAAAAGTTATTGCTGATGGAGATAAACGTGATATTTTTTGGCAATTCGATACATTGGAGAAAAGCATGGTAAAACAGCCTTATATTAGTGATTTGGCTAAGGAAATGGAAATAGGTGGAAAAGTTTTGTCTGTGGGAGAATTTGTGGAAAATTATAAGAAATAATGAATTTTTTTTTAAAAATTTAGAATGGAAAAAGAATTGATGAAGTTAAAAAATGAAGATTTAATTTTTAGATTTGCAACTGAAAATGATGCAAAAGAAATTTTAGAAATTTATAGACCTTATGTTGAAAATACAACTATTACTTTTGAATATGAAGTCCCTTCTGTAAAGGAATTTAAAGAAAGAATCATGAAAATTTTGGAGGAATATCCTTACATTGTTTGCGAATATGATAAAAAAATTATTGGCTATGCTTATGCACACAGAGTTTGGAGCAGGGCTGCATATCAGTGGGATGCGGAATTGTCTATTTATACTAATGAAAATTATTCTGGAAATGGAATTGGAAAAAAATTATATAAAATGCTAATGGAAATATTGAAATTACAAAATGTCGTAAATGTTTACGGCTGTGTAACTTATCCCAATGAAAATAGCGATAAACTGCACGAATACTTGGGCTTTAATAAAGTTGGAATTTTTAAAAATGCTGGATATAAATTTGGAAAATGGATAGGAGTCACTTGGTTTGAGAAGGCAATTTTAGAACATTGTGAAAATCCAAAGCCATTAAAAAAAATATTAGATGTTGATAAAAATAAAATAAAATATATTTTTAAGATTGTTTGCTAAATAACTTGAAAATCAAGTTAAAGAGTGGTATAATTCAAGTAGGAAGAAAAGATTTTATAAATAAATTTAGGAGGATATAACAGAATGGCTAAAAAAACGTTAAAAGATTTAGATGTAAAAGGTAAAAAAGTATTAGTAAGAGTTGACTTCAATGTACCAATAAAAGATGGAGTTATTACAAATGATAATAGAATTACAGCAGCACTTCCAACTTTAAAATATATTTTAGAAAATGGTGGAAAAGTAATCGCATTTTCTCACTTAGGAAAAGTAAAAGAAGAAGCTGATAAAGCATCAAAAACTTTAGCACCAGTTGCAAAAAGATTAGAAGAACTTTTAGGTAAACCTGTTAAATTTATTCCTGAAACAAGAGGAGCGGAATTAGAAGCAGCAGTTGCCGAATTAAAAGATGGAGAAATCTTAATGTTTGAAAACACTAGGTTTGAAGACTTAGACGGTAAAAAAGAATCTAAAAATGATCCTGAATTAGGAAAATATTGGGCATCACTTGGAGACGTTTTTGTAAACGACGCATTTGGAACTGCACATAGAGCACATGCTTCAAATGTAGGAATCGCTTCAAACATTAAAGATTCTGCAGTTGGATTCCTAGTAGAAAAAGAAATCGAATTTATCGGTGGAGCAGTTGACAATCCTGAAAGACCATTAGTTGCTATTTTAGGTGGAGCAAAAGTTTCTGATAAAATTGGTGTAATTGAAAACTTATTAGATAAAGCTGACAAAGTAATCATCGGTGGTGGAATGATGTTTACTTTCTTGAAAGCTGAAGGTAAAAACACAGGTTCTTCATTGTTAGAAGCTGATAAAGTGGAATTAGCCGCTTCATTAATCAAAAAAGCTAAAGAAAAAAATGTTGAATTGTTATTGCCAATTGATACAGTAGTAGCAAAAGAATTTAAAAATGATACAGAATTTAAAACAGTTTCTGTAGATGACATTGAAGATGGATGGATGGGATTAGATATAGGAGAAGCATCTATCAAATTATTCTCAGACGCTCTAGTTGGTGCAAAAACAGTAGTGTGGAATGGTCCAATGGGAGTATTTGAAATGGAAAACTTCGCAAAAGGGACAATTGGTGTATGTAAAGCAATCGCAGAATTATCTGGAGCTAAAACGATTATCGGTGGTGGAGATTCAGCAGCAGCAGCTATTCAATTAGGATTTGCTGACAAATTCTCACACATCTCAACTGGAGGAGGAGCATCGCTTGAATATTTGGAAGGAAAAGTATTACCAGGAGTAGATGCTATCTCAGAAAAATAACCTAACTTAAAATAACTAATTTATTTTAGTTAACTAAAAATAATTTTTTCATTTTAATCACGAAAATGGCTGTCTCGAAATTAATTTTTTGAGATAGTCATTTTTTTATAAATATTGAATAAAAAAAGTTTAAATATACAAAAAACTAAAAAATAATCTTTTTGAAATTGAAACATAACTTAAATTGTGGTATAATTAAAATTGATTTTAAAATAAAGAAGGAGGAATGTATAAAGTTAAAATTTCAGTTTAAAAATTAATTGAGAATTTTACTATACGAAATAAAAATGGATAAAAATTCAATAGTAGTAATATTAATTTACATTGTTTTTATGGCAGTATTAATTTTACCAACGATGCTTTCAAACAATAAAAAAAAGAAACAAAAAGCAGCATTATTGGAAAGCCTAAAAGTAGGAGATAAAATAACGACAGTTGGCGGTATACAAGGAACACTTGTAAACATTTTTACAGAAACTGTAGAAATGAAAATTGACAAAAATGCAAGAATGACAGTCTTAAAATCCGCTATTGACAGAATAGAAAAAAAATAATAGTCTAAAAAACAATTTAAATCTAAATTTCAAATTTATAAATTTGTGTAATTTTAAAATCTTAAAGTATATTTTTAAAATAATTTAAGTATACATTGAAAAATAAAAAAATAGGAGGAAAAATGAAAAAGATATTATTATTTTTATTACTTTTCATCAGTGCAATTACATTTTCTGGAACTTTAGAAAATATATCGTACAGTAATGGAAAGATTATAGGAACATTTAAAGAAAATAGTCAAATTATGCCGAGTGCTTCAATTACAAAAGTAGGAACAGAAGATGTGCTAATGATAAGTTTTACAGACAGTGAAATGGGAAGAAATGTACCAGCATTTATTAACAGAAATGACCAATACATAAGCAAAGTGTATACAGTTCAGAACAATAACCTCGTAGTAGTATATATATATTTAAAACCATCTGTAACTTATCAAGTTATAAGCAGAAACAAGGAATTTCAAGTGACACTTAATAGCGAATCTTCAAAATTAGTGACACCAAATAGATCTTCAAGTACATCAAGATACGGAACAACAAAAAAACAACCAAGCAATACTAATATTACTAAACAACCAAATAACCAACAGCAGACACAAGTTCAAAATCCAAAAATACCTGCAAATAATACTAAAAAAATAAATAAAAGATACACAATAGTAGTAGATCCAGGACACGGAGGACACGATTCAGGAGCACGTGGAAATGGTTATAATGAAAAAGATATAGCATTACAAGTAGCAACAAGACTAGCTAATAATTTAAGACGTGATTACAATGTTATAATGACAAGAGATTCGGATTTCTTTGTACCATTAGATACAAGAGCAAAAATTGGAAATGATGCAAATGCAGATTTCTTTATAAGTATTCATTTAAATTCAGGCTCAAGTTCATCAGCAAATGGAACAGAAGTTTATTATTTTAATAAGAAAGACCAAAATAATTATGCTGCACAAGTAGCAAAATTTGAAAATAAAGTTGATTCAAGTTATGGAGATACTCCATTTTCTGATTTTATTTTAAACGATATTTTTTACAAGAAAAATCAAAAAACAAGTCAGGCTGTTGCAGGAGCAGTTTTAGATGGATTGATAAATCTTACTGGACTTAGAAGAAGAGGTGTACTGGGAGCAAACTTTGCTGTACTTCGTGGAAGTAACTCACCATCAATATTAGTAGAATTAGGATTTATGAACAATTATTCTGATTTATCTAAATTTTTATCACCAGATGATCAAGAAAGAACAGCAGCTGTTATTGGGGATGCAATAAGAAAATATTTTAAATAAATAGTATCTGAATAATAATTTATTAAAGTTTGGTAATTTACTATTTCAGATATTTAGCTTGAAACTAACTGTTATATTTAAACTACAGATTTATATAAATTTATTTTAGGGAATTTGAATACTATTATCAAAAATAGGAGAAATTTATGCCAGAAAAAGAAAAAATAAAACAAGAAAACTCTAAAAAGCAAAAAGGTTCTTTTGGTAAAAATCTTTTCGTGCTATTGCTTTTTTTGATAACAGCTGGAGTAGTTGCAACATATTATTATGATATAGACCACAGTGATAAGATACAGGTAGTTGTAAATAAAAATCTAGTGCAGGAAAGACAAAAAGATGATGAAGTACAAAACAGAATTTCCATCTTCGTATATGATCCTTCTACAAAAATAATTAATGAAAGAGAAATTGTGGTTCCTCGTCAAATGAACCTAATAGAAGGCGATTTTATAAATGGAATTATCAGAAATTCAAATTATATTACAGAAGACATGAAATTTAGAAGTGCCTATAATCTTAGAATTGACAATGTAAATACTACAGTTGTAAAATTAAATGCACAATTTGCGAATCTGAAAAAAAATCCTGAACTATTTAACGGATTTTCTCAAGCAGTGACAAATACAATATTAAAAAATTTCCCTAATATTCACAGTGTTCTAATCCAGATAGATGGGGAAATCAATACACGATAATTAAAACTTTTCAAAATATTTGTAACTAAGGATTTAAAAGATATTTGCTAAATTTTACTATTAATTAAAAATTCAAGTTGTTTTAGTGTTAATAAGAAAATCTTTATTAATACTGAAGCAACTTTTATTTTTATCTAAATTGATAAGATTTGTTGAAAAACTAATAGAAAAATAGTGTATTATATGCTATAATATTAAAATGATTAAAAAAATAGAAAGGAAGATAAATAATGGGATTTAGAAGTCACAAAAAAGGAATTCAGCTCGCTTCTGCTATTATGATGGGAATATTCGGAATAGGAATGCTTATTTCAGGAATATTATTTTTGAAAAATAACGTTTTTGGAGCATTAAATCATAGGGAAGTAATTGCAACAGTCAATGGAATAAAAATTTACCGTGATGACTTTGAAAGAGAAAGTTATTCATTGAAAAACGAACTAAATGAAATAACTCAACAAAAAATACAACAATTGGCACAAGTAGGAACAAATTCAGGAAATATAAAAAGTGTTCCTGATGATTTAGTAAACGAATATGTTTTACAACTTATAATTAATAAGGAAATCTTACTTTCATCAGCCAAAAACTTGGGAATAAAAGTTAGTGGATCTGATGTCAATAAAGAATTCGAAAATTATAGAAAACAGTCAAAGCTTGGAAAAAAAGAGTTTGGGGAATATTTAAGATCAGTAGGATATAATGTTTCATCATTTAAACAAACAATAAAAGATCAGAAAATTATAGAAAAAATGAGAGAAAAAATATTTTCAAATGATAAAATTACAGAAGAAGAAATAAAGAAAGCCTACGAAAGAAATAAATACACTCAATCCTTTGCAAATCAAGATTTTGATGATGTAAAAGATCAAATAAAAGAAACTATGACACAAGATAAGAATATTATGATTTTAAACTCATATCTTGCAAAAGCTAAAGAAAAAACTAAAATCGTATTCAAAGATAAAAATTTCGAGAATATGTATACTAAAGTAAAAGCTGTTGTAGCACAAAATGGAGAATATAAATATACAAATGAAGCAGTAAATGAGCAAATTATAAATTCTGTTTCACAAACACAACAAGGCTACTCAGATAAATTAGTAAATGAATTAAAGACAACTTTGAAAAAAAATCTAGATAAATTTGTAAAAATTTCTGAAAAAGCAAAAGCAGCAGGAATAAAGGCTGATCCTGATTTAATAGGTGTAGATCAATTAAGAGATTATTCTCAAAAATATTATAATTATTTAATAGACAGCTACAAACCTGATGATGCCACATTACAAGCTAGATTTAATGCAAAAAGGGATAGTTACAATACTCAAAATAGTATTGGCGGTTATGTAATTGGAGAAGAATATCAGGCAGGTGAAAGTGATTTTGAAGGAGCTAAAAAACAAGCTGATGAAATTATGAAAACAACAACTAAAGATAATTTTGCAGCTAAAGCAAAAGAATTTTCAAAAGATCCAGAATCAGCTAAAAATGGTGGAAGTTTAGGAGAAACAGCTGACTTGTCACAACTTGTTCCAGAATTTGCAAACGCTGTTAAGAACGGTAAAGCGGGAGATATTGTAGGACCTATAAAAACTCAATTTGGTTACCACATTATTTATATTCAGAGTAAAGATCCAAAAAATGACAATGTTGCTAAAGTTAGCCATATTTTAATAACACCAACTATATCTGAAGCTTCAAAACAAAAAGTCATCAAAAAAGTTCAAAATTTAAAAGCTGAAATCGAAAGTAAAAAAGTAACATGGGATAATGCGGAAAAACAAGATAAATACAACTTCAGTGTTAAAGAAAGATTCAAAAAATTAGTTAAAACTGACGCAATTCCAGGAATTGGAAAAAATGATGAATTAATGAATCAAATTTTTGCATTAAAAATAGATGGAATTCTTGAAAGAAATGATGCGACAGGGTACTATTTAATCGCAAAAACTTCAGAAATACCATTTGCACAAGCAACATTTGAAAATTCAAAAGAACGTGTAAGATTGGAACTTGCACATGAATATGCAGATAAACAATTAGATAGTATTAATTAGGAAATTAGAATTTAAAAATTGTTTCAAATAGTAAAATGTTTGAAACAGTTTTTTTTTACAAATTAATTTAGAAAAAAAGTTAAACTGAAAAAATTAGAGTTAGGAGTTTTTAATGAGGTATATTGAAAATCTTGAAAGTGTTAACAAAAAAATGATTATTGATGAAAATGGTCTAAAAATAACACAAGATGCAATTTTACTTTCTGAATTTATAAAAAAATATTTTAATACAAAATATAAAAATAAAGAAAAAAAGACCATTCTGGAAATTGGAGCTGGGCAAGGAATAATAACATTGCTACTTTCTAAAATTGAAATTTTTGAAAAAATTTTTGCTGTGGAAATTCAAAAAGACATATTTGAAATTTTAAAAAAAAATATAAAAATAAATAATTTAGAAGAAAAAATAACTTCAATTAATGAAGATATAAAAACAATAAAAGGAGAATACGATTTTATTTTTTCAAATCCTCCATACAAAAAGATAAATTCTGGAAAACTTCCTGAAAATGAAGCAGAACAAATTAGTAAATATGAAATTTTATTGACATTGGAAGAGCTTTTTTATGAAATAAAAAGACTTTTGAAAAATTATGGAGAATTTTTTGTAATTGTGCCAGATGATAGATTAAACGATGTATTTCGATATATTTACGCAAATAACATGAATATTTTATCAATCGAAATTAATAAATATAAAAAACTGAATTTAGTTATTGTTCATGGGAAAAAAGGTGGAAAAAGGAATTCTGAAATAAATATTTATGAAAAATAGATTTAGTGCATAAAATATAGTTAATAAGATAAGTATAAACATAATAAGAATAATACTATAGTCCATGTGTGTTTTTGCAAAAATTTACAAATATCGTTATTTTGGAATAAATAAAATTTGAGGTATAATTTATAATATGCTCAAATCCTTTAATATTAAACTAATAAAATCAAAGAATCTTGGAGTTTAAGTAGCAATAGTCATAATCTTTGAACCAAATTTAAACGATATTTCTATAAAATTAAATAATATTCAAGCATAAATAAAAGATAAGGAGTTTTTTATGAAAATGATATGTAAAATTTTTTCTATGGACAGTATAAAAAATGATAATAATATTGTTAATGAAATGTTTTCTTTAATGAAAAAACATTATGAAAATATGAAGAAAGAGAAATTTCTGGCTGATTTATATGATAAGGATGATGTTTTTTTGATATTTGATGGAGAAATATTGAAAGGATTTTCTACAATAAAGAAAATAAATGTCGAGTTAAAAAATGAAAATAATGAAAATAGTGAAAAAATTTCTGGATTTTTTTCTGGAGATACAATTATTGAAAAGGGATTTTCTTGGGGAATCGAATTTCAGAAAGAGTGGATAAAATATTGCCTTTTGGAAAGTGAAAAAAATATGAAAAATGGTGTGAAAACTTATTGGTTTTTGATTTCTAAAGGAATAAAAACGTATATGTATTTGCCAACGTATTTTAAAAATTTTTGTCCAAAAGTTGATTATGTTGAAAGTGAAATTGAGAAAAAAATAAAAGATATTTATGCTAAAAAAATATACGGAAGCAGATATTGCAAGGAAAATGGAATTGTAAAAAATGATGGAACAAATGATTTTTTGAGGGAAAATGTCATTGTACTTTCGGAAAAGCAGTTGAAAAATAAAAATATACAGTTTTTTTTAGAGAAAAATCCTGATTATAAAAAAGGGGATGAGCTGGTGTGCCTTGCGGAAATTTCTTTTGAAAATCTGACGAATTTAGGAAAACGGGTTTTGAAGGAAATTTTTTAATTTTTAAAACTAAATAGTTTGATTCAAAAAGTAAAATTTGCTTTGAAAAAAAATAAAATTCAATGATTTACGTGTTAAAATATCGGAAGTTAAATAAATAAAAAAGGTGAATTTTATGAAGATGTTGTTTGTTTATCCTGGATTTGGGAAGAAAAAGGGACAGAAATATATTTTTCAGTTGAGGACGTTTGAGCCGCTTACGTTTGCTTACTTGCGGGCATTGACTCCTTATGATATTGAATGTGAGCTAATTGATGAGAGGATTGAGGCGATTGACTATGATAATGATGCAAATGTTGTTGTGATTACTTTGGAAACTTATACGGCAAGGCATGGATATGAGATTGCTAAAAGATTTAGAGAAAAAGGAAAGAAGGTTATTGTTGGGGGGACACATGCTTCGCTTGTGCCAGATGAGGCTATGAAGCATGCAGATTCTGTAGTTACGGGATATGCTGATGATATTTGGGAGAAAATTATTGAGGATTATAGGAATGGAACGGAAAAGAAACTTTATATTGGGGGGCTTAGCAATAAATTTTTAATACCGGACAGAAGTATTTTTAAGAAAAAATATTTAATTTCAGTTGTGGAAACTGGGCGCGGGTGTCCTCATCACTGTGAATTTTGCGCAATTTCGGCAGTTAATAAGAAACGGTATGCTAAAAGACCCGTTGATAGTGTAATTGAAGAATTGAAGCATATAAAGTCAAAATATATATTTTTTGCTGATGATAACTTTGTTGCAGATCCGAAATATGCGTTGGAACTTTGTGAGAAGATAAAGCCGTTAAAGAAAAAATGGATTTCGCAAGGGGCGATAACGATGGCAAAAAACGAGAAACTGCTTGAGGCTATGCGAGATAGCGGATGCCTTTTTATTTTAATAGGATATGAGTCAATAAATAAAGAGGCTCTTGACAATATGAAAAAGGAATGGAGCTACAAGCTGGGAGATATTGAGGAATCAACACGGATTATACATAAATACAATATTGGAATTTATGCCACATTCGTTTTTGGTTTTGAGGAAAAAATCGGCACTACGTTTGAAGATACTGTAAAATTTGCACAGAAAAACCATCTGGAATTTGTCCAGTTTAACTATCTCGTGCCTTTCCCAAATACCGAACTTTATTTTAAAATGGAAAAGGAAGGAAGGCTTTTGTACAAAAAGTGGTGGCTGGAGCCACAAAAATATTCGTATTTATTTTTTGAGCCTTATGATATTTCTACAAATGAGTTTCGTGACAGGTGTATTGCAGTAAGATATGCATATCATTCTGTAAAAAATATTTTGGGAAGAACCTTTGATGTTTTAAAAAGAACAAAAAATATACCATTTTCCATTATGTATCTGTTTTTGAGCTTTGGGCAGAAGGCTGTTATAAAGAAATTTCAAGATTTGCCAATTGGAGATAATTTAGATGAAAGAATTCGGTGAAAAAAGTAAATTTTATGAAGTAAAAAATTTAAAATATGTGATTTTAAACAGATTATTCATATTTTTTTGTAAAAAATCCTACAAAGATTTTGTTTCCAATATAAAAAGTAAAAGTAAAATTCGGAAAACGCAAGTAAAAATACTTTTGGAAATATTGAAAACTAATAAAAATACAGAATATTTAAAAAATTTTGAAACAGAAAGCCAAATTTTAAATGCAGAAAATGAAAAAGAATTAATAGAAAAGTTTCAGAATAAAATTCCGATTGTAAATTATGAGGATATTAAAGAGTTTGTGGAAAAGGAGAAAAGTGGGGAAAACAATGTTCTTTTGAGTGATAAGATTAAGCTATTTGAACTTACGAGCGGTAGCACATCCAATGTGAAATATATCCCATACACAGAGAAATTTTTGAAAAGCTATATGAATGGCGTTTTTGCATGGATTTACAATTTATATCAAAATAATAAAAGACTTTTTCTTGGAAGTTCCTACTGGTCTGTTTCACCCATTTTAAAGCGAGAAGCTGTAACTAGCGGAGGAATCCGCGTGGGAATCGAAGATGATACTTCATATTTTGATAAAGTTTCTGCATTTTTTTTAAATAAACTGTTTACAGTTCCGAAAAAAATAAAAAGTATTCAGAATATGGAGGATTTTTTGCTGATTACAGCGGTGTTTCTGCTTTTGTCAGAAAATCTTGCGATGATTTCTGTCTGGAGTCCATCGTTTCTTATGATTTTGCTTGATTTTATTGAAAAAAATCATAAAGTGATTTGTCAAATTGTAAAAAGCGAGGATTTAGGCACTGAATTTTTTGCTGATAAAAATTTGGGAAATAAAAAGTATTTTCAGATTATTCAGAAAAAGTATAGGAAATTGTGGAAAAAAAATAGAAGTAAATTTTTGATAAATTATTTTAATGAACATGAAAAAAATATTTTGAGTAAAAATGATAAAACTCAGAATTTAGAAATTACGAAAAAAAATAACGAGAATGAAATCATAGCTGAAAATAAGAATTTGGAAACTAAATCAGGAAATAAAATTGTGGAAAACTTTGTGGATTACTCTGTGATTTGGAAAAAGCTTTCGCTTGTGAGCTGCTGGGCGGATAGTGATTCCTATGAAATTTTTATAAAATTGAAGGAAAAATTGAATTTTGATAAAAAAAACATAAATTTGAAATTTCAGGGAAAAGGGCTTATGTCAACGGAATGCATCGTAAGTTTTCCGCTGGAAAATGTGCAAAATGGGAGCGTTGCTGCCTATACCTCGTTTTTTTATGAATTTATTCAGGTTTCTGATGATAAGTTGGAAAACAGGAGCCCAAAACTTTTGGATGAATTGGAGCTGGGAGAGCGTTATTGCGTTGTTGTTACGACAAATGCAGGGCTTTACAGATATAATACGAATGATATAGTGGAAGTTGCAGGATTTTATCATAAAATTCCAATTGTAAAGTTTGTTGGCAGAATAAATAATTTTTCTGATATTGTGGGAGAAAAATTAAAAAATTCGTTTGTGGAAAAACAGGTTTTAACAACATTGGAAGAAAATAATATAAAGGGCGAATTTTTGCTGTTTGCACCAGTAAAAAATGAAACGGGGGGAATTTTTTATACTTTGTTCTTAGAAATAAAAAAAGATGGCAGAAAATTTAATTGGAAACAAATTGAAAAGGAAATTAATAGTAGTTTATGCAAGGCATTTCATTATGAATATGCGTATAAATTGGGACAGTTGAGGAAAGTAAGAGTATTTTTAATAGAAAAGAATGGATTAAAGACTTATACGGCTGAAAAATCGAAAAAGCAGAAAATAGGCGATATAAAATATCGGCTGCTAGATAAAAATTTTGGCTGGGAAAATAAATTTGCAGGAGGATTTGGAGAATGAAAGTGGCATTACTGGCACCAGCAGGGGCAATGTACAGGTTTAACGGAACATTTAAGAAGGCGATTCACTATGCACCGCTCACATTATCGACACTTGCGGCGTATATTCCAGAAGACATCGAAGTTGTGATTCATGATGAAACAATTGAAAAAATACCGCTTGAACTAGATGCGGATATTGTGGTTATGACTTCTATTACGGGAACTTCGGAAAGAGTGTATAAATACGCAAGATACTTTAAAAGCAAAGGGAAAAAGGTTATTTTAGGCGGACCACATCCGACACTTTGTCCAGAAGAGGCGATACAGCATTGTGATTCTGTTGTAATTGGGCGTTCTGAATGGCTTTTTACGGAAATAATGGAAGATGCGAGAAATAACAGTTTAAAGAAATTTTATGTGCAGAAGGAAAATAGCCTGGAAAATTTGAAATTACCAAAAAGGGAACTTTTGAAAAAGGAAAGATATGTTTCCATAAATAGCATTGAAGCTACAAAAGGCTGTTCTTTCGACTGTTCCTTCTGCGTTGGGAAGGCTTTATACCCCAAATTACTGAAAAGACCAATTAATGAAATTATTGCAGAAATTGAAACTTTTAAGAAAAAAGAAGTTTTGTTTATAGATTTAAATTTGATTGCTGACAGAAATTATGCTAAAAAACTGTTTATTGAATTGATACCTCTCAAAAAATGGTGGTTCGGGCTGGCAACTTCCAACCTTGTTCACGATGACGAAATGATAAGGCTAATGGCAAAAAGTGGTTGTAAAGGCTTGCTTATTGGATTTGAAGCTGTCTCGAAGGAATCGCTGCGGGCTATGAATAAAGGGGTAAATGTTATGGCTGATTACCATTTGCTTATGAAAAAGCTGCATCATTATGATATTGCTGTAAACGGAACTTTTACATTCGGTGCAGATGGCGATGACAAGGATATATTCAAGCGAACTGTGGAGGAAGTAATAAAAATGAAAGTTGACTTGCCAAGATACTCGATATTAACTCCATTTCCTAAAACAAAACTTTATAATGATTTGGAAAAGCAAGGTAGAATTTTTGAAAAAAACTGGACAATGTACGATGTTCAGCACGCTGTATTTCATCCAAAAAAAATGACAGCACAGGAACTTCAGGAAGGTGGAATTTACGCTTGGAGGGAAACTTATAAAGTAAGCTCGATTTTTAAAAGAATCGCAAGATTCAGCGTTATTGCACCAATTATGCTTAATACTAACTTGGGGTATAGGCATTATGCCGATAAATTGGAGGAATTTACTTTTGAAAAAATGACAGATAATTCTGATATTCCAAATGTAGATTAATTAGTTAATTTTAAATAAACAATCATATAAATTATTTTTTTGTTAAGAAATTTTGATTAATAATAGTTTTTTCATTTATATTTATATTTTTTCTTTTTATTTTCGTAGGATTGCTCATTGCCGCAAATCCTACAACCTATGGCTAGTCTACGACATTTTTCTGCACTGACAAAAAACTCGCTATGCTCAGACAGTTTTGCCAGCACAGAAAAATGCTCCGACGGGTTATTTAACTAGAATCTGATTGAAAAATGAAAATTATATTTTAATTATTTTAAAATATTAGATTTATACCCTTTATTAGAAAAGTTTGTAATAATTTCGTTATTTAAATGGGGAATAGTATAAAATAAAGACAGATGTGTAAGAA
The DNA here is from genome assembly GCF_000023905.1 of Leptotrichia buccalis C-1013-b. Taxonomy (NCBI): domain Bacteria; kingdom Fusobacteriati; phylum Fusobacteriota; class Fusobacteriia; order Fusobacteriales; family Leptotrichiaceae; genus Leptotrichia; species Leptotrichia buccalis. The sequence goes on along the minus strand of NC_013192.1, from coordinate 288,450 downwards.
AGGGAGGAGAAGAAAAATGAAAATAGCTTTTTTACGCCCAAATATGGGGGGAAAACGTTCCAATGATGCGATAGAGCCGCTTGCTTTTGCGGTGCTTTCAGGGCTTACGGATAAGACTAAACATGAGCTTATGCTTTTTGATGATAGGATTGAGGATATTCCGATGGATCTTAAGGTTGATTTGGTTGTAATTTCTACGTTTACAATGACTGCTAGACGGGCTTATGAACTAGCCGAAAATTACAGGAAACGTGGAGTTTATGTGATGATTGGAGGGTATCACGCTTCGCTTATGCCTGATGAAGTGCAGGAACATGCGGACACGGTTTGTGTAGGAAGTGGAGAAGTTACTTGGAATGAATTTTTAAATGATTTGGAAAACGGAGTGCCGAAAAAGAGGTATGAATGTAGAAAATTGCCAGATATTAATAATGTTGTTTATGATAGGAGCATTTACAAGGGGAAAAAATATTCTTTTGTCGTGCCAGTTCAGTTTGGGCGAGGCTGTATGCATCAATGTGAATTTTGCACGATTGGGGCAGTTCACAAAGGAGATTTTCAACATAGGGATGTTGAGAATGTGATAAATGAGGTAAAGGAAATTTTTAGAACGAATAAGAGGGCGAAAATTGTTTATTTTGTGGATGATAATATTTTTGCCAATAAGAAAAAAGCTCTAAAACTGTTTGAAGAATTGAAAAAACTGAAAATAAAATGGGCTTGTCAAGGCAGCATCGATATTGCAAGAGATGAGAAATTGATAAAATTGATGTCAGAAGCAGGGTGCATTGAAATGCTTCTGGGATTTGAGAATATAAATATAAAAAATATTAAGAAAATGAAAAAGGTTGCAAATTATGAGTTTGACTATGAAAAAATTATTAATATTTATAAAAAAAATAAGATTCTTGTACATGCAAGCTATGTAATTGGGTATGATTATGATGATAAAAACTGCTTTGATGAAATTTTGGAATTTTCTAAAAAGCATAAATTTTTCCTTGCAGGCTTTAACCCGGCATTGCCGATACCAGGAACTCCTTTTTATGAAAGATTAAAAAAAGAAGGAAGACTTCTTTATGAAAGATGGTGGCTGGACGAGAACTTTCGTTATGGGAAAGCGTGCTTTGAGCCATATAATATGACGATTGAGGAATTTGAGGCTGGAATTTTGAAGTGCAAGGTGGAATATAACAGACATTCGAGTATCTGGAAAAGGCTGTTTGACGGTGCTGCCAATTTTAAACATGCTCTTGTATTTCTTGCTGTAAATTATATCAATCGAAAAGAAGTTTATAACAAAAAAGGAATAAAATTATGAGAATAATGCTTGTTTTAGCAAAGGATAACATTTACAAATACAACTCGATTCACAAAAGAAAATATTATCCGCAAATTACGTTAATAACGCTGGAATCACTAATTGACAGAAAATATAACGCTGATGTTGTTATTGTGGATGAAGGTGTGGAAAAATGGGATGCTACTTCTAAAAAATATGAAAACGAAAAATTTGACTTAATTTGTATTTCTTCGGTAATTTCAGGATCGAAAAGGGCAAAAGAAATTGCCAAGTTTTGGAAAAGTAAAGGAGCGTATACATTAATTGGCGGGCATTATGCGACAGCTTTGAAAGAAGAGGCATTACAATATTTTGATACAGTAATTACGGGAGCTGCTGAAATTTCATTTCCGATGTTTATTGAAGATTTTACAAATGGAACTCCAAAAAGAGAATATTTTAACCTCGTTGGAAATGATTATGAACCGAAGCCATTAAACCGAAAACTTTTGAAAAATAAAAAATATTTCAAAAATTATGGCACAATCGTCGCAAACAATGGCTGTCCCAATAAATGTTCCTATTGTTCCATCACAAAGATGTATTCTGGAAAAAATCAGATAAAAAGCATAGACTACGTGATAAATGAAATAAAAACGAATAAGCCCAAAAAATGGATATTTCTTGATCCAAACTTTTTAGGCAATAGAAATTACGCCATTCAGCTAATGGAAGAATTGAAGAAATTAAAAATAAAATGGACTGCTTCCGCAACAATAAATATTGGTAATGATAAAAAAATTCTTCAGTTAATGAAAGAATCTGGCTGTATAGGCTTGGTTATTGGCTTGGAAAGTTTTGTTCAGGAAAATCTTGATGGGGTAAATAAAAAATTTAACAATGTCGCAGAATACAAAAAACTCGTAAAAACAATTCAATCTTATGGAATATCAGTCCTTTCCACACTTATGATAGGAATGGAAACTGACACAGTGGAGTCAATTCGCCGAATTCCTGATATTATTGAGGAAATTGGGGTAGATGTGCCAAGATATAACATAATTACTCCGTATCCAGGAACACCTTTTTTTAATCAGTTAAAAGAAGAAGGCAGATTGCTTACAGAGGACTGGTATTACTACGATACTGAAACAGTCGTATTCAAGCCTAAAAATATGAGTTACGACACATTGCAGAAGGAATTTTATAAATTGTGGCTTGACACTTTCACTTTCAAGCGAATTATAAGAAGAGTGAAAACTTCTAGGAATAAGGGGCTGAAATTCATTCTGGAAGTATTTTCTAGGCAGCATGCACGGAAATTCAGGAAGTATGGGAAGATAAAATTTGATAAATAGAAGTTGAGAAAAAAGGAGAAAAACAGTGAAAATAACATTTATACTGCCTGCCATTGGGAAGAAAAAAGGGCAGAAATATATAAAAACATGGAAAAATATGGAGCCACTTATGATTGCAGTTTTAAAATCTTTAACTCCTGAGGATGTTGAAACGAATTTTATGGATGACAGGAATGAGTTTATAAATTATGAGGAAAGTACAGATCTGGTTGTGATTTCTGTGGAAACTTATACTGCCAAAAGGGCTTACGAAATAGCAAAAAAATTTCAGAAAAGAGGGATAAAGGTACTTGCAGGGGGGTATCATCCAACTGTAGAGCCTGACGAATGTCTGGAACATTTTGATTCGATTATTTTGGGAAACGCGGAAAGCGTGTGGACAAAGATGTTGAACGATTTGAGCAAGAATAAGCTGGAAAAACGGTATTATGGAGTAACTACGTCTTTTGCAATGCCTGACAGGAGTATTTACAAGGATAAGAAATATTCACCGCTTGCACTGATTGAAACAGGGCGTGGGTGCAATTTTGCGTGTGATTTCTGTGCAATACATTCTTATTATGAGAAAAAGTATTTTAGGCGCCCTATTGAGGAAATTGTGCAGGATATAAAAAATTCTGGGAAGAAATATGTTTTTTTTATTGATGATAATTTTGTGGCGGATCATAAACATGCGATTGAGATTTGCAAGGCGATTACTCCATTAAATATAAAATGGGTAACGCAAGGGGCTATTACCATTGCGAAAAATGATGAATTGCTTTACTGGATGAAAAAAAGCGGATGTAAAATGATTTTGATTGGGTACGAGTCGATGAATCCAAATATTTTGAAGGATATGGGGAAAGGCTGGAGAAGTGGCGTTGGGGAAATAAATGAACTGACGGAAAAAATTCATAGTTATGGAATCGGAATTTATGCTACTTTTGTATTCGGTTATGGAAATGACACGAAGGAAACTTTTGATGAAACGGTAAAATTTGCCAAAAAACATGGATTTTATTTTGCAGCATTTAACCATCTTGTACCATTCCCAAAAACAGGCGTTTATAGAAAATTAAGAGAAGAAAAACGGCTTCTTAGTGAAAAATGGTGGCTGGATGAAAATTATCCTTATGGGCGAATTTCCTTTCTTCCAACTGATCAAACTCCCGATGAGCTTTCCAAAAAATGTGCCAATGCAAGAAAAAGTTTTTTTGGATGGCGTTCAATACTTAAAAGAGGATTTATGCAGTTAAAACGAAGCCATGATTTGGGAATGTTTGCAATATTTTTTGCACAAAACTTTAATTTGAAAAAAGAAGTTATGGGGAAATATGATTTACCGTATGCACAAAACTTGGATGAAGCTCCAAAATAATTTTTAATAGTTCTATTTTAAATGGTTCGACTATATTTAGAATTTGATAAAACAAATGTTCTAAAGCAAGGGGTATTGACCCCTTGTGAAAATAAAAAAAACTTATGTTATTGAACAGATTCAGTAAGTTTTTAAAAGATATATTGAAACTCAAGGACAGGAAAAATAAAAGTTATATTCCATCCCGCCATCTGTCCTGAAACCAGAACCATTGCTCTGGCAGTTTTAAGATAATTTTTTCGTATTCAGTTAAAATAGATTTCATTATTTCGTGTCTATTTTTGTAATTTTCAGGATGGATAACTTTGTCTATAAAAATGTGGCAAATATTGTTTTCATCAACTTCATTGTGAATAATAACAATCGGAATATTCTCTTTCTTGGAAAAATAGGCAGGAAAGCCTGAATTAGTGGTAGGTAAGCCAAAAAATGTGATTTTATCCCCATCTGGTTTTCGTACGTCACTTAAAAGCACAAAAACGCCCTTTGAATTTTTATTTTTCAAAAAAGATTTGTAATTTTGTTCTGGAAAATAAGTCATGTTATTCTTAAAACGGATTGTATCCATATAAGATTCAATAAATTTGTTTGAGATAATTCTAATTGGAATAAACATTGTATCGTTTCTCGTTGGAAAAAGGCTGGCGTGAAAAAATCCAAAATGCGAAGTAACAAGAATAATCCGTTCATTTTCACTCTTTAATTTTTCCAGTAATTCAGAATTATATATTTTTGGCGAAAAATTTTCAAAATATTCATAAATCCAGAAGGGCAGTAAAAACGACTTTGCTGTATTTTTATAAGATTTTATCGCAATTTCCTTGATTTTTTTCTTTGAATAATTAAAACTATTTTGTTCATTTAAAATCAAATTTAAGTTACGATACGACAATTTTCTTCCTTTTGGAATGAGATAAAAAAGCAAAACACCAATAAATTCAGATATTTTTAGACGAATTTTGGGTGAAAGAAAATTAAAGATTTTTATAAAAATAAAAAAAATTGAGAATATTATAAAATCTATGGTTGTTTTCATAAAATGCTCCTTTAAATATAATCTATTTAATAAATTATACCACAGAAAATAAAAAAAATTAATTTTTTAGTATTGAAATTTATCTTTAGAAGTGTTATAATACTTTTGAGTAAAAACCAACAGATTGAATATAACAAATTGTGAAAAAAAAGTCTTGTTCATTATTGAATGGGACTTTTTTTTATGTTATAATCATTTGTCAAGGCTTCACAAACCTTGATGTTATGTTCGATATGTTGGGAGGTGGTCTCAATGATGAACTGGGATTTGACTGTTTTAGCAGTTATAATCGCTGCTTTTTTATTTTTTAACAGTCAAAAATAATTAAGTAAATTCCCATTGTTCTTCCCACCTTATGCCTGTCAGTTCTATCTACTGGACTGGCAGGTTTTTCATTAAAATATCAAGGAGCTTTCTAAAAATGATAGAAAAAATAAAAATCGGTCTAAATAATTTGTATTTATTTAAAAATAAAAATGATGAATATTTATTGCTAGATACAGGGATAAATGTGAAAAAGGAAAAAATTTTGAAAAAACTGATTCAAAAAATTGGAGATATAAAAAAGATAAAAGTGATAGTTCTAAGCCATTCCCATTCTGATCATGTAGGAAATCTGAAAATGCTCATTGATGAAATTGGAGATGTTAGAGTTATTGCACATAGAAATTCTGAAAATATATTAGAAACAGGAAAAAGTGTTATTCCAAATGGATTTTATCCATTTACAGAGAAGATTTCTAAAAAATTGAAAAGTAAAAAGAATTTTAGTAAAAATATTTTTTCAAAATTGGAGAAAACTGATATGGAAAAAGTGATTTTTATTGATTTTTTACAACAGGAAAAGATTTTACTTTCAGAATACGGTTTTGGAAATATGGAAATTATTGAAACAAAAGGACATTCAAATGATTCGGTTTCGGTTGCAGTTTTTGATGAAAAAAATAATGAGAAATATTTGTTTTGTGGAGATCTGGTTCAGAATTTGTGTTTTAAATTTCCGTTAATTCCCTTATTTGGGGAGAATAAGGAAGAATTAATTGAAAGTTGGAAAAAGATTGTTCTGAATGGCTATGATAAAATTTTTCCTGCGACTGGGAAAGAAGTTATGGCACGGGATTTAATCAGAAGATTGGGGAAAGATGAAAAAAATAGAATTTAAAATTATTCAAAATAGTGATTATAGCGATGAAATAAGAAATATTCTGGATGAAGAGGAAATGGAATCGCTTGTACAGGTAAAATACGAGAAAGTGCCGAATTTGTTTGAATCATTGCATAAGGATAGCGAAAAAACTCCGATTATCGTGGTAGGAATTGATACTGAAAATGACAATCTTGTTGGTGTTGGGGCTTGTTCTATTTTTAAAAATAATATCGGGTATTTAAATTCATTTAGAATAAAAAAAGAATATAGAAATAAAGTCAATTTTGGCAAGGCTTACAAGATGTTAATAACAGAAGCGAAAAAATGTGGAGTAAAAACCGTAATTACGACTATTCTTGAAGAAAATAAAGTAGCACAAAGAATCTTGACAAAAAGGCGAAAAAGTATGCCAATTTATGAATTTTATAAAAACATTGTATTTTTTAGCTTGAAAAATGTGAAAAAAGGCGATTTAATAGTAAAGGATGAAGAAATTTTGAACTATGGAAATTTTGAAATTTATCTGAAAAATAAGACAAATAAAAAATATATTGTTACAGATTACAAAAAAATTTATAAATTTTTGTATAAATTTAGAAAAGTAATAGCTTTTTTTGGATATCCAGAAATGCCTGAAATCAATAAAATTTCAAATTTTTTGTATATGGATTTTGTTTTAAAGGATAAAAATGCAGATGAGGAAAAAAATAAAAATGAATTTAGAAAAGCTGTAAAATTTATTCAAAAGAAAGGCTATAATTGTGATTTTTTTATGATTGGAAGTTATGAGAACTCGTTTTTGGAAAAGAATTTAGATAAAATGAAGGTTTTTAAGTATAAAAGCAAGATGTATAAAGTTTTTTATGAGAAAATTTGTAATTGTGAAAATAATGAAGAAACTAAGGATGAGGATTGGGAATTTTTGCTTTGGAATTTGTAATCTGGATTTTATAATCAAGTGCAACACCTAAATATATTAAAAATAATGTGCTTATTTTTTCAAATATAAAAATTTTATATTTATTAGTTCAATTTTTAAAAATATTTTATTTATTTTTAATAATAAAGATTATTTTATATAAAATATTATAAATTTATCTGATAAAAGTGTTATAATTTTTTACAAAAATAATATTTTAGGAGGATTTTATGAAAAAATTAAATACAAATCAGTTGAAATATATTGCTTTATTTTTTATGTTTTTAGACTCAGTATTTTTTGTATTTTCAGGATTTTTACCATCTTGGATTCATTTAATCACAAGATTTGTGGCACCATTATTTGCATTTTTTACAGTGGAAGGCTTTTATCATACAAGAAACCGTAAAAAATATATGGCAAGATTGTGGATAGCCGCTATTTTGATGCAATTTGGAAATGTAATTTCATTTATCATACTAGGAGAAAGATATCAAATAGTAGATAATATTTTTTTAAGTCTTGCGATTGGATTTACAATAATTTATTTCTTGCAAAAAGGGAGAAGTAGTAAAAAAGTAATTTATAATATTTTAGGAATTTTTCTTTTTATTTTGGGATTGGCATTTTCTTTTGTTCCAATTGTGATTGGAAATTATATCATGGGGCTTGAAGGTGGAATACAGACTTTGTTTACAATGATTAGTTTTTGGGCATTTTATGGAAATAGAAAAAAGCAAGTAATAACATTTTTAATTTTGAATATGTTATATATTCCATTATTTACGCCATCGTTAAATCCTGCTAAATACCCTAATTCAAGAGCATGGTTTGACAGTTTTTGCTATAACAGCGACGGTTTAACATTTTTATTTTTACCATTCATATTTTTGTACAATGGAAAAAAAGGAAGCAAGGCACCAATTCACAAATGGTTTTTCTATATTTTTTACCCTTTACAATTTTGGATTTTGAATATTCTTGCATTCTTTTTGAAAATAAGAAGTTAAAGTTAAGTTACAATAATTTTTATTTATTTAGCTTTTATCGGCTTGACTTTGAAAAAGGGGAAGTCTATAAAATAAAGCAAGGAAAAAAATGTAAAAAATTCTTATTCCCTGCTTTTTATTTTTTTATTTTATAAAGAAGTTAAGTAGTCAACCAGTTCCTTTTCAATTTGTGCATTAAATTTTCCAATTCTGAAATTGTACTTAATGTCTTCAAAATTTTCTGGATTTTTATCCATTTCCTTTCTCACTACATCTGGAAATTCATTCCAAAAAGTATTATATTTTCCATCAACATACGAAATTAATGTAGGTATTTTTATTCTTTCATCTGTATCTGGAAAAAATTCTTTGGCAGTTTCTCTTGAACGGTAGTCAATTTTTATTTTATTGTTCAAGTCGCTGAATTTTTTTAGGAAAGGGACAGTTGCACGGCAATCGGGACAGTAAACTTGTGCTACAGCGATAATTGTAATATCCTTGTCTATACCTTTTATAGCCTTTTCAGTTTCTTCTGATAAAGAAATTTTTTCTATAATTCTCAACTGTTTTTCATCTTCCTGAGCTTCAGTAACTTCAAATTTTAAATAATCTTCAAATGTTCCCATTATTTTCACCTCACAAATTTATTTTCTCTTTTTAATATTTTATCATTATTAGATAAGTTTTTGCAAGTTTAAATTTTACTCTATTTACGTATTTCTCCTTATTCTAGCTAATATTTTTACTATTCACACTATCATGTAATTTAAATAAATTTATTTTATTCAAAAACAAAAAGCACGACTCATAAACTTTTTGATTTTTTCATTTAGTTCATAAGCCATGCTCTTTTTATCTAAAAACTATTCTGTTCCTTAAGATAAATCAATTTTCTCTCTTCACAAATTTTACTTTTTATTAAGCATTTACAACTAGATTCAGTAATTCTTCGATAGTTTTTGCACCAACTGACTTTTGCTCTCCATCTATAAAGACAACTGGTACTGCCTGAATATCTTTTTCTTTTGCTTCTTCAAAGAATACAGCACTGTCTACCATTGTTGCTGTAATGTTTTTATTGCTTGCAGAAATTAAGTTCAATGCCTGAACTACATCTGGACAATGTGTACAGGATAATGAAATAAATGTTTCAATATTTACAGGTTTATTAACTGATTCTGCTTTTGCAAGCTGTTCTCCCTCCAATTTTTTCCCTAATCCAGCTAATCCTAAAATAGCTAGAATAAAGCTGTTAAACTCGTGTCCACCAGGAATCCCTGAAAAATTAATTCCAGTATTTTCTCCATCTTTCAATATTGTAAATGATATTGGACGAGTAATTTTTGCTTTTTCCAAATCAGCTTTGTCATTTTCAAATGATTTTTTTACATAATTTACTTTTCCTGAAATAGCATCTACTTCCTGTAAAAAACTGTCCAGCTCTTTTGATTTTTCACTTTCATCTAAAAATGAAACTAATTCAATATTTCCATTAATTTTATCAAAGTACATTTTTAACTGTTCCACAATATTGCTATCTAATAAAGCCATTTTTCCCTCCTCTTTAAGTACAATTTTATAACTTTTTTAAAAAAAACCTAGATTTTACCTACTAAATCTAATCCTGGTTTTAAAGTAGCTTCCCCTTCTTTCCATTTCGCAGGACAAACTAATCCTGGGTTATCAGCAACAAATTTTGCAGCTTTTGCTCTTCTTACTAATTCAGAAGCATCTCTTCCGATTCCTTCATCATTTACTTCGTAAGCAACAATCTTCCCTTCAGGATTTATAACAAAAGTTCCTCTATAAGCTAATCCGCTTTCTTCATTCAATACTTCAAATTCTCTTGAAATAGCTTTTGTAGGATCTCCAATCATTGTATATTTAACTTTTCCAATTGCTTCAGAATGATCGTGCCACGCTTTATGAGTAAAGTGAGTATCTGTACTTACTGAATAAACGTTAAATCCTAATTTTTCCAATTCTTCCCTATGATTTTCCAAATCTTCCAATTCTGTCGGACATACAAATGTAAAATCAGCTGGATAAAATACAACAACATTCCATTTTCCTAAAAAGTCCTTTTCAAAGTTCACTTCTCTAAATTCTTCATTTTGATAAGCCTGAGCTGTAAAATTTTCAATTTTTTTTCCTATTAAAGACATAAATTTCCTCCTAATTTAATTATAGTATTATTTTTATTTTGAAACGATTACAATTATTTCTTGATTACATTATACCATAAAATATTATTTTGTCAAATAAAATTTTTATAAATTTTTTTATAAAATGAAATATTCAGATTTATAACATTGATTACATAAGAAAAAGTACGTGTAATTACAAAGACAACTGTTATTTCTCTCATTAAAAATCATTCAACAATAACTATTTTTAACAAAATCTAGCAAGAAGTCTCCTGCTTCTACAAGTGGTAGATTAATTACTTTTCTTGCAAAAAAATAAAAAAATAAAATTTTTTATGATATAATTTACTTAATAAAAATATATTAAAAATTAAGATCATATATAATTTCATGAAATATAATTTAACATTCAAACACAGAATTTTTGGATATATTTGGGATTGCTTAAATTTTTCTCATATTCATGGACGTTATTCAGAAGAGGAAAATTTACCTTGGGATTTTAGAACAGTCATAAATAGTATTTGAAAAATAATATGAAATTGCTGGATATGGAAACAGGTGGTGGAGAGTTCTTGCTTTCATTAAATCATCCAAAACATAATACATCCGCAATTGAAGGTTATCAGCCAAATGTTGAACTATGTAAAAAAGTATTTAACGATAAAATAGATTGGAAAGGCGGCAAGAATTATGAATCTTATAGATAAAAATACCAAAGTTTACTATATTAGCACCTTTTTACTATTTTTAGCTTCCACAATGCCACATTCCATTTTGACTGTACTTTTTCTGAAAAAAGGCTTGTTAATGTCGCAGATTGTGCTAATGCAGTCTTTTTTTAACCTTTCAATGATTATTTTTGAGATTCCAAGCGGAGTAATGTCGGATTTATATTCACGAAAAAAAGTCTATATTTTATCATTGTTTACATTGATTATAACTTTTTTCCTAATTATATTTTTTAAAAGCCTGTTTTGGTTATCAGTCGCATATACAATATATGGATTGGCAAATGCACTGGAAACTGGAACAATTGATGTAGTTTTAATAAATAGTTTGAAAAATAATGAAACTGGATTGCAAAAATTTTTAAAATATCAAAAGCAAATTTCGACTTTTTCTTCTATTTTAGGTTCAGGAATAGGATTTTTTCTTTATTTTAAAATAGGTGTAAATATTTACTTTATTTCCATTGTTTTAATATTTTTCAATATGTTTCTAATAGCCTTATTTTTTTCCGATGAGAATAAAAAAGCAAATGAAAATATAAACTTTCAAATTTTTAAAAAGCATATAGCTGAGTGTATTTCTGAATTGAAAGAAAAAAAAGTGATAAAATATTATTTTATATTTTTTGGAATTATACAAATTTTTATTCAAAGCCATTTTCAGTTATGGCAAAAACTTTTTTTAGATAAAGGAATTGGAGAAAAGAATTTTTTTGTAATGTATGTGCTATTTCAAATAATTGTGATTATTGCATACAATACAAATATTCTGCTTATAAATACGAAAAAATTGTACTTACTATTAATTTTAATATTTTTAATGGCAATAACTGTAGTAATATTAAAAAATAATCTAATATTTACAGGAATATACCTAACATTATGCACAATTTTTTTTATAATTAACTACTATTTTGAATTTCACTTTAATAAAATCCTGTCAAAAGAAAAAATAAGTGCAATAACTTCAATGAAATCATTTTTTTCAAGGATTTTTTCATTCGGAACGTTATTTATTTCGAGTTTATTGTTAAGAAAAATTAGTGTTGTTAATTTATTTGTGATAAATATTACAGTTGTTGTTTTTGTTGTTATGTATTTAATTTTTAGAATTAATAAATCTGTTCGACAACCTTGAATAAAGAATAATATCGGGGCATAAAATAATACTGGTTGTGAAAACTATGACTTCCAAAGAATGGAAAAATTGGATATAACTGGAACCAATGAATAATAAAACACTGTTTTAGTCTAAAATTTAATTAATAATGTATTTAGGTGGAATGGAAACCGAACAAGTATTTATACAAGAGCCATGGAAAATACCAGAAATTAAAGTCTTGAAATATCCAGAATAGTTAAAAAATTAAGGAAGGAAATATAAAATGGAAAAATATGTAGAATTAAAAAAATAATAGAAAAATTTTTGGAATTAAGAAAGGAAACAAGGAAAAAAAAGAAATAAAACCTGTTATTTAGTATAATAAGGAAAGTCAATAATGAGTAAAAGCTATATAGGAACATGTGGAGTGTAAAAAAATAATTCTCCCTCTTCAGATAAAATTATCCATTTTGATGATATTTTTAAATATGAAAATTTTAATAAAAATTTTGGTTATCCAATGTCAATTTTATGGGGGACGATATTAAAATGTAAAACTGAAGAATTGGATTATGTAGGTATAAAAATGCTTGGAAGGAAAAATCAAGAAGTAATTAGAATAAGTAAGGAATTTTATGAAACAATAAAATGTCCACAATTTAATATAGGTGATAAAGTTAAATTAATTAAATATCCTGATAAAAAAGCAACTTTTAGAAAAATTTATAGGCATGATAAAGATAAAAGAATTTATTATCTTCTTAATGTTGAAAATAATAAAAGAAAAAGTGCAAGCAGATATTATGAAGACAATAATAAGTTTGAAAAAGTGTAATTATTTAATTCATGTAAAAAGGAGTGAAATAAATGAAACAAAATTATTTAGGAACTTATGGTGTTTTAAAGGGTTCTTATATGGAATCAAGATTAAAATATTATGATTTTGAGAGTAAACAAAAAGTATACGGAGATCCAACTTCTACAATATTAAAGTGTGCAAAAGATGATGAGAATGAAGAATATATACTAGTAGAATTATTAACAACCAATGAAAAAATGAGAATAAAAAGAGAAGGATATGAACTGACAAGTAAACCAAAATTTGATATAGGTGATAAAGTTAAATTAATTAAATATCCTGATAAAAAAGCAACTGTTAGAAAAATTTATTGGCATGATAAAGATAAAAGAATTTATTATCTTCTTAATGTTGAAAATAATAAAAGAAAAAGTGCAAGCAGATATTATGAAGATGATAATAAGTTAGAAAAAGTATAAGTAAATATTTTACATAATACTTATGGAGATACTGGAAAAGAGTTGGAACCATTTACTATGTCGTATCCCGAACATGGTAAAGGTGGTGCTTTTAAATTGCTTCCTGTTGATAAAATGGATATAAAATATGATAAATTGGATATTTTACCAAATCCAAGAACAGATTTAATATTAAGAGAAAAGAGGTAACATCATGAAAGATTGGATAGAAGAATATGCAATATTAAGAAAATTTATAGAAAAATATTGCGAAGAGCAAGACAAAAATCGTTTGATAGAAATATTAAATATGAAAGATAGATTTTTATTTAAATATTTTGTTAATGAATTTTCTAAGTTAAAAATACCGAATAGAATGACAGAAGAAGAATTAAAGGAATATAAAGAAAAAATTATGATATATATTTAAAAAATTAGAATTAAGAATATAAATGTAAGGATGTATCAATCATAATCAACCTATTTATGAAGGAGATATAAAATGAAAATGAAATTCTATTATTATATAAGTAAAAATGGAGAATTATGGGGAGAATTCTGTAGTATTATTAACGGAGAAAAATATAATATAGGTTATTCTGTATTTCTTAGTAGGAAATTAACTGAAATAAAATCTGAGGGAATAGACTATTTTCTAAAAGAAATAGAAAAAATAAAGAATGGTGAAAAAGAATGTGTTGAGGGCTATGGAGAAACATTAGATTTTTTTATATTCAAAGACAGAGTAGATTTTATAGATTGGTTTGGAGACTATGATGATTGGAGTTGTACAATAGAAGAATTCACAAGAGCTTTATTAGGAAAAAAGAAGTTTTTAGAAATGCCTAGGAAAATAAACAGTTATCTTGAAATAGAAATAAATGATTTATAATTTTGAAATAAATAAATTTGTGATGAATATTTAGCAATGGGGTAAAGAAATACAATCGATTAGGATAAAAATTTTATATATAATTTAAAAAGAGAGAAAATAAACAAATTCTGAATATTTCTCCCTAATTTACTTTTATTATTAATTTTTAAAAACAAATTTCTGGATTAAAAATCACTTTTTAAAATTTTCCCTTTTCTCAAATCGCTTCTCATTTTTTGAATAATATCATCCATTTCATCCAGTTTTTTCAAAATTTTCTTTTCTTCAGGGCTTGTTGTAATAATTTTACTGATTCCACCATTTTTTATTATAATTCGTTTGTCTGCTATTAGTGCTAATGTTGGGTCGTGTGTTGCCATTAATACGATTTTGTCTGATGAAACAAGTAATTCCAAGGCTTTTTTCCTGTCAATTCCTGCATTTTCAATTTCGTCAATTAGGACAATTGGAGATGAACTTAAAATAGCTGTGTCGGCAATCATTAAAGCACGGGATTGTCCACCACTTAGGGCTGTGATTGCAGTAGTTAAGTCAAATTGCTCTCCAGCCAGATTGTTTGCAGCGGTAATGATTTTTTCCACAGTTTCGTCAATGTCTTCAATCATTCGGCTTTGAGCGTGCAGTTCTAGAAATTCTTTTACTGATAAATCCATAACGAAATTCATGTTTTGTGATAGTTGTGCGACTAATTTGTTGTTTGAGGAATAACGCCATTTCTTGTCTGGAAGTTCACCGTTTATAAGGATTTGACGCTGTGTTGGAGTATCTTTCTGGGCAGTCCATTCGATGTCGGCAAGAAGTCTTGATTTTCCAGAGCCTGTAGGACCTACAATGGAAATAATTTCTGACTTATGAATATCAAGCCGCTCAAATCCCTCTTTATTCCCAGATTTATCTTGCCCAGCGACAATTGTAAGCATATCAATCGAATTTTCCTCTTCCATTCCCAAAAAAAGTTTCATCTGTGCAATGTAATCAACAAGACTTTCTTCAATTTTTTCAACATCCAGTGCAAAGTCCTCAATTTTATCTTCTGCAAAAGTTACGATGAACTCGTGAAATGTCTTATCCTGAAAAGTTTCCACAGGCAAGTTGTTTTCCGTAAAAAAGTTTTCTGCAAAGGGGTATTTCTCACTAAGTTCACTAATAGTCAATTTATTTATTAAATCGTTATTTTTCATATTTTTTCCTTTTTTATTATTTTTATCTATTTTTTTATTGCTGTAAATTCATTTTTCGGACATTACCCATCTGATATTTTTCACCGATTCTCTTTTCTCCTAAGCAGTAAGAGCAAAGTGCCGATGGCATTGGAAATCTAAGTTCCATTCCTTGAACGCTGTCTATTTCCAGTTCTTTCTCATAAAGAAGTGTGCTTAATTCGTACGCTCCTTGTCCAGTAAGCCCGTTAACATGCATTGTTACAGCTTTTGGATTTACAGAGTTCACACGTGAGGCAAAAACTTCACGTTCAGCTTGTGAAACAATGTCCCCTTTTGTGATAATCACAATATCAGCGGCTTTTAATAATGGTCCAATCTTTTTAGGTGTATTAATTCCTGATAAATTGTCGATTACACAGACTCCCTTGATGTCCTTGATATATGGCGAACATCTGTTACAAAGCCCTGCCGATTCTGTAATTAATATTGAAAGCCCAAGGCTGTTTCCCCATTGCACGACTTCCTCGATATTTGATACAAAGAAATGATCTGGACATAAAGCTCCTGAAATTCCTTTTTTTACTGGAATTCCTGCTTTTGCGTATAATTTGTCATCATCTGTGTAAAGGCAGTCGAATTTTACTACTCCAACTGACATTCCTTGTGATTTTAAGGCTTCTACTGTTTTTAGAATAACGCTTGTTTTTCCTGATGAAGGTGGGCCTGAAAATATTATTAAATTCATAGTTATCTCTCCTTTTTTATTTTTTAAATTTTATTGTGCAAGGCTTTTTTGCACATCATTATTAAATTCATCTTCACATTCACGAATAATTTTTCCAATATCATGGCTATAGATGTAATCCCAGCCAATCCATTTAAAATTCTGATGTTCTTCTAAATGGTTATCCACATTTGGATTTGTTGATGGGAATTTTCCGTTTGCAGAAAAAATTGTTCCAATTTCATTTGACATAAATAAGTCCATAAATGGCTTGATTTTATCTGCCTTACATTTTTTTGTAATCATAAATATCGGGCTTAGCAAAGCTCCATCTTTTGGCCATACAGCCTCCAAATCTCCTGATCCATCAATCATTTGTGAAAAGAAGTATGGAATAATGCTGACAGCAGGGGCTTCTGGTGTTCGAGTTCTAGCTTTTACCATTTGAGCAGGGTGCAAGCTCTTTTTGTATGAACGTGCCAATTTGTGTATTCCATCCATTCCGAAATCCTTGTAAAGATTTGCAAGAAGAGCGTTAAATAAGTCCAAATCAGCCATTGGTAATGCAACTGAGTCTTCAAATTCTTCATTTAACAAGTCTGCCCAAGTTTCTGGTGCTTTTCTATCTCCTAAAGAAGTCTTGTTTATCAAAAATATTGCTGGCACAACTCCCATTATTGCATAACGCTTTTTAGGATCCCGCAAGTCAATAGTTTCGTTGCAGAAATCTTTATTCATATTTTCAAGGTGTGTTTCAAAAATACCATTTTCCATGTACTGTCCCATCAAATTCTTATCAAAAAATAATTCAAATCCAGCCGAAAGAAGCACGTCCGAAACTTTATCAGGATTTCCTGTCTTAACTTTTTCTACAACCCAGTCAAGTCCTAAATTTGCTGATTTCAAGGTATACGAAATGGTATAGTCATTTTTTTCGTTCTGCTCATTTACCCACTCCTTAATCCCTTCTAAAAGTGGTATTCTAATAGGGCAAGGCAGTACTCCCTCGATTATTAAGTCACTATTCTCATCAGCCTTGCTCTCATCTAGCGAAACATCAATATCTGCATCTTTTTGCAAAAATGTTTCCAGTTTTTCAACAAACAGTTCTTGATTAATTTTTTTTGACATAAGTGCCATTCTTAACTTAATATTTTTCCCCATAACCTCAAGCATCTGTTTATTTTTCAATTGCTCAAACCCATTAGCAATAAAAAAATCCAAAGCTTCAGGATATTTATTTATAATTTCATAAAGTGTATCGTCTAAACTAAACATTATTCATCTCCTTAATTTACATTTTTTTCATAAAAATAATCTATGTAATTTCCATTTAATTCAATAATTTTAAATATTTAAAAAAGAGCCGATTTTTAACAAAGATAAAATATCCTCTTGACTCTTTTAATGCTAAATTTTGTAAAATTGTCCACTATGAAAAAATTATAACACAAATTAATAATAATAAGTGTAATATATGTTACATTAAAATAATATTTCAAAAATGGACATAAAAATTACAAAATTTTAAATTATTTAATTTTTCGATTTAACCCTCTGTGAACATGCTTAAATGAAAATCGAATTTCATATTAACATTAAACACTTAAATTTTTTACATAGTTAACTAGTTCAGAAATTGTATTAAAAACAATTCCATAATCTAAAACCGGTCGCTTAATCGCCAAAATTCCAACTTTACATTCCTGACATGCTTCCAGCTTTTCCAATTCCCCTCCAGTTTCTCCACTTTCCTTCGTAATCAAATAATCAATCTTAAAATTTTCCAACATTGCAACATTCATATTTTTAGAAAACGGTCCTTGCATAGCAATAATATTTTTTGGAAGATATCCTAAATTTTCTGCATTTTCTATAGAAGAAGTTGTTGGCAAAATTCTTATAAATAAATTGTTTTTTTCCCGAATTCCCTTAATCTCTTCCAAAGCATTTGAACCTAAAGTACTCAGTATATTTTTATTTTCAAACTGATTCAAAAACTCAACTAGTTCCTTAACATTCTCAAACTTAAAAACATTTTCACTTCCATAATCAAGTATTTTTCTTTCAAATCTTATGTATTTCAAAATTTTCTTTTCAGATTTCGCTCTTTCATTCAAAAAACTCACCATCGAAATGACAATTTTACTAATATTTTGAGCATACGGATGACTTGCATCAATTATCAGATCAATATTTTTTTCTGAAATTATTTTTTCAATCTGCATTACATTCAATCTTTCAGAAATCACTTCCACATTTTCATTTTCTCCCACATCTTTAAGCAATTTTCCCCCATATTCAGTTGCTGTACTGATAACAATTTTTTCTTTACTAACTTTTAAAATTTCATCTAAAATATCTCTAGAATCCTTTGTTCCGCCAATTATCCAAATCATTTTATTTTCCTCTTCTTATTCTTATTTTTTGTAAACATTCTTGTAATCATAAGATTTTCCTAAAAAACAAAAAATTGTTTCTCTTTTATTTTTCAAGTATTCCAAATAATTTCTGTCCTTACATATTTTTTCCACTTTCAAAAAATTTCTATTATTTCTAATTAATTTTAAAATTTATAGTTTCCAAATATACTCGATTACTTATTCTTAAAAATTTTATTTCAGAAATTATCAACATTATAGTAAAACTACTTTAAAACAGAACTCAAAAGTTATGACTATTTTACTTAAACCCTAATTTTTCTTAATTTTATCAGTTCAATTTTAACAGGTTTAAAGCATATTTTGAAATCAAATCTAATAATGAAAATAATTTTACTCAAATCTCAGATTTATTCATCTTTTTATAATTTTTTTCCCAAAGTTTCCATCAAATATTTTCCATTTTTATAAGTAAATATCCGATATTCACCATTTCCAATTAATTTCCTTTCATCCAAATCATCAGCTTCCTTATTTTCAATATAATTAAAAAATAATTCCAAAACCGTCCCATGAGTTACGATTAAAATATTCCCTTCTTCATTATTATTTACAATCTTTTTCAACCCTAACAAAAATCTTTCGAGTCCATCTTTCAATTCCTCTCCTTTCACATTTTTCGCACAATAATTTTTTACATCATAAAAATAATTATGAGCCTCTTCTGGATATTTCAAAAAAATTTCCTTAAAATCCATCCCTTGCCATTCTCCAAAATAAATTTCATTTAATTCAGGTAATTTTTTTAATTTCAATCTTTTCTCTATATTTTTTTTCTTCTCAAAATTATTCTTCTCCAAAATTATCTCAGCTGTCCCAATAGTTCTCCCAAGCTCACTCGTATATACAGCCTCAAATTTCACATTTTCAAGTTCCTTCCCGATTTTCCCAACTTTTTCAATTCCTCTTTCTGTAAGTGGTGAATTTAATTGCCCTTGAAACTTTTCCAAAACATTCCATTCTGTTTGCCCATGTCTCACAATATATAATTTCAATTCTTTATTCATTTTAATTTCCTTTCTTCTGTTTATTTTTAAATATTACATAAATAAAGTATATCTAAAAATTTAAAATTTATACTACTTTTATCATTCCATCAAAAAATTATAATTATCTTACTCAAACGTCAGACTATTTATTTTATCAATTGAACATTAGGATGTCTATAAAAATCCAAAATCTATCTTATTTTTTATATTCTTTTCGGCTTTATAAATTATGATAACATAAAAAATTTAAACTACACTATTTAAGCGACAAATCACTTAACTCTATTATACTTAAACTATAACCTAAGTATAAATCAAGAAAATTTCTCTACCTAAATAATGTAGTCTAAACTCTTAATTTCAATTTATAAAATAATTTCACACTATTTCCAAATTACTACGATAAAACTATCAAATATTTTATAAATATTTTTATTTTATTCCTAATACTTTATATCATACAAAAAAAACTTTTTCAACCTTTTTCTAATTTTTTATTATATTTTATATATAAAAAATAATATTATTCTTAAAATAAAATTATACCAACAAAAATCATAAAATCTACTTTTATCTTACTTTTATAATCTTTAATCATACTAAAATTTTAACTATCTGCTTAAATTTTCTTAATTATATTTTTAAAACAAAGTAGATTACATAAAATTAGTATCTCATACTAAACCCCATTTAAATAACAAATTTATTAAAAACATTTTTAATAAAGAGGATAAACCTAATATTTTCAAGTAATTTAAGATATAATTTTCATCTTTTAAATAGATTCTAGTATAAACTAATATGTCGGAGCATTTTTCTGTGCTGACAAAACTGTCTGAGCATAGCGAGTTTTTTGGCAGTGCAGAAAAAATGTCGTAGACTATCCATAGGTTGTAGGATTTGCGGCAATGAGCAATCCTACGAAAATAAAAAAGGAAAAAGCTGAATGATTATGAATTAGCTATTGAACAACCCTATTATAAAAATTTATTCTTATTTTTAAACGGGGTTTAGTATTAAATAGAATAATCCAATACTAAATCCCATTATAAAATAGAAACTATGTTAAGGATAAAAACTTTTAACTCTTTACTAATTATGTACTATTTAGACGGGGAATAGTATAAGAATAGATTTGATGATTAAAATTAAAAAATAACTAACTGTAAGTGACATGCTATGAAGTGGAATTACAGGAAAAAAAAATAAAAAAAATGGCGTCCCCGGTTGGACTCGAACCAACGACCCTCTGATTAACAGTCAGATGCTCTAACCGGCTGAGCTACGGAGACACGCAAAAGAAAAAAAGTTTGGCAACTACCTATTTTCCCGGGACAAATCCAAGTATTTTAGGCGTAAACAGACTTAACTGCCGGGTTCGAAATGTAACCGGGTATATCCCTGCTGCTAACATCACCAAACTTCAAAAATTAAATTGTCAAGTTAAGACAATGAGAAATAAATAGTAGTAGTAAAAGATTAACTAAAAAGCAGATGTAATATTAGTACCAGTCAGCTGAATGCATTGCTGCACTTACACCTCTGGCCTATCAACCATGTGTTCTCCATGGATACTGCGAATACTCATCTCAAAGACGGCTTCTCGCTTAGATGCTTTCAGCGATTATCCGTTCCAGACGTGACTACCCAGCCATGCCACTGGCGTGACAACTGGTACATCAGAGGTCTGTCCAACCCGGTCCTCTCGTACTAAGGTCAGATCTTTACAGTATTCAAGCGCCTGCAGTGGATAGGGACCGAACTGTCTCACGACGTTCTGAACCCAGCTCGCGTGCCTCTTTAATGGGCGAACAGCCCAACCCTTGGGACCTTCTCCAGCCCCAGGATGAGACGAGCCGACATCGAGGTGCCAAACACTTCCGTCGATATGGACTCTTGGGAAGTATCAGCCTGTTATCCCCGGGGTAGCTTTTATCCGTTGAGCGACGGTCCTTCCATACGGAACCGCCGGATCACTAACTCCTACTTTCGTACCTGCTCGACCCGTCAGTCTTGCAGTCAAGCTCCCTTATGCGTTTGCACTCTTAGGCTGATTTCCATCCAGCCTGAGGGAACCTTTGAACGCCTCCGTTACTCTTTTGGAGGCGACCGCCCCAGTCAAACTGCCCATCTAGCACTGTCTCCGTTACCAGATTAGAATTTCAACGGCATATGGTTGGTATTCCAACGACGACTCAGTTAAAACTGACGCCTTAACTTCACAGTCTCCCAACTATCCTATACACACACAGCCAAAACCCAATGCCAAACTACAGTAAAGCTCCACGGGGTCTTTCCGTCCTACTGCAGGTAGTCGGTATCTTCACCGACATTACAACTTCACCAGGTCTCCAGCCAAGACAGCTCCCAAATCATTTCACCATTCGTGCAGGTCGGAACTTACCCGACAAGGAATTTCGCTACCTTAGGACCGTTATAGTTACGGCCGCCGTTCACCGGGGCTTCAAATCGGAGCTCTCACTCCTCCTCTTAACCTTCCGGCACTGGGCAGGTGTCAGCCCATATACGTCGCCTTTCAGCTTAGCATAGACCTGTGTTTTTGGTAAACAGTTGCTTGGGACTCTTCACTGCGGCCTGTTTCCCCTTGAGGTGTTTCTCCTTTCAGGTATATCAGGCACCCCTTCTCCCGAAGTTACGGGGCTATTTTGCAGAGTTCCTTAGCTAGAGTTATCCTGTCGGCCTTAAGTTTCTCACTCTGTCCACCTGTGTCGGTTTACAGTACGGGCACTATTTTTCATCGATAGAAGTTTTTCTTGGCAGTGTAGGATCTGTAACTTATGCTAATGCACTTGCCCATCAGGTCTCACATTTAGACACGCGGATTTACCTGCGTGTCCATGCTACGCCCTTAGAAAGACTAATCCGTCAGTCTTCTCACATACCTTCCTGCGTCACTCCGTCTCTCAAGCGATAATAGTGGTACAGGAATATTAACCTGTTTTCCATTCGCCATCACATTTTTGCTTATGCTTAGGTCCCGACTTCCCCAGGGCGGACAAACCTTCCCCTGGAAACCTTGGACTTCCGGCCGGCGGGATTCTCGCCCGCCTTCTCGCTACTCATTCCTGCATTCTCACTTCTGATGCCTCCAGAAAGCCTTACAGCTTACCTTCGACGGCCTACAGAACGCTCTCCTACCAGGCGTGAAAACACGCCTCCGCAGCTTCGGTTTATGTCTTAGCCCCGTTACATCTTCGGCGCAGATACTCTCGACCAGTGAGCTGTTACGCACTCTTTCAAGGTATGGCTGCTTCTAAGCCAACCTCCTGGTTGTCTGTGAATATCCACCTCCTTTCCCACTTAGACATAATTAGGGACCTTAGCTGGCGGTCTGGGCTGTTCCCCTCTCGTCCATGGACCTTGTCATCCATGGACTCACTCCTGACGATTAATATATGGTATTCGAAGTTTGCTTGATTTCGGTAAGCAGTACGCCCCCTAGATCATACAGAGCTCTACCCCCACATATCTTAACATCAAGGCTGCACCTAAATGCATTTCGGAGAGAACGAGCTATCTCCTAGTTCGATTGGCTTTTCACCCCTAGACCTATCTCATCTCCCAACTTTTCAACGGCGGTGAGTTCGGCCCTCCACTGAGTCTTACCTCAGCTTCAGCCTGGACAGGCCTAGATCACTAGGTTTCGCGTCTATGACCAGCGACTTAACGCCCTATTAAGACTCGGTTTCCCTTCGGCTCCACTTTATTAACCTTGCCACTGATCATAACTCGCAGGATGATTAACCAAAATCCACGCAGTCACACATAAAGTGCTCCTACCGTTTGTAAGCACACGGTTTCAAATTCTATTTCACTCCCTTGCTCAGGGTTCTTTTCACCTTTCCCTCACGGTACTCTTCACTATCGGTCAACAACAGTATTTAGCCTTACGTGACATGGTCCACGCTGATTCACGCCAGATTCCTCGTGCCTGACGCTACTCGGGTGCTTCCAGTTGTTATATATATTTTATGTTCTACAGGACTATCACCTTCTTTGGTTCAGCTTCCCAACTGATTCTACTTACATACATACAACTTAAACATTATGACAATCCGTTAATGGAAGTCCCACAACCCCGTGTCAGCAATGCTGTCCGCTTGACACTGACACGGTTTAGGCTTATCCCCGTTCGCTCGCCGCTACTTAGGGAATCGTTTTTACTTTCTTTTCCTCCCGTTACTTAGATGTTTCAGTTCACGGGCTTACCGTTTTCACGCATATCCTCCAGATATGCAGGTTTTCCCATTCGGAAATCCGGGGATTAACGATTATGTGCATCTACTCCCGGCTTATCGCAGCTTATCACGTCCTTCATCGGCTGTTGTTGCCTAGGCATCCTCCGTGTGCCCTTATTAGCTTTTTTCTCCAGAATAACTTTTACTCTAGTTTATTGTAATCTTTTACCTACTATTCATTTCCCATTGTCCTAAATATAATTGGTGGAGATAAGCGGGTTCGAACCGCTGACCTCTGCCTTGCAAGGGCAGCGCTCTCCCAACTGAGCTATATCCCCAAGACTTTAATTAATATGGTGGGCATGGCTGGACTCGAACCAGCGACCCCTGCGTTATCAGCACAGTGCTCTAACCACCTGAGCTACACGCCCAAAAGACATAAGAAGAAGCAGTGTTTGTTACTCCTTAGAAAGGAGGTGATCCATCCGCACCTTCCGGTACGGATACCTTGTTACGACTTCACCCCAATCACTATCCACACCTTAGACGCCTTCCTCCTTACGGTTGGACCGGCGGCTTCAGGTGCAAACAACTCTCGTGGTGTGACGGGCGGTGTGTACAAGACCCGAGAACGTATTCACCGCAGCATTGCTGATCTGCGATTACTAGCGATTCCGGCTTCATGAAGTCGAGTTGCAGACTTCAATCCGAACTTGGACCGGCTTTAAAGATTGGCTAAACGTTACCGTTTTGCAGCTCTTTGTACCGGCCATTGTAGCACGTGTGTAGCCCAGATCATAAGGGGCATGATGACTTGACGTCATCCCCACCTTCCTCCTGCTCTTCGCAGGCAGTCTCGCTAGAGTCCCCAACTTAATGATGGCAACTAGCGATAGGGGTTGCGCTCGTTGCGGGACTTAACCCAACATCTCACGACACGAGCTGTCGACAGCCATGCACCACCTGTCTCTACGTTCCCGAAGGCACTGCCTGTTCTCACAGGCATTCGTAGGATGTCAAGATCTGGTAAGGTTCCTCGCGTTGCGTCGAATTAAACCACATGCTCCACCGCTTGTGCGGGTCCCCGTCAATTCCTTTGAGTTTCAGCCTTGCGGCCGTACTCCCCAGGCGGATTACTTATCGCATTAGCTTCGGCACGGACACTCTTCATGCCCACACCCAGTAATCATCGTTTACGGCTGGGACTACCAGGGTATCTAATCCTGTTCGCTCCCCCAGCTTTCGCACTTCAGCGTCAGTTACCGTCCAGTGAACTATCTTCATCATCGGCATTCCTGCACATATCTACGAATTTCACCTCTACTCGTGCAGTTCCGTCCACCTCTCCAGCACTCTAGCCAAACAGTTTCCAGGGCAGGCTTGCGGTTGAGCCGCAAGTTTTCACCCCAGACTTGTCTGGCCGCCTAGATGCCCTTTATGCCCAATAATTCCGGATAACGCTTGCGACATACGTATTACCGCGGCTGCTGGCACGTATTTAGCCGTCGCTTCTTCTGCAGGTACCGTCACTTTCTTCTTCCCTGCTGAAAGCACTTTACAATCCGAAAACCTTCTTCATGCACACAGAATTGCTGGATCAGGGTTGCCCCCATTGTCCAATATTCCCCACTGCTGCCTCCCGTAGGAGTAAGGGCCGTATCTCAGTCCCCTTGTGGCCGTTCACCCTCTCAGGCCGGCTACCTATCATCGCCTTGGTGAGCCATTACCTCACCAACAAGCTAATAGGACGCAAAGCTCTCCTGCAGCATCACTTTTCATTGCCGGGCACATGCGTGCTGGCAATTGTATCAGGTATTATCAGTCGTTTCCGTCTGTTATCCCTGTCTGCAGGGTAAGTTCTTTACGCGTTACTCACCCGTCCGCCTTGGCTAGCCTGTGCAAGCACAGATTCGCCAAAGACTTGCATGTGTTAAGCATTCTGTCAGCGTTCATCCTGAGCCAGGATCAAACTCTTCATTCAATATATTTTACATATATTTAATTTCACCTTTTGTCTTGACGAGAATCTTATCTTATAGACAAGAGCTCTTGACATTAATATTTATCTTTTACACTTATTGCTTCTTCTATTCTTATATCATTGTCCTTTGATACTTTTTGTATCGACAAGATATATATTATCATAATTAAATTTATTTGTCAACTACTTTTTTCAATTTTTTTTGTTATTTTTAGTTGGGTGTATTGTATAATCAAGTGCAACTTCTAAAATATATTAAAAAAACTAAAAATGGTATGCCGATATCTCTATCAAATTTAGAAAAAATTATTATTGCTAGAATTATTATTGCTATTCTGAATTTATAGTAACAAAACTTTATATGATAAAGTTATTACAATCAGTGATAAATAAGTTCTTTTCAAAAAAAGATTTAGGCTTCTCCGAATAAATAGTAAATTGTAAGCCTTATATCATAAAGTATTTTAGAAAAAATTCTTCCACAATTTTAACTCTTAAGAAGAATTAGAAAACTTTCTGTTTCTTACAAATAAATTTTTTTCATATATTTTATCAATAAAAAATAATTTAATATAAAAAATATTTTGAAATGTTTGGAATGTTATGATATACTAAAAATGTAAATATTATTAAATTTGAATACTATTGGAGGAAAAATGAAAAATAAAATTAAAATAGGTGTATTGACAGTACTATGCGTATTTGCATTATCTTGTAAAAATAATGCTGGACAAAGTGGAAAGGTGTTGTTTGAATCACCAGACAAGCAAATTAAAGTTTATGAAAACGAAGTTAATAATGAACTGGCAAAAAGTCTTTATTCAAGTGGAGTAGATGAGAAAGACCTTACTTCTGATCAAATTGCACAGATGAAACAGTCTATTATTAAAAATATTGCTTTGAATAGGGCACTTGCAATTAAAGGGAAAGAAAAAAAATTGGATCAGGATAAAAAATATACTGAAAGTACAGATATTTTACAAGAACAATTATTGGCAAGTTTGGCTACGTTAAATGAAGTAAATGATAAAGCTAAAGTTACTGATGCAGATGCTAAAAATATTTATGATGCTAATGCAGCTAATTTTACACGACAAGAAGATTCTGTAAGATTACAGCTTATTGTATTTAATACTTCAGATTCTGCAAAGGCAAATCAAGTACTAAAGGAAGCTATTGCAAATCCAGCAGATTTTACTTCATATGCCCGTAAATATAATGCAAATATTCAAGGAGTTACTGAAAATGGTGAAACTCAGGAAATTCCATTAACTCAATTATCAAGTCGTTTTGGTCCTTTAAATGAAGCTATAAAGGATGTTAAGGCTGGACAAATTGTAAATAAAGTAGTTACTGTTGGAAATGATTTATATGTTGTAAAGGTTCTGGAAAGAAATGGTAAAGGATTAATTCCATTTGAAAAAGTTAAAGAAACTATAAAAACTCAATTGAGAAATCAAAAAAGACAAGTTGAACAACAAAAATATTTAAAATCCATATCTGACGAATTTAAATTATCTAATATGGATGAAGCATTAAAAAATATTAAATAGTTTTTGACTCAAATAATTTGGAAAGGAGCTGTTTTAAATAGATATAAAATTCATGGCATCTATTTTTAACAGCTTATTTAATATGTTAAATACATTTTTTAATAAAACTAAAATTAACTAAAAGGAGGGTATTTTGTGAAATATTTAAAATATTTATTAAGTTTTGCATTATTAATTTTAATTATAATATTTTTTGGTATTATGTTTTCTAGTAATATTGTTTCAATTATGGCAAAAACTAAACATTCTGAATTTAAAAATGTCAAATTTTCTGTGAAAAATCATGAAATGATTTTTGATAATTTTGTAGTTAATGGAAAAAATTTAGGTAAGGGACGGGCTACCGTCGGAATTATACGAACTGGATTATTTAAGATTATGCCAAAACTGACATTGTCTAATTTAAAATTGGAAGATGTAAATCTGGATAAAGTTTATAACGATAAAAATTCTCAAATTGACACTTTTACCAATAAAATAGATTCTCTTACTGCGCAGGAAAAAACTGATAAAACAACTGATGATTTTATTAAGGAAACAACTGGTAAAGTTACGGATTTGACAACTAATACAGATAATTTTATCAATAGTAAAGTTAAAAATATTGAAAAAATTAACACTTTGAAAAAGGATTATGGTGAAATTACAGATTTGAAAAATAAGGCTCAAAAAATTATTGAACTGAATAACGAAATTAAGCCGTTGGTACAGGCTATTAATGCTGAAAAGGAAAATATTGAGAAGAATATTTCAGAAATTGAGCTGGAAAGGGATATTACACTTACAAATGTTTCTAATAATCTAACTAAACTAGAAAAGGAAATTTCACTGAATGATTTTAACAATATAAATTCTAGTGGTAATGCTCAAAATATGAATTTATATATATTTTTAGATAAAGGGAAAAATTTGGAAACTTCTCTAAACAATGCTTTAAAAGCAACTTCTCTTGTACGGGAAATAAAAGAATTGAACATCTTAATATCGGATATTAATATCAATAATGGTAAAATAAAAGTTAGTGGATTGAATGGAGATATTTCTAAAATTAATGGCGAAATTTTGTTGGATAGTAATACAAAAGCATTGGTAAATGGACAAAATAATGACTACATTATTACTTATAATAAGGATACTTTGAACACAAAAACATTATTTACAGCAAATAAAATCAGTTCAATTATTGAATATTCAAAAAATGATTTGCTGGAAGGAAAAGTTATGAAACTTTCTTCTGAACTTATTTTAGAAAATAATAACTTTAAAAATTTAAATCGTACTGTATTGACTGACGAAGAAAAAACTTTATTGACAAAAAAAATTGAAAATTTACGAAATAATAATTATCAGCAAATTATGACTAAGTATGAAGAAGATAATAAAAATATTGAAACATTAATTGATAATGTTTATGCTCAAAAAAATAAACTTGATAAATTGCAGAGAGATTTGCTTTCACTTGGAACAATAATTACTACTGGACAACCAGCTACAGCAATTAATGAAAATGATTCTCAAAATAATAATTCTACCATTAATATTTTGAATAATTCAAATTCAAGTAACACTAATGCTGAAAATCAGAATACAAGTAAAAATTCCAGTAAAAATTCTAATAGAATCAATATTGGACAATAAATACAGAACTTTGAGAATTAAAAATTATTAATTATTTAAAATTTTAAAAATACAATAGGCATACCAAAACTGATATGCCTTGTTTTTTAAGTTTTCATTTGTACAGTAAAACTTTTAATATCAAATTTAAAAATTGTAACACTTAAAATAGATTTATTTAGTTTTTATCAAGCAATTTGAGATTATATAGAAAGGATTTTTTATGTTATTAAGTATAAAAAATGTTTCCAAAAAATATAATAATGGAACTGAAGCATTGAAAAATGTTTCGTTTGATGTGGAAAAGGGAGAATTTATATCGATTATTGGACCGTCTGGGTCGGGAAAATCGACATTGCTTAGAAGCATTAATAAAATGACTGATATTTCAGAAGGTTCAATTCTTTTTGAAAATCAGAATATTGAAAAATTGAAGAAAAAGGAAATTAATCTTGTAAGGCGGGAAATTGGAATGATTTTTCAAAACTATAATCTTGTGGAAAGGCTTACTGTCATTGAAAATGTTTTGCATGGACGCCTTGGTTATAAATCAGTAATTGCTGGAATACTTGGAATTTATTCGGAAGAAGAAAAAAAAGAGGCATTTGCTTTTCTGGAAAAAGTCAATATGGCTAAATATGCCTACCAGAAATGTAGTGAACTGTCAGGCGGACAAAAACAGCGGGTTGGAATTGCAAGGGCAATTATGCAGAAACCAAAACTGCTTTTGTGTGATGAGCCGATTGCTTCACTTGATCCAAAAACTGCTCGAAATATAATGGATTATTTAAGAAAAATTGTTTCTGAACTGAAAATTACCTGTATTGTGAATCTTCATCAGGTAGATATTGCAAAAAAATATTCTGACAGAATTATTGCATTGAATAAAGGGGAAAAAGTCTTTGATGATAAGACAGAAAATCTTACTAACGATGTGATTGAATTTGTTTATAAAAATGAAGAAAATGAATAAAAGGAGATTTTATGAAATTAGATAAAAAAGATATTTTTAAGCAAAGATTTTACTCAAAACTAATATTTATTTTTTTAATTGTTTTAATTTATACAATATCTTCCATCATTTCAGGCTTTGAAAATGGAATGGCGTTTTCTTCGATTCCATCGGGAATTTTATGGCTTTTACAAAAATTTATCCCAACATCAAATGCCCTGCAATATTTTCCAGAAATTATTAGTTCAGTCCTGAAAACAGTCTTGCTAGCCATAACTTCCACAATGATTTCAGCAGCTTTTGCATTATTTTTAGCAATAATTGGCTCAAATTCAACTGGAATTAATGGTTTTACGAAAATTGCAACTAAAGCAATTGCTTCTTTCTTTAGAAATATGCCAATTGTAGCCTGGTCGCTAATACTGGTGTTTTCCTTTAAGCAAAGTCAATTTACGGGCTTTCTGGCATTATTTCTCATAACGTTTGGATATTTGACACGTGCCTTTTCTGAAACAATTGATGATGTTGCTGGAGATGTGATTGAAGCTTTGACATCTGTTGGTGCTTCGTATTTTCAGATAATATTTTGTGGAGTTATTCCAAGTGTTGCTTCACAGCTTTTGTCCTGGCTTCTGTTTTTTATTGAAACTGGGGTGAGAGAATCGACATTGGTTGGGATTTTAACGGGAACTGGAATAGGTTTTACGTTTAGCCTTTATTATAAAAGTTTTCGCTATGATGCCGTTGGACTTGTAATTTTAATTGTTACAATTATTGTAATTGGAATAGAAATGTTATCTAACAAACTTAGAAATGAAATGATGTAAAAAGAAAAATTGTAAAAAAGAAGGTGATTTCCTTTTGGATAAAATAAAAATAAGAAAACTTACAAAATCAAGAATTTATTTATATGCAACTTTATCTGTGCTATCAATTATAACACTTTATACACTGCTCACAATAGATTTTGGCGGTGTAAATATAGCCATTGCCACAAAAAATTTTTTTAAAGATCTGGGAACTATGTTCTTTTCTCCTAAATTATCTGACAGATATACATACATCCAAATTTTTACCAGTCTTGCGGTAACAATCGCATTAGCTGTGCTTACAACAATTATTGGCTCATTTATCGCATTATTTTTATCATTTTTTGCAGCAAAAAATTTATCAAGCCAGCGTACTTCCAGAATTATAAAAATTTGTATGTCATTTATTCGTGCAATCCCAACAATATTATGGGTTATGGTGTTTTCAGTCGTTGCAAATGTTGGTGTAGAAGCGGCAATTATCGGAATGACTTTTCACAGCGTCGCCTACCTTGTAAAAGCCTATTCAGAGAGCATTGAAGAAATCAATAGTGGAATTATTGAAGCTCTTAGAGCCACAGGAGCTTCATCCTGGAAAATCATTTTTCAGGCTGTACTGCCAAGCACAGTCACTTCCCTTTTATCGTGGACATTTATCCGTTTTGAAATCAATTTTACAAATGCGGTTCTTGTTGGAGCTGCTGCGGGAGCAGGTGGAATTGGATACGATATGTTTATGTCTGGGACAATGTATTTTGATATTCGGGAAATCGGGGTGTTTGTGTATTTAATATTTGGAGTGGCGATTATATTGGAATTTGTCTCATATTTATTGAGAAAAAAATATTTGAAAAATTAATGAATAAATTTTAACAGTAAAAAATCTCTAAGTTAAAGTAATTTCTTTTTTAGAGATTTTTTTTTAATTAGTAACCACATAAACTATTTTTTCTAACATATACTCAAATCCTTTAGTATTGACTGATAAATTTTATATAAAAATCCCAAAGTTTTCATTTTTCTTTAACGTTCTTATGGTATATTAATTATATAAACAGAGTTTGTTACTTATTAACACAAAAAATTTAAATTTTACAGAATACATTCATATCAATACCAATAAATCAACTTTAAAATAATAATAACATATAGAAAACTTAACTTAATTTCTTGTTACCTACAAATACAACAAAGTTATACAAAATTATGTGAATTATTTACCAAATAAAAAAGAAAAATACGACATACTTTTTTGATTTTTCTGATTTATTCAAACCCTCATTACTTCAATCATTAAGAAATATATTATTCAAAAAACTTTCGAAATTTAAATAAAAACCTTAGATATTAAAATATAAATATTTATAAGAAAGGAAGTAGATTATTATGAAAAAATTAGTGAGTATAATGATATTTTTGATAACTTGCATATTTTCTTTTGGAAACGACTGGGAATTTATATCACAGGGGGAACATCTTATTCCGCTTCAAATTTCTGATATGGCTATAAAAAAAGAAAAAATAGAATTTAACTTAAGAGATGATAGGTTTATGGATGTATCAGTAAATTTTGTATTTGACAGTTCATCTGCAGGAAGTAGAACAATAGGATTTATAACACCGCCTGATGAGTATAATGATGCCGATAATGCTCCAAGTGGTACAGGATATGATTCTGAGAGCATAAAAAATTTTAAAACTATTGTAAACGGAAAAGAAGTAAAAATTCGTATTGGAAAAATGGATGAATTTTTAAATAAAGGATTTTTTACAGCAGAAGAAGAAAAAGAATATAAAAATAAATATAGCAAGGCATCTGTCTATTACTTTAAAGCTGATTTGAAAAAGGGAGAAAATACCATAAATCACAGTTATTCTTATAGAGGAGCAACTTCAACATATGATAAAGGAGAATATCAATATGTATTAACAACTATTTCAAAATGGAAAAACAAAAAAGTTGATGATTTTGAAATTATTGTAAATATGCGAAAAAATGAACTATTTTCTTTGCCATATACATTTTGGAACGATGGAAAACCAATAAAATGGGAAATAGTAGGAAATGGAGACATTGTTTTTCTGGATAAAAGTAAACTGGAAGAAGGATATTCTGAAATAGTATATGCAAAATTAAAAAGTGGATATGTAAGATATAAAACCAAAAATTTTGCTCCAGATAAAGAATTTTATTCTCATATACCAATGAATCGTTATATTTCAAGCGTGAAATCTGATATAAAAATAAATGGATATAAATTTAGAGATCCGCTTGAAGACGAAATAGGAACTAACCTTGCATTAAAAGGCTGGTCTGAAGGCGATAAAGCAATAAAAGAATTGGATAAATTAAGTACTTTTCAGCTTGAAGTACTAAGAAACTATCCTTTTGCACAATATGGGCATGAATTTACAAGAAAAGATTTGAGAAATTACTTCAGCCAGTTTTTCTGGTATGAACCTAATAAACAGGTTTATGTACCTGAATACATTTATGAAGACAGAGTAAAGATAATAGATGAAATATTGAAAAAAAGAAAAAAATAAATTTAACAAATTAATTGTATATTTAAATAATATCTTTGATTTGAATCATAATACAAATTAAAGAATGGCACACACATCAAAAAAATAATATTAATAAAATTTAAGGAGGTAATTTTCATGAAAATTAAAAAATATAGGATTACATTTTTTACATTTTTTCTTGTTATGTTATTCTGTTTTGTTGGAAAAAGTGATACTGACGATGATTATAAGCCATCATTCAAACCAGTAAATATAGAAGGATTACTTGTCGCAACTATTGATGAAGACTGTTATGATGATGAAGGTGAAGATGATCCGATAGTGTTTGATTTAATTCCTAATGACAAAAATAGTTATAACGGAAAAACAATAGAAATTAAATTATCACGTAAGGATAAAGAAAAATTTTTGAAAGAAAATTTTAAAGATGCGAATAAACTTCTTGGAAAAAAAATAGAATATGCCGTTCAGCCAGTAAATGTTAATGTTTCAACTATAGGAGTAAGACTAACTTGTGGAGCAGGATTTCCTGTATATTACGCAGAAATTTCAAATGTAACAAAATTAAATAATTCAAAAGCAACATTTTCAAAAAATTTAAATGATTTGGAAGATAAAAAGTATAAAACAGAAATGGAAAAAATAAGACCTGTAGAAAATGCAGATGTAAAAAAATTACCTGAAACTGATGCTCCAATTTGGGGAAAAGCTGAAAAAGGACAAGAATTTATGGTAATAAACAGATATGGCGACTGGTATTATATTATTTATGACTATCCTGCAAGTACAGGATATATACACAAAAGCCAAGTGGAAATTATTAAATAAGATAAGTAATTTTGCTAGCTAAAACTAAGTATAAAGCCAATAACAGAAAAGCACACATTTAATTTCAGTGTGCTTTTAAAATTTATTTTAACCATTAATTTCTATTAACGATTTCTTCTATTTACAAAACTCTTCATTTGCTTAACCGCTAAGTAAGAATCTATTTGTAATAGCAATTCTACTGCAGTTCCAACTAAGATTAGCAAACTTGTTCCTCCAAGCATAACTGGAAGTTTTAAGACATATCCAAACCAGATATTTGGCATAATACCCAATAACGATAAGAAAATCGCACTTCCAAATGTTACTCTTGTAGCAACTTTTTCCAAATAGTCAGCAGTTTCCTTTCCGGCTCTTACTGTAGGAATTGTTCCCCCACTTTGCTTCAAATCATCAGCTACTTTATCTGGATCAAAAGCAATTGTAAGTGTATAGAAAAATGAAAATACTGTAATTAATATTGCAAACAATAGTAGATAAAAAGCACCTTTTGGTTCAAACTGGGCTGCCAAGAAGTTTTTTAAAGTTCCAGCTTTTAGCATTGAAACGAGAAATGGCGGTGCTGCCATTAATACTGATGCAAAGATTATTGGCATTACTCCAGACATATTTATTTTTAATGGTAAATATGTTCTTTTTCCAACTGTACTTTGTCCTCCACCGAATCCAAGACTTCCTTTTCCTGCATATTGGATAGGAATTCTTCTTTCAGCTAACTGTACAATTACCATTAAGGCAATAAATACAACAAATGCTACAATTGACAATCCTAATAGAACTTTCCCCATTCCACTAGGTAATCCAGTATACATAGCACTGATAACTGTTGGCAATCCCGCAACAATATTTAAGAAAATCAGCATTGATGTACCATTTCCGATACCTCTTATTGAAATTCTTTCAGAAATCCACATTAAGAATGAAGTTCCACCTGTAATTAGGACTACTGTACTAAGTATGAATTTTGGACCTGGTTCCAATACTAATCCTTGGTTTTGCATTAAAACCGCGATTCCAAATGACTGAATTATTGCCAATACAATTGTTACATATCTTGACCATTGAGTTATTTTATCTCTTTCTTTTCCACCTTCCTTTTGCATTTCATCTATTTTAGGAAAAATTACTCCTAATAATTGAAATACAATAGAAGCATTAATGTATGGGACGATTCCCAACGCAAAAATTGAAGCTCTTTCAACAGCTCCACCCGAAAATAAATTTAAAAATTGAGCAATTGCATTTCCCTGCTGGAAATTTTTAAAAGCCTCTGTATTAATTCCCGGAACTGCTATATGAATTCCAACTCTTGCAACCATTATCATAAGTAATGTAAATGTTACTCTTTTTTCTAGTTCGGGTATATTAAAAATAGCTTTTACCCTGCTTGTTACTGCTTCAGCTAGAGTCAATTCTATCACTCCTTTAGTGTATGAAGAAAAAGCAAGATATTAAATCTTACTTATTCTCATCTTCTTTTTTATTATTTCCTGCTTTAGCTGAATATGATCTTACTTCTAATAATTCTACATTTCCTCCAGCTTTTTCAATTAATTCTTTAGCTGTTTTAGAAACTTTATGTGCTTTTACAGTTAATTTTTTATTAACTTCTGTATTCCCTATAATTTTTAATAGACTTGTAAAATCTTTTTCTTTTACATATGCTTCAACATTTGCATTTAAATATTCTTTTACAGCTCTTCTACCTTTAGTATTTCTTAAAGTTTCATCAGAATATTTTGTTATAAATTTAGGGTTTTTAACTATTCCATTTTCAACTAATGTTTGTAAACTAACTACATCTCCATCGTTAAATCTTTCAACAATGTCAGCCAATGTAATTACTATTATATCTTTTTTAAATGGTGCATTAGAAAATCCTCTTTTAGGAATTCTTCTAATAATAGGCATTTGTCCACCTTCAAATATAGGTGATACATATGAACCTGATCTTTGTTTTTGTCCATTATGACCTTTACCAGCAGTTTTTCCCCAACCAGTTCCGTGTCCTCTTCCTACTCTTCTTCTTTCTCTTTTCGATCCAGCAGCAGGTCTTAATTCATTAAGATTCATCTATTCTAAACCTCCTCTACTTTAAGTAAATAAGAAACTAATTTAATTTTTCCTTCAATATCAGCAGTTTTGTTATGAACTGCACTTTGACTGATTTTTCTTAATCCAAGTGATTTTACAGTCGCAACATGATTAGGTTTTCTTCCATTAATTCCTTTTACAAGCGTTACTTTTACTTTAGACATTAATTTTACCTCCTAACCTTATTATCCTAAAATTTCTTCAACTGATTTTCCTCTAAGTCTTGCAACATCTTCTATAGAACGTAATTGTTTAAGACCTTCTAAAGTTGCTCTTGCAACGTTATCTTTAGTTTTTGAACCTCTAATTTTTGTAAGTACATCTTTTACACCTGCTAGCTCTAATAATTCCCTAGTTGCTGAACCAGCGATAACTCCTGTCCCTTTTGAAGCTGGTTTCAATAATACAGAAGTTGCATTATATTTACCAATTTGCTCATGTGGCAATGTTCCACCTTTTAATGAAACAGTTACTAAATTTTTCTTAGCATTTGCAATGGCTTTTTTGATTGCATCAGGTACACCGTTAGCTTTTCCTAAACCGATACCTACTTTTCCTTTTTCATCTCCAACTGCTGCTAATACTGAGAACGAAATTCTTCTTCCTCCTTTAACAGTTTTAGAAACTCTGCTTATTCTTAAAAGTCTTTCTTTATATTCACTTTCTCTTTCTCTGTTATCTCTATCTCTAGCCAAAATATATCCTCCTTATCTTTAGAATTTTAATCCTGCTTCTCTCGCAGCATCCGCCACAGCTTTAACTCTTCCTGTGTACACGTATCCTCCTCTGTCGAATACAACAGTAGTAATCCCTTTATCTAATGCTTTTTTAGCAATTCTTTCTCCTATTTGTTTAGCTGCTTCGATATTTGAACCATTTTCAATTTTTGCACCTTTTTCAATAGTTGATGCAGAAACTAAAGTATTTCCTGTTGTATCATCAATTACTTGAACGAAGATATTTTGTAAACTTCTATACACAGCAAGTCTAGGTCTTTCAGCAGTTCCAACGATTTTTTTTCTAATACTTCTATGTTTTTTTTGTCTTAATTTATTTCTATCAAGTTTTTTTACCATTAAAATCTACCTCCTATCCTTTCTTACCTTCTTTTCTTCTAATTACTTCATCAGCGTATTTAACACCTTTTCCTTTATATGGTTCAGGTGGACGTTTAGCTCTGATGTTTGCAGCAACTTGTCCAACTAATTGTTTATCAATTCCTTCAACAGAAATTTTAGTATTTCCTTCAACTTTGAAAGTAATTCCTTCTACTGCTTCGACTTCAACTGGATGTGAATATCCTAAAGATAATGTTAATCCTTTTCCACTAGCTTGTACTCTGTATCCTACTCCGACTAGTTCCAATCCTCTAGTAAATCCTTCACTTACTCCAACAATCATATTGTTTAAGTTTGCTCTTGTAGTTCCATGAAGAGCTCTTATATTTGGTAAATCATTTGGTCTTTCAATTGTAATTTCACTACCATCAATATTTACTTTAATTTCACTGCTTAATTCTCTTACTAATTGCCCTTTTGGCCCTTTTACAGTAAAAGTGTTTCCTTCCTGCTTGATTTCAACGCCAGCAGGTATAGTTATAGGTTTTTTACCTATTCTTGACATTGTTTATCCTCCTAATTTATAAAATGCGTAAATTACCACACGTAGCAAAGAACTTCTCCACCAACATTATGCTTTCTGCATTCCTTGTCTGTAATAACACCTTGTGGTGTTGAGACAATGGCAATTCCTAATCCACCTAATACTTTAGGCAAACTTTCTACAGATGTGTAAACTCTTCTTCCAGGTTTTGATATTCTTTTTAACCCTTTGATTACAGCTTCTCCATCTACAGTTTTTAAAGAAACAACTATATCTTTTATAGCTCCTTCTTCTTTGATTTCGTAACCGTTTATATATCCTTCATTTTTTAATATATTTGCTATACTTTCTTTAATTTTTGAAAATGGTATTGCAACTTGTGCATGTTTAGCCATGTTTCCGTTTCTGATTCTAGTAAGCATATCAGCAATAGGATCTGTTAAATACATTAATTCTTCCTCCTCTCAAAATTACCAACTTGATTTTTTTACTCCAGGGATAACTCCCTCTCCTGCTAATTGTCTGAACATAACTCTTGAAATACCAAATTCTCTCATGTATCCTCTTGGTCTTCCGTTAATTTGACATCTATTTCTAACTCTTGTAGGTGAAGCATTTCTTGGTAATTTAGATAATTCTAAAACTGCTTCTCTATCACCTTTTTTAGCTCTTTCTTTTAATTCAGCTCTTTTAGCTGCATATTTATCAACTGTTTTTTGTCTTTTTAAGTTTCTTTCAACCATCGCTTTTTTAGCCATTGATTAAATTACACCTCCTTCAAAATAATACTATTTTGCAAACGGCATTCCGAATGCTTTTAATAAAGCTCTTCCTTGCTCATCATTTTGTGCTGTAGATACAATTGTAATTCCTAATCCAAAGATTTTATCTACTTTATCAATTTCAATTTCAGGGAATACGATTTGTTCTCTTAATCCTAATGTGTAGTTTCCTCTTCCATCAAATCCTTTAGGTGAAACACCTTCAAAATCTCTTACCCTTGGTAATGTGATACTAATTAATCTGTCTAGGAATTCATACATTTTTTCTTTTCTTAATGTAACTTTTGCTCCAATTTTTTGTCCTTCTCTTAATTTAAATCCAGCTTCTGATTTTCTAGCAGCTCTTGCTATAGGCTGTTGTCCTGTAATTTGTGCTAATTCAGCAATAGCTGTATCTATTAACTTAGGATTGCTTACTGCTTCTCCAATCCCCATATTCACTACTATTTTATCAAGTTTTGGTACTTGCATAACATTAGATAAATTTAATTCTTTCAATAATGATGAAACTATTTCATCTTTGTATAATTTTTGTAATCTTGGAATATATTTTTCAGCCATTTATTACATCCTCCTCTCTAAAATATTATATTTCATTACCAGATACAACTGATATTCTCACTTTTTTTCCATCTCTTATTTCTTTTCTTACTCTTGTAGGTTTCCCTGCTCCTTCATCCCAAAGCATTACTTTAGATGAGAAGATTGGCATTTCTCTTTCTACAACTTCGCCTTGTGGGTTCATTGCATTAGGTTTAATATGTCTTTTCTTAATATTTACACCTTCAACAATTATTTTTCCAGTTTTAGGGAATACTTTTAATACTTTTCCAATTTTTCCTTTATCTCCAGTTTGTGTACTCTTTTCATTACGTAACAAATCTTTTGATCTACCGCTAATTACAATAACTGTATCTCCAGTTTTAACATGTAATTTTTTAGGTACTGATTTTAAGTTTGGTTTAGCCACGTTTTAACTCTCCTTCCTATAATACTTCTGGTGCTAGAGAAACTATTTTCATAAAGTTTTTCGCTCTTAATTCTCTTGCTACAGGTCCAAAGATTCTTGTCCCTCTTACTTCTAATGCCGTATTCAAAATAACTGCCGCATTGTCATCAAATTTTATATATGAACCGTCTGCTCTTTTTAATTCTTTTCTTGTTCTAACGATTACGGCTTTAACTACATCACCTTTTTTAACGTTTCCGTTTGGTATAGCTTCTTTTACAGTTGCTACTACGATGTCTCCAATTTTACCGAATCTTCTTCTTGATCCACCTAATACTCTAATAACCATGATTTTTTTAGCTCCAGTGTTATCAGCAACATTAAGCATCGATTGTTGTTGAACCATTTAAAATTTCCTCCTCTCAAATATTAACTCATGCTATTTGCCTTTTGTTTTAATATTGAAAATAAAACATTCTTTTTAATTTTATTGATAAAGTCAGAACTATTTAGCTCTTTCTAAGATTGTAACAACTCTCCATCTTTTATCTTTACTTAATGGTCTAGTTTCCATAATTTGCACTTTATCTCCGATTCCACAGTCATTGTTCTCATCGTGTGCTTTATATTTTTTAGAAGTTTTTACTCTCTTTTTATAAAGTTTATGTAATTTCATTGTTTCTTCAACAACTACTACAGTTTTATCCATTTTATTTGAAACAACGATTCCTTCTCTTACTTTTCTTTCTTTTCTTTTGTTTTCCACTCTTGATCCTCCTATTTACCAGTTTTTTCAGTTACAACAGT
This sequence comes from Leptotrichia buccalis C-1013-b, assembly GCF_000023905.1. Classification (NCBI taxonomy): domain Bacteria; kingdom Fusobacteriati; phylum Fusobacteriota; class Fusobacteriia; order Fusobacteriales; family Leptotrichiaceae; genus Leptotrichia; species Leptotrichia buccalis. Next base: position 248,208 of record NC_013192.1, on the reverse strand, counting down.
TTTTAATCTTGCTATTGTTCTTTTAACATCTCGTATTTTAGCAGTGTTTTGTAATTGTCCAAGAGTTTTTTGAAATTTTAAATTAAACAATTCTTGTTTCAATTCATTTACTTTAACTTCCAATTCTTCCAATGATAATTCTCTAATTTCGTTAATTGTCATTACTTATCACCACCTACTTCTTCTTTTCTAACAAATTTAACTTTTATAGGTAGTTTATGTCCAGCTTTTCTTAATGCTTCTTTGGCTTTCTCTTCAGATACTCCGCCAACTTCAAACATTATTTTATTCTTTTTAACTACTGCTACCCAACCTTCTGCGTTACCTTTACCTTTACCCATTCTTGTTCCTTCAGGTCTTTTTGTATAAGGTTTATCAGGGAATATTCTAATCCAAATTTTACCTTCTCTTTTAAACGTTCTATTGATTGTTACCCTACAAGCCTCAATTTGTCTTGAAGTAATCCAACCAAATTCTTTAGCGGCAAGTCCAAATTCACCAAAATCAACTTTGTTTCCTTTAGTCGCTACGCCACCCATTTTTCCTCTGAACTGTTTTCTATATTTCGTTCTTTTAGGTATTAACATATTATTCGTTTTCTCCTTCCTTTGTAGTAGAAAGAACTTCACCATTAAATATCCATACTTTTAATCCTAAAGCACCGTATGTAGTGTGTGCAGTAGCTGTTGCATAATCAACATCTGCTCTTAAAGTATGTAGTGGTACTCTTCCTGAAAGTGTCCATTCACTTCTTGCAATTTCGGCACCATTCAATCTTCCCGATACCATAACTTTAATTCCTTTAATCCCAGCTTTTTCTGCTCTTTGAATAGCTTGTTGAACTGCTCTTTTATAAGCAACCCTTTTTTCAATTGCTGTTGCAATACTTTCTGCTACTAATTGAGCATCTTTATTAGGATTTTTGATTTCTTGTACTTTAATTTGTACTCTTTTACCAGTTAATTTTTCTAATTTTACTTTTAAAGCTTCAATTTCTTGACCTTTTCTTCCGATTAAGATTCCAGCTTTTCCAGTTTCTATAATAACTGCTACTTCTGTAGGTGATGTTCTTTCTATTTGAATAGAAGAAATCCCTGCGTGGTAATAGTTTTTCTTAATATATTCTTTTATTTTTAAATCTTCGTGAAAGTTGTTTACGTATTCTTTCCCCTCAGCGAACCATTTTGAATCCCAAGTTCTTGTGATTCCTAATCTTATCCCCCTAGGATCTACTTTTTGTCCCACAGACTTACCTCCTTATTTGTCTAAATTAATCTTCTCTTTCATCAACTTCTACTGTGATATGAGCTGTTGGTTTTCTAATAATATCAGCTCTTCCCATTGCTCTTGGGCTGATTCTTTTTAGTACAGGTCCTTTATCAATTAATATTTTTGAAATAAATAATTTATCAGGATCCATGTTGTTATTATGTTCAGCGTTTGCAATTGCTGATCTTAATGTTTTTTCTATGTATAATGCTGCTTTTTTATTTGTAAATTTTAAAATATTCAATGCTTGCAATGCATTTTTCCCTCTTACAATATCAGCAACTAATCTTGCTTTTTGAGGGCTTAATCTTTGGTATTTCAATTTAGCTACTACTGCCATTCAAAGTCCTCTCCTTTCATTAATGTATATCTATCGGTTATTTTAATTATTTTTTACCTTTTTTAGCGTCTTTTCCATGTCCGTAGAAAGTTCTAGTTGGTGCAAATTCACCTAATTTATGTCCAACCATTTCCTCAGTTACATATACAGGTATATGTTTTTTACCGTTATATACAGCAAAAGTATGTCCAATAAATTGAGGGAATATAGTTGATCTTCTAGACCATGTTTTAATAACTTGTTTTTTACCTCCCAATGCTTCTATTTTTTCTAATAAATATGCATCAACAAAAGGTCCTTTTTTTAATGAACGAGCCATTCTTTCCTCCTTATTTCATTTTTTAAATCGAGAAATGTTACTCAATACATCTCATTTTAATTATTTATTTTCTAAATATTTAATTCAATGTATCAAGCAATATTTTTACATTCAGCCAAACTGTTATTTAGATATTTTATCTGTCTGCTTGACTGGCACAGTCCATTTCTGCGTTTTTCATCTAAAAATCCTATTATCAAAATTGACATTGATTTTATTTTTAAACTACTATTTTTTTCTTCCTCTAACGATGAATTTATCACTAAGTTTTTTACCTCTAGTTTTCTTACCAAGTGTAGGTTTACCCCAAGGTGTAACTGGTGATTTTCTACCAATTGGAGATCTTCCTTCTCCTCCTCCGTGTGGGTGATCCACAGGGTTCATTACTGATCCTCTAACATGAGGTTTTCTTCCTAAGTGTCTATTTCTTCCAGCTTTTCCTAATGATACTAATGAATGTTCAGAATTTCCTACTGATCCGATTGTAGCCATACATTCTTTATGAATAAGTCTTAATTCTCCAGATGGTAATTCCACGTGGCAGTAAGTTCCTTCTTTTGCAACAAGTCTTGCAGCTGTTCCTGCTGATCTTGCTAACTGTCCACCTTTACCAGGCATTAATTCAACATTGTGAATAACTGTCCCTACTGGTAAGTCTTTTAATTTTAACGCATTTCCAGGTTTGATATCCGCACCTTCTCCTGCTAATACGATGTCACCTTTTTTAAGTCCGTTCGGAGCCAAGATATATCTTTTTTCTCCATCAACATAGTGTAACAATGCGATGTTTGCAGTTCTGTTTGGATCATATTCAAGAGTTGCAACTTTTGCAGGCACTCCAATTTTATTTCTTTTCCAGTCGATTACTCTATATAATCTTTTGTGTCCTTTATGTCTGTTTCTACCTGTTCTGTGTCCATAGTTGTCAATCCCGTAAGATGAATTTAATGGTTCAACTAAAGATTTTTCAGGTCTTACCTTATCTAAGTCCTTATTAACTAATATCGACATATGCCGTGTCCCACTAGTTATCGGTTTTAATTTTTTTATTGGCATAACTTATGTTCCCTCTCTTCCTATTTCTCTTTTTATTTGTATAATTATTTGAAAAATTTCAAATAATTTCTATAATTTTACATAACTTATCTATTATAGCATTTTTACTAAATAATTTCCACAAAAAAATATAGTTATTTTTACTTTTTCTAAAAATTATTTTTCGGGGAAATCCCCGAGAAATAGATGTTATGATTCTTGTAATTTGTCTTATCCTTCGTAAGCTGCTATAGATTCTCCATCTTTCAACTTAACAATTGCTTTTTTGATAGCAGCTGTTTTATACATTGACATTCTGAATCTTTTGTTTTTTGATTTAATGTTTAAAGTATTAACACCTTGAACTTTTACATTGAATAGTTTTTCAACTGCATCTTTAATTTGAAGTTTGTTTGCTCTTCTATCTACTATGAAAACATATTCATTGTTTTCCAATAAATTTCTTGCTTTTTCTGTATTAATTACAGGTTTTTTGATAATATCAGTAATATGCATTATGCTAGCACCTCCTCGATAGTTGCAAGAGCTTCTTTAGTTAAGATTACTTTGTCTTGTTTGATTAACCAGTAGATGCTTAAATCTCTTGTATTAATTGCTGCAACTTTTTCAATATTTCTAGTTGATAAATATAAGAAATAATCTCTATCTATATTATCAGTATCATCATTTGTTACATATAATTGTTTTGCACCGTCAAAGTTTAATGCTTTTGCAAAATCAATAAATGTTTTTGTTTTTGGTATTTCTAATGCGAAATCATCTAATACGATTACATTTCCTTCGCTAATTTTTGTTGCTAAAGCTGATTTTAAAGCTAATTTTCTAACTTTTTTATTTACTTTTTTAGCATAGTTTCTTGGTTTTGGTCCGTGAACTACTCCTCCACCTACCATGTGTGGTGCTCTTGTAGATCCTTGTCTAGCTCTTCCTGTTCCTTTTTGTCTAAAAGGTTTTCTTCCTCCACCTCTTACTTCCGCTCTTGTTTTTGTTGAGGCAGATCCTTGTCTAGCTTCAGCTAATTCTGCTACTAAAACTTCGTGCATTACGTGTTTATTTGGTTCGATTCCAAATACGTCATTATTTACTTCGATAGTTCCTGCTTGTGAACCGTCTAATTTGTATATATTTAAAACTGGCATGTTATCCTCCTCTCTTTCCTATTAATATTTCTTTACCGATTTTTTGATAACTAAATAACCATTTTTTGGTCCTGGAACAGCACCTTTTACTAATAAAAGACTGTTTTCCACATCAAATTTAATAACTTGCAAGTTTTGAACTGTTACTTTTTCAGCTCCAAGTCTTCCAGCCATTTTTTTACCTTTTGGCACGTTACTGTTTGATGCGGCTCCTCCTGCGTTAGAACCTCCAAGTCTATGGTTTCTTGAAACCCCGTGTGAAGCTCTGTTTCCACCAAAATTATGTCTTTTCATAACCCCTGCAGTCCCTTTACCTTTTGAAGTTCCAGAAATATCAACAAATTCGATACCTTCTAATACATCTACTTTGATTTCTTGTCCTAATGCAAAATCAGCTGGATTAGCTACTTTAAATTCTTTAAGAAATCTTTTTGGAGTAACTCCTGCTTTTTTAAATATTCCTAATTCAGGTTTTGTTGTGTTTTTTTCTCTTTTATCTCCATATGCTAATGTGATAGCGTTGTATCCTTCTTTTTCTTCAGTTTTGATTTGCGTAATGAAGTTAGTTCCTGCTTCGATTACTGTAACTGGAATTAATTTTTCATCTTCGAAAATTTGAGTCATTCCGATTTTTTTACCTAATATCATTTTTTATTTTTCCTCCTTAATATATTGGTTGACAATTTTCTTGAAATAGCCAACTTGTACTAAGCCTTACGATTGCTTAATTTCAACTCCCACACCTGATGGCAAGTTTAATGATGCTAATGCATTTACGATTTGTTGATTTGAATTTTTAATTTCTACAAATCTTCTGTGAATTCTCATTTCAAATTGTTCTCTTGAATCTTTATTCACGTGAACTGATCTTAAAACTGTATATTTTTTAGTTTTTGTAGGTAATGGAAGTGGTCCTGCTAATTCTGAACCATTTTTCTTAGCTACTTCTGCAATTTTTTTAGCAGATTGATCCAACAGTTTGTGATCATAAGATTGTAAATATATTCTTATTTTATCCAAAGTTTTTCCTCCTGTTTAATTTAATAACTAGAGAAATTAGATATAAAACCTAATTTCTCCTTTCATTCAGCATTTGTGAACTATTTTCTATTACATTTCTAAATATTATAACAAATATTTTCATTATCTGCAATAATTATTTTTGTTTTTTCTCTTTAAGAAAGTCCTTTACAGAAAACTATTTAGTAATAGTTGCTACTACTCCTGAAGCTACTGTTCTTCCACCTTCTCTTATCGCAAATCTTAATCCTTCTTCCATCGCGATTGGGTGAATTAATTCTACTGTCATTTCAATGTTATCTCCAGGCATTACCATTTCTACTCCTTCTGGTAAGTTTACTTCTCCTGTAATATCAGTCGTTCTGAAGTAGAATTGTGGTTTATATCCTGTGAAGAATGGTGTATGTCTTCCACCTTCATCTTTTGTCAATACGTATACTTCTGACTTAAATCCTGTATGTGGATTGATTGTTCCTGGTTTAGCCAGTACTTGTCCTCTTTCCACTTCTTCTTTCTTAGTTCCTCTTAATAATGCTCCTATATTATCTCCAGCTTGTCCTGAATCCAATAATTTTCTGAACATTTCTACTCCTGTTACAGTTGTTCTTGAAGTCGGTTTGATTCCTACGATTTCCACTTCTTCACCAACCTTGATTACTCCTCTTTCCACTCTTCCTGTTACTACTGTCCCTCTTCCTGTAATTGTGAATACATCTTCAATCGGCATAAGGAATGGTTGGTCAACTGGTCTTTCTGGTGTCGGGATATATTCGTCAACTGCATCCATCAATTCCATAATTTTTTCTACCCATTTTGCTTCACCATTTAATGCCCCTAATGCTGATCCAGCTATTATTGGAACGTCATCTCCTGGGAAATCGTATTCATTAAGCAGTTCCCTTACTTCCATTTCAACCAGTTCCAGTAACTCGTCATCGTCTACCATGTCAACTTTGTTTAAGAATACTACAATGTAAGGCACCCCTACTTGTCTTGCAAGCAGGATATGTTCTCTTGTCTGAGGCATTGGCCCGTCAGCCGCTGATACTACCAGGATTGCTCCGTCCATTTGCGCCGCCCCTGTAATCATGTTCTTTACATAGTCTGCATGGCCTGGGCAGTCAACGTGGGCATAGTGTCTTTTGTCTGTTTCATACTCAATGTGCGCTGTGTTGATTGTAATTCCTCTTTCTCTTTCTTCAGGAGCCTGATCGATGTTTTCAAAATCAACTTTTTCAGCCAGCCCCTTGTCAGACAGCACTTTTGAGATTGCCGCTGTCAAAGTAGTTTTTCCGTGATCTACGTGTCCGATTGTTCCTATGTTTACATGTGGTTTATTTCTTTCGAATTTAGCTTTTGCCATTTTTATAATTCCTCCGTTATTTTTTAATTTTAAATTTTTTTAAGATTTTTAAATTTTATTATTTTAAATTTTTATTATTTTCCTTGTCTTTCATCAATTACTTGTTGAGCAATATTTTTTGGAACTTCTACATATTTTTCGAATTCCATTGAGTAAGATGCTCTTCCTTGTGTTTTTGATCTTAGATCAGTTGCATAACCGAACATTTGTGATAAAGGTACTTCTGCATTAATAATTTTTGCATTATTTCTGTCAGTCATTCCTGAAACTTGTCCACGTCTTGAGTTCAAATCTCCGATTACGTCTCCCATGTATTCTTCTGGAGTAGTAACTTCTACTTTGAAGATTGGTTCCAATAATACTGGATTAGCGGCTCTAAGTCCTTTTTTAACTGCCATTGAACCTGCTATTTTAAATGCCATTTCTGATGAATCAACTTCATGGTAAGATCCATCATACAATGTAACTTTTATATCTTGAACAGGGTATCCTGCAACAACTCCTGCTTCTAATGCTTCTTGAATTCCTTTATCTACCGCTGGAATGTATTCTCTTGGAATAGCTCCTCCAGTAATTTGGTTAACAAATTCATATCCTTTTCCGTGATTAGCTTCAACTTTCATCTTAACATGTCCATATTGTCCACGTCCTCCAGATTGTTTAGCATATTTTTCTTCAACATCTGTTGCACCATTAATTGTTTCTCTATAAGCAACTTGTGGTTTACCAACGTTTGCTTCAACTTTAAATTCACGTTTCATTCTATCTACGATGATTTCCAAGTGCAATTCTCCCATTCCTGAAATCAATGTTTGTCCAGTTTCCTGGTTAGTTGATACTTTAAATGTAGGATCTTCTTCTGCAAGTTTTGCAAGAGCTGTTCCCATTTTTTCTTGATCGGCTTTAGTTTTTGGCTCTACTGCGATTTGGATAACTGTATCTGGGAATTCCATTTTTTCTAGGATAATTGGAGCATTTTCAGCACACAATGTATCTCCTGTTGTAGTATCTTTTAGTCCAACTGCCGCAGCTATATCTCCAGAGTAAACTACATCAAGTTCTTCTCTTTTGTTAGCGTGCATTTGAAGCAATCTTCCCATTCTTTCTTTTTTACCTTTAGTTGAGTTTAATACGTAAGATCCTTTTTCTAATACTCCTGAATAAACTCTAAAGAATGATAATCTTCCAACAAATGGATCTGTAATGATTTTAAACGCTAGTGCTGAGAATGGTGCGTCATCTCCCATTTCTCTTTGGATTGGTTCCTCAGTTTTAGGATCAGTTCCATTAATTTTCCCACCATTAATGTCTAATGGTGATGGCATGTAAGCAACTACCGCATCAAGTAATGGTTGAATCCCTTTATTTTTGAACGCTGTTCCACACAATACAGGTACAACAGTTCCTTCAATTGTAGCGGCTCTTAATGCTTTTTTGATTTCTTCTTCAGTGATTTCTTCTCCTCCAAAGTATTTTTCCATCAATTCCTCATCAGTTTCAACTACAGATTCAATCATGTGTTCTCTTGCCGCTTGAGCATCATCTAACAACTCAGCCCTAATATCAACAACTTCATAATCTGCTCCCATAGTTTCATCTTTAAACAAATATTCTTTCATTGTTACCAAGTCGATAATTCCTTCAAAATTATCTTCTGCACCGATTGGTAATTGAATTGGTACACCATTTCCACCTAATTTTTCTTTAATATCGTTTACACACATATTAAAATCTGCACCGACTCTATCCATTTTATTTAAAAATGCCATTCTTGGTACGTTATATTTGTCTGCTTGTCTCCAAACAGTTTCTGATTGCGGTTGAACTCCATCAACTGCTGAGAATACAGCAACAGATCCATCTAATACTCTTAATGATCTTTCTACTTCAACTGTAAAGTCAACGTGGCCTGGTGTATCTATTATATTAATTCTATGTCCATTCCAGAACGCTGTCGTTGCAGCTGATGTAATTGTGATTCCTCTTTCTTGTTCTTGTTCCATATAATCCATCGTAGCAGCTCCTTCATGAACTTCTCCGATTTTATGGTTTACTCCTGTATAAAACAAGATTCTTTCAGTTGTAGTTGTTTTTCCGGCGTCTATATGTGCCATGATACCAATGTTTCTAGTATCTTTCAAAGCAACTTTTCTTGCCATTTAATTTTTCCTCCTTGTTTTTGTAAGCTACTTCCTGTTTAAGAAGTATGTTTAAAATTTGAAACAATATTTTTATAAATCCAGTTCTGAAAAAATGAATTTTGTAAAAATATAAACTCTATTAAATACTCGATAATTGTTTTCAAATAAATCAGATTACCATTTATAATGTGCGAATGCTCTGTTTGCTTCAGCCATTTTATATGTATCTTCTTTTTTCTTAATTGATCCACCTTCATTGTTGGCAGCTGCAATCAATTCTTTTTTCAATTTGTTTACCATTCCGTATTCTTTTCTTTCTCTTGTATATCTAACTAGCCATCTGATTGCTAGAGTTTGCTGTCTTTCTTTTCTTACTTCAACTGGTACTTGGTAAGTTGCCCCTCCGATTCTTCTAGATCTTACTTCCAATTGAGGTCTTACGTTTTCCATTGCTCTTCTGAACACTTCAATTCCTTCTTCTTGAGTTTCTTCAGTTATTTGCTGCAATGCTGAATAAAAAATATGCTCAGCTAATGATTTTTTTCCATCTTTCATTAATCCGTTAATGAATTTAGTTACTACTTTATCGTTAAATTGAGAATCTGGTAATACATCTCTTCTTTCCGCTCTTCTTCTTCTTGACACTTAATTGTCCTCCTTACTTTTTTAAAAATTAATTACCCTTTTTTCGCTCCGTATCTTGATCTACCTTGTTTTCTGTTTACAACTCCTGCTGTATCCAATGCTCCTCTGATTATTTTATATCTAACCCCTGGCAAATCTTTTGTTCTTCCTCCTCTTAAAAGAACGATACTATGTTCTTGCAAGTTGTGTCCGATTCCTGGAATATAAGCAGTAACTTCAATTCCATTTACTAATTTAACCCTTGCTACCTTTCTTAAGGCTGAGTTAGGTTTTTTAGGTGTAGTTGTATATACTCTTACACAAACCCCTCTTTTTTGTGGATTACCTTTTAATGCAGGTGATTTTTTCTTTTTCTCAGTTGTACTTCTACCAAATCTTACTAATTGATTAATAGTAGGCATCTGTTTTCCTCCTCTCAAATTTCTTTGATTTATATATTTATTCTCGCGTTATTTTTCAAAACTAAAACTTTTTATAAAGCTCATTTCTTCAATCTACATTTGATAAAGCTGCATTTGACAAAGTTTTTAATTCTATTAATTTTTTGCTTTTTTGCAAATTACTTTATCAAACATAAGCGCATACTTATTTTAAGTATATCGATTTACTCTAAAATTCACTTCAAAACACATTATTTTAGTAAATAATATATTTTTCAAAATTTAGTTATGAGTTCTAACCTAATTATTTTATACTATAAAAGCCCTTTTGTCAAGGGCTGTAAAAAGATTTTTATTCAATAATTTTTCAAAGGTTTTTATTTCAAAAAATATTTTAACCTTTCTTCCTGAATTTCCCATTTCCCATTTTGACTTGTTCCTTCATATCTTAAAATATTTTTTTGTTTAAACTTTTTCATATAATATTTTACTTTATTTACTGTCCAATTTAGATTATCAGCTATCTGTTTTTGGGACATTTTAGGATTATTTATTATTGTGTTTATTATTGTTTTGTCTGTTTCTGTAAGATTTTTTATATTAGATTTTTCTTTTTGGGAAACAGTTTGGGTAGTATTGGTTTTATCTTGGGTACTACCTTGGGTAGTTTGGATAGTATTATAGCTTTTTCTGTAAATATTAATCCTAAAATCATTTTCAAAAGTTATGAACTCTGGTTCTTCCAGTCCGTATTCTGCCAATTCATTCATAATTCTCGGTATACCGCTTCCCCATTTTTCTATAATGTTTATATATGCAAAAACTGACGCAATTGCACGATTACGAAGTTTGGAATAGCCTTCTTTCATTCTTTTTACGTTTACTCCTGAAAGTAGCATTCCTGGCGAAGTAATTTCTAATCTGTTATCATAAAGTGCGACTTGAATATCGTTTGGTTCAAGGTAGCTTCGATGAATTATTGCATTTGCGATTAGCTCTCTTATTGATTTAGGCGGGATTTCATATTTGTCAACCCTGTAAATTCCAACAATATCTGAACTCAAATTTATTTTTTCAAGCACATATTTATACGCCTTTTCTAGCTGTGTAATAATCGATCCTTCAAATTCCCTTTTATCCACAAATATACTTCTAGTTTCTCCTTTAAATACACCACACTGTATCTTTCGTGAAACTTCCCAGTTTTCCTTGCCAGATAACAAAATATAAGCATTTGTTGGAAAAATTTCACCGTTTTTCTCTTCCAGAACTTTCCAGCTTAACAAAGTATTTCTAGTAACTTTTTTTATTTTTGTATCAGTTTCAGAATTTTTTCTTGCCAATTTCTCCAGCCATTCACAAAATTTCTCAATTTCTTCATCACTAATACTTTCCTCGTGGCAAACTTGCTGATCAAAATACTTATTTTCCCCTTCTAAAACCAACTCCTTCAAAACATAATCTTCTTCAATAATTCTAGTCGTAGCACCACTTCTGATATAAGTTCCTTTCTGCATCCCTTTTGACTTCAAATAATACGGCTTTTTCTTACCTCCTTCAATTTCCACAAGAATAATTGTTCTATTTTCCAACGTATGCAAACTTATATCTGGTATAATCATTGGATAACAGCTATCCGAGATTGCATTAATTATTCCATCCATAACTTCAAACTCATTTTCAACTCCAATAATTTCTCCATTATCTTTTACTCCGAAAACTATTTTTCCGCCATTTCCATTTGCAAATGCCACAACTGTTTTTATATATGTATTAGTTTTAGCATTTTCTTTAAATTCAATTTTTTCATTTTCCCCATTTGATATTTCCTCAATTAACATTTGAAACTCCTCCTTTACATTATTACTTTCGTTCTATTATATAATATTAATTTAACCTTTTCAATAAAAAAATAAAGTACCCAAATTTCTTCAAAGCACTTTATTTTAAATTTCTAAACTATTTTTCTCTTAAATATTTTTCAATACCATTTACCATTCCATTTACCATTTTAGCTTGATATTCTGGTGTTGACATTTTTCTGTCTTCGGCAGGATTTGACATAAATCCTAATTCGATTAATGTATTTGTAACTTTTGACCAGTTTGTTCCAGTTAAATCATCTCTGTATGAAACTCCACGATTTTTAGCTCCAGTTGCTTTTATATATTCTGATAAAAGTGTACGTGAAAATTTGTCGCTCGATTTTTGAACGCTTTGTGTATAACGGTTTTTGGCTGAAGATGTTAATACTGTTGCTCCATTTACTGAAGAATTGTCAACTCCATCGGCATGAAGTCTTATGTATAATGAGCATCCTGCATTGTTTGTTTTGATTGCACGTTCCTTGTTACTAATATCTACATCATTTGTTTCACGTACCATAAACACTTTGTAACCTTTGTTTTGTAATGCGTCCCTTAATTTTAATCCAACTTCCAGTGTAAGCTGATATTCATATTTTTTTGTTGCAACTCCTCTTGTTCCTGATGAAACTTTTGGCTTTTTCGTTGATGAACCAGGTGCAACTTCCTCAAGTCCTGAATTTCCTCTAACTTGATGTCCTGGGTCAATACAAATTAATTCATTGTTTCCAGCCGCATTTAATGGAGCTGCCATTACCAAACCTGCTGTTACCAAATATAACATTTTTTTTATTCCCTTTGTCATTTTTCCTCCTGAAATTTTTTATTTAATGCCAGCATATCTAAAATTTCCCTTTAAAATCTCCTTTTTTAATTTTATTTCCAATATACTGCCATCATTTCAGTTTATCATATAATTACAAAATTAACAACAACTTTTTTTAATTTATGTTAAATATTTTTCAAAATTACACTTGTTTTTTTACAAAATCAAGTTATCATATTATTAACAAAGTTATTTTAAATAATATTTTATATTAAATAATAAATATTAATTATAGGAGGTTTTTATTATGATTTCTTTTGTTTTAGCGATTGTCGCTCTTATTTTAGGTTACGCATTTTACAGCAAGTTTGTGGAAAAAGTTTTCGGAATAGAGCCTGACAGAACTCCACCTTCAATCGAATATTACGATGGCGTGGACTATGTGCAAGTTAGCACTCCAAAAGCATTTTTGATTCAATTTCTGAACATTGCTGGAACAGGACCAATTTTCGGAGCCATTGCAGGAGCTTTATGGGGACCTGCCGCATTTTTATGGATTGTTTTTGGATGTATTTTTGGAGGGGCTGTTCATGATTTCTTGATTGGTATGCTTTCACTTAGGAATAAAGGAAGTAGTATTGGTGAACTTGTGGGACAAAATTTAGGTGTTGTAATGCAGCAAATTATGAGAGTTTTTTCAATAGTTTTATTGCTATTAGTTGGAGTTGTATTTATAAAATCACCTGCTGACATTCTTCACAATTTGATTCCAGGTGTGAGTGCCATGACTTTTACAATCATCATCATCGCTTATTATATTTTGGCTACAATCCTTCCACTTGATAAAATTATTGCCAAAATTTATCCAATTTTTGGTTTTGCATTATTATTTATGGCAATTGGTATTGGAACGATGTTAATTTATGGGCAATTTACAGGAGCTTTCGCAATTCCTGAAGTTACTGAAATTTTTAAAGGAAATCCACATCCTAAAGGAACCTCAATGTTTCCTTACTTATTTATTTCAATTGCCTGTGGTGCAGTAAGCGGTTTCCACGCTACTCAATCTCCAATGGTTGCACGTTGTTTAAAAAATGAAACTGAAGGAAGAAAAGTATTTTATGGTGCAATGATTGCAGAAGGCGTTGTTGCGTTAGTGTGGGCTGCTGCTGCAATGACTGTTTTTGGTGGAATTAAAGAACTTGCTGCTGCTGGAACTCCTGCAGTTGTTGTAAACAAAGCATCTGTTCAGTTGCTTGGTGTTTTTGGAGCATTTCTGGCTGTGCTTGGTGTTGTTGCTTGTCCTATTACTTCAGGAGATACTGCCTTTAGAGGTTCAAGATTAATTATTGCCGACATTTTCAAAATTAAGCAAAGTCCAATAAAAAATAGATTTTTAATTGCAATTCCGTTGTTTATCGTAGGTATTTACTTAACAACTATTGATTTTAATATAATTTGGAGATACTTTGCATGGGCAAACCAAACTTTGGCGGCAGTTTCATTATGGACTGCAACAGTGTGGCTTGTTAAAAAAGGAAAACCATTCGTATTTGCATTAATTCCTTCAATGTTTATGACAATGGTTGTTACAACTTACATTGTAATTGCTCCAGAAGGTTTTGTAAGATTTTTCAAGAACGTTCCTGTTCACACTATCGAATTTTACGGTATTTTAATTGCAAGTATAGTTACTATTATCTGTACAGCATTATTATTTAACTATAAACATCATTTACATAGTCATTCAACTGAAAATTTAAAAGTTGCCAAATAGGCTTTTTGAAAAAAGTTATGTAAATAAAATACAGTCAAACAAGTTTTTATTCAGAAATCTTTGCTTGACTGTTTTTATTTAAAAAGTAAATCAAAAATAATAACCCCTTAAAATATTAATTATTTTCTCTATAATAATGCCATTCATCCACTTTTGTTCCATCTTTAAATTGACATTTTCCTACTTCATTCCCATCTTTATCTTTTACATTAATAGATTTTCCACCGTGTTTTTCACAAAAAACTGAAGCTGGATTTGGCATTCCAATCACAGGCTCATTTTTTGAAGTAGAATCAGGGTTATTTTGTCTGTAGTATTCCCATTCTTCTACTGCTGTTCCATCTTTTAATTTACAAACTCCATATTCTCCATCCTTACCTTTTACGATTATTGATTCTCCACCTTTTTGAACACAATATGTTGAAGCTGGATTCGCCATTCCAACAACTGGAGATTTAGTAGTTCCTTTTTTTGCAGTATCTTTTCTTACTGATTTTTTTGCTGCAGCCATTCCAACAATAGAGGTGGCAATCATAAATATACTTACAGATATTTTTAAATTTTTCATTTTCTTTTCTCCTTTTTAAACTTCAATTTTCATATAATTATATCATAAAATATCTTATTTTTTTTGTGTTTCTAATTATTTTTATATTAATGAAAGTTGTTATCTCCTATTTATGACAAAAAATCTCAACTTTTCAATAATATAACATTTTTTAGTGTTCCGTTCAAATTCTAAAATTTTCACTTTATTTTTTGAGCTTTTTCATATATAATATCTCTAAAAATACATTATTTAGGAGAAAAAATGCTAAACTTTATACAAAATATTGATATTTTTATTATTAAACTATTTTACAATTTCCAGCACAGCTTAAATTCGAAGCTACTGAACAGCATAATGATATTTTTTACCAACTTAGGAAATCACGGATTAATCTGGATTGCAGTGACATTATTCCTGCTTTCTATCAAAAAATATCGAAAAATCGGATATTTAGCCGCGATTTCATTGATTATAAATGCAATTATTGTAAATGTAATTTTGAAAAATTTTACGCATAGAGCAAGACCCTTTGAGGAAATATCTGATATTATACTTTTGATAAAGGCTCCAAAGGATTTTTCATTTCCTTCAGGGCATACTTCGGCATCTTTTACAATGGTATATGTTTTTTACAAACATTTAAAAAAATATTTTCCAGTCGTACTGATAACAAGCATTATTATTGCTTTTTCAAGGCTATACTTGACTGTGCATTTTCCAACTGATGTTTTGGCTGGGCTTTTAATTGGGCTGTTTTCAGGATTTTGGGGAGAGAAAATTCTAAATAGAAAAAATAACTGAGTAAAAAGTCAGAATTTTCTGGCTTTTTTATGTATTTTCATAATTGATAATCCAAGTATTTTATAACTGCAATTCCAATCATTTCCCCTTTTTATCTATTTTTTCTTAATTCCAGCTTTTAAATTTTTTTATGAAATATATTAAATCTTCATCATATTCGATTTCATAATCTTTTTCTGAAATTTTATCTTCAATCTTTTCTCCCATTTCTTCCAAAAGATTCTGTGCATCTCCTATCATATTTTTTCCAAGTTCAATTAATCCTGTTTCATTTAATAATTTAGATGTCCATTCCTTAACTTTATTTTTATTTTCCGCCCTATCGCTGTAAAATGCCATATCCATTATTGCAGGAGCATATTTCATATTGGCTGAAATTTCAAATATTCCATATGCTTCTTCCTCACTTTTCCCAAATTCTCTGCTAGTTTCATAAAGCATCGCAAGCTGGTAAATCGCTCTGGCATCTCCCATTTCCTTTCCAATTTTATACCATTTTTCAGATTCTTTTTCATTTCCTTCTACCACATCCATATATTGCCCTAATTTATAAGCCGCCTCTTTCACTCCCATTTCATAAGCCCTTTCAAACACTTCCTTAGTTTTTTCTCCTTTTCCTTCAGCATAATACGATTTCGCAAGTTCCAAATAACCTCTTTCATTGTAATTTATCGCTTCAGTAAACAATTTTCGAGCATTTTCATAATCTCTTTTTTCCAAAAATTCGTTTCCCTGATTAATCAGTTCCACATATTTTTTGTCCTTTTCACTTCCAAGCATAAATTCAATATTTTTAATTATTTCAAAAGTTAATCCTGTAATTTGTTTTTCATTCATCAATTTTTTATGCCATTCAATAACTTTTTCTCTCATATTCTGCTTAAAGTACAAATTAACAAGATTATATATTCCCCCAGCATCTTTCGTATCAGCCGCTTTTAAGTAAAACTCTTCTGCTTTTTTATAATCATTTTTTTCTTCAGCAATTTTCCCAAGCCTAGTTATCGAATTAATGTCACCTTTTTTAGCTCCTTCATTGTACCAGTCTATCGCAAGTTCAATATTTCCCGATTCTTCCTCAATTTTTCCAAGATAATAAACCGCCTCATTTATTCCATCATTATACGCAAATCTAAACATATTTACCGCATTCTGATTATCACTTTTGCAGTAATAATAAAATTTCCCCAGCTCATAATTCCCTCTAGCCTTCAATCCTGCCGCCATTTCCAATTCTTCTCTTGCCATTCTATAATTTCCAGAAATTATATTTTCATATGCAAAAAAAATGATATGCCGATACTTCCTATCCCTTTCTTTATCATTCCCCTCATAATTCTGTGAATAATCAACTTCAACAATATCATCTATCGAAGTGATTTTATGTCCAAATCTATCTACATTATCCGTTTCCTCTTTATTTTCCTTATTTTCTTTTTTTCCGGAAAAATCATCAAATTCATCCATTTTTTTACGATTTATAAAATTTATCATTATAAAAACTATAGTTATTCCGATTATTATTGATATTACTATTTCCATATTTTAGCTTCTGCTCCTGCCATTCTCAACTTATTATTTCTCTTTTTTTGCACTCGCTGTTATATTTACGATTTTTATCCATTATCTTAAACGCTATCAAGTCAAAATCTATTTTTATCATTCAATATAAATATGTCCAATATAATGTTCATTATTTTTTATTATTTTCTTCCAAAATCTTTTATTTTCAAAAAAATAAAAACTATGACAGCACAAAAAATAAAAAATACCTCAAGATTATTAGCATTATTATTGCTATCAATACAAGCCTGCCTTTCCTTAGTGTCAACAATACTTTCACAATTTCTCCGTCTTGAACTTCTTGAATGAGATCCGTGACTTCCCCAGAAAGATGTTGAGTTTTCTTGTTCATCATCACTTGATTTTTTAGATTTCCCAGTTCCTTCTCCATCCGAATGACCGCTCGAATGCTCTCTGCTACTATGTTCTCCACCGTAATGTCCTCCACTATAATGATGGCTTCCGCCACTTCCATGAGAATGGCTATGTCCTCCACCGTGAGAATGTCCACCGCCACCTCTTCTTACTAATTTTTCCATTTTAATCTCCTTTTTATCTACTATGCTTTCCTAAATAATAATTATTAAATATATATACAAATCCTATTCTCAAAAATTATGACTTTTATTAATCATAAGATATTTTTATTTATATTTTTCTAAAACTTATTTTTATCTTTTATCTGACAATTCTCATCATATTCATGATTTTTATCTTTTATTTTCACAATTTCTTCTCTATTTTCATCTTTTTCTTTAAAAATTCTGAATGTTTTATAATCCGCACCTTCTAATATTCTACCCTCACAATAAATATTCTTTCTGTCCTTTGCATAAGATGTATAGTCTTCTCCAACTTTAATCAAATTAAATGACTTTCTATCTGCCTCCATTTTTATTGGCATCATATATTCCAAATTTGGATACAAAAAATAAATATTGCTTTTATCCCTTGCATAGCCGTTCCCAATAACTTCAAATGTATTTGCATCTGCCTTTTCAAATTTTATAAATTTATTATCTTTAAAGAAATATATATTATTTTTATCTTTTATAAGTTTATACTCCAAAGGCTTAAAAGTTTTTACATCTACTTGCTTTAATTCTTCAAGTTTAAAATCCTCTTCAGAATATGGATTAGATTTCATAAAATATAGTTTCCCGTCATTTTCGACAAATATTTTATCATAATCTGAATTATCTATAATAACTTTAAAATTTTTAGGAACTATTCCTTTTATTTCTGGCATACCAAGAAAAAATGATTGACAATAATCACCTGAATAACTACAAAATCCACCAGATAGTCTAACAAAATAAACTTTATTTTTATCTTTCACAAAACTTCCAGATACTTCTTTAAAAGTTTCATAATCTACATCTTGTATTCCAAAAAAAGATTCACCACCGAGTCCATACACAGCATATATTTTTTTATTATACTTAAAAAAATAAAAATATCTGTCTTTTTCTCTGCTAGGAATTAACTCAATCTTTTTAACATCATATTTTATTTCTTTTTGTTCTTCTTTTCTTTCTTTTGAAAAAACACCAATAAAATCTTTTGAATTTCTACCATATGGCGAAATTGTCCTATATCCTCTAAAATATACATTTTGACTATCTGCCGCAATTTTATCATTTAAAATCCTAAAACTCTTCATATCCTCAACCCAAACTTCTTTCCCATTATAAAAAACTTTCCCGTCTTTCTCAACATATTCTGAAAATGTTAAATTCCCAATTAAAAATAATAGCATTAATATTTTCAATAACCGCTTTTTCATTCAAACCTCCTTTTACAAATCAGTATAATTTCAAACATTTATTCATATATTTATCACATCATATTTTCTCATATTTTCATATTCATAAGACTGATTAATCCCATTCATAAACATATCTCTACTTTCCACATCTTCCGTCAAATTCTCCTTCAAAAGCATCTTTAGTTCCAAATCATTAACCATACTTCTTTTCATCGCCGACAAATAATCATTTCTACTGATATTTTGCCAATTCACACACATTCCGAGCCTTTTTATCAACATCTGATCCAGCCAAATCCTAGTCGTTCTTCCATTTCCCTCATAAAACGGATGCATTATATTCATTTCAACATATTTTTCAATTATTTCCTCAAAAGTATTTTCAGGCATTTTAGAAACCGTCTTTAAATTATCTTCAAGATACATTGCACGACAAAACACAGTATCGCCTTTCCGAATATCATGTTTCCGTATTTTTCCTGCAGTTCCATAACATTCCTGAAACAAATATCTATGTATTTCCTTCAAGCCTTCAAAGGTTCCCACTTGAATATTTTTTAATATTCCATCCTCAAATAACTCTTTTACCCTTTTTTTACTCAAAAATTCTTCTTCGTCTTGAGAAACTAGCCTTTTTAAAATTTTATCACTCTCGTTTCCCCAGCTGTATTTATTATTTGCCATTTACTTTTCCCTTTTTTCCTAAATATAGTTATCAAGAATAGTATATAATTTTTTTTATAATTTTTCTACCTATTTTTTATATTTTCCGAAAAAGTCCCAGTCAAAATCTGAATGATTCTCAAAATATTTATTACTACGTTTTTTACTCCTTCTTTATTTTTTATCTTAATATTTGTCACAATATATTATGAAATTTATGATACTAAAAAAGACTAGAATTTTTTATATTTTTTCTAGCCTTTTCTATTAGTCATTATTACAACTGCAAACCTCATCATTTAATACATGAAAAAGTATATGCTCTGCCCCTTTATTTCCTTTATTTATTGCTAATTTTAAATATTTTATTGCTCCATTTTTATTTTCATAATAATTTAGATAAAGATATGCTAAATTTATTAAACAATCTGTATCTTCTGTTTCTTCAAAACATCTTTGATATAATTTTTCTGCTTCTTCATATTTTTGATAAACATTTTCATATAATCCACCTAAATTATTATATGCAAAACTACATTTTTTATCTATTGCTAATAAAAAATATTTCTTTGCTTCTTCATAATTATTCTTATTAATATTAAGTACCCCAAGATTATTTATTGCAATTATGTTCTCTTTTTCTATTGCTTTATTAAAATATTTTTCTGCTTCTTCAAAATTATTTTCAATTTCTAAAAAATAAAATCCGATATTATTTATAGCCATATCACTTCCTAATTTAGATGCTTTTTCAAAATATTCTAATGCTTCTTTATAATTTCCTTCTTGAAATTTCCTTTCTCCAAGTTCATTTATTGCATAGTAATCATTTTTTAATACCAAATTTTCTAGTTCTTTATATCCTTTTTCTTTATATTCTTTATACAATCCTATTCTCCCTAAAATAATATATCTTTATAAATATAAAGAGAGTAAGAAAACAAAATTTCTATACTCTCCCTATAAAAATTATCCTTGTTGCCATATATGATTTCCGGTTGATGTATCAGGACACTTTCCTCCTGCTTTACCATTTGGTCTGATAGATGAACGAATTTCACGACCACATGCCATACATTGCCAAACTACAACTGCTCCCATTTCTCAACACCTCCTCTCAACATTACTTCTCTAGTTTTTATATTATCTTTATATAGTTTTATACTAATTAATTTCTCTCTTTTTATAAATCAATCAGTATAATATTAGTATAATCTTTTTTTTTGATTTGTCAACGATTTGTATTTACTTTTTTTGAAATTTTTTAAAAATAAAAAAGACTAGAACTGCCTCTATTTTTTCTAGCCTCCAAAAATCATACTCAAATTAATTCATAAAAATATAACAAATATTTTTTATTTACAATTCCATTTTATCCAACTCCCCACTCTTCACATCCCATTCTTCCATCTTCTCCAGCTCTTCTTCTTCCAGCCTATCCAGCTTTTCCTGCACTTCCATCAGTTTTTCCATATTATTTTCTTTTCCAGCTTTTTCGTATTCAGCGTTTAAGTTTTCTCTCATTTCTGTGATTTTTTCCATTTCCTTTTCCAGTTTTTCAATATCACGTTTCAATTTTGCGATTTTTCTTGACTGTTCTTTCTGTTCCTGATATGAAAGTTTTTTCTCTTCCTTCATTTCGATGTCTGTTCCTTGAGAAGCTGATTTTGCTGTTTTTAGGCTTTCTTTATAGTCTTCGTAATTTCCTTTGAATTTTGTCAGTCCGTTTTCGTCAAGGCAGTAAATTGTATTGCAGACCGTATCTAAAAAGTGTCTGTTGTGGGAAACAACTAACATTGTTCCGTCAAAATCCTCCAGAGCGTCCTCCAGCACTTCGATGGAATAAACATCCAGATGGTTAGTTGGCTCATCTAAAATCAAAAAATTGGCTTTTTCCATATAAAGTTTTAGAAATGCCACACGAACTCTTTCTCCACCGCTTAACATGCTAATTTTTTTCTGTACATCGTCGCCTGAAAACAAAAATCCACCTGCGAGTGTTCGCAAGTATTCTTCTGTTAAGTCAAGTGAATTGTTTATTTCCTGTAAAATCGTATTTTCTTGCGAAAATTCCTGATGATTCTGATCATAATATCCGATTTTTAGCCTTGTTCCAAACTCAATTTCCCCTGTATCCTTTGGCAATTTATCCAAAAGTATTTTTAGAAGTGTAGATTTCCCAATCCCATTTTTTCCAATAATCCCAACTCTTTCTCCACGGAAAAGTTCAAAATTTATATTATTCAAAACTTTTTTTCCGTCAAAGCTTTTAGATAAGTTTCTAACTTTCAGCACATTTTCCCCACTCATTTTAGCTGGTTCAAATTTTAGCCTCATTCTTTGCGGATTAAATACAGGATCTTCCATTCTCTCGATTCTATCCAGTATTTTTTGTCGTCCTTTCGCCTGTCTTGCCTTTATTCCAGCTCGAAATCTGTCAATATATTCCTCCATTTTCTTAATTTTTTCCTGCTCCTTCTCATACCGCTTAATTTCCCCCTTCAAAATCATCTCCTTTTGAAGAATAAACGATGAAAAGTTACCATCATACTTGTGTAATTTTTTATTTTCCAACTCAAAAATTTTTGTACAGACATTATCCAAAAATATTCTATCGTGAGAAACAAGCAAAAACGCCTTATTATACTTTTTCAAATAATCCTCAAGCCACTCAATCGAAATTAAGTCCAAATGGTTTGTCGGCTCATCCAAAATCAGCAAATCAGGTTCAGACAAAAGCAGTTTTGCAAGCGAAACACGTGTTCTTTCCCCACCGCTCAAATCCTGCAATAACAAATTCTCATATTCCCCAGTAAGCTCAAGCCCTGTAAGCACCTGCTTAATTTTGTATTCAATCTCATAACCATTTTTTGCCTCGTAAATAGAAGAAAGTTCAGCAGACTTGTTAATCAACTTTTCCATTTCATCTTCGTTCGCTGTTCCCAAAAGCATATTAACCTTCTGAATCTCGTCCCAAATTTTTCTCTCTTCCTCAAAAATAGTCATCATTTCCTCGTAAATCGTATTTTTTTCATCTGAAAACTCTGTATTCTGTGACAAATACCCAATTTTTGTAGCCCCACTTTTCACAATTTCCCCAAACTCATTAAGATTATTCTCATTCCCATCAATCCGCTCTTCCCCCAAAAGCATCCTGATAATCGTAGACTTCCCAGCCCCATTTACGCCCACAAGCCCAATCTTATCCTTTTCTTCAATCGTAAAATTAACATCTCTCAAAATATATTCCCCCGCAAATTGCTTATATACCTTGTTAAACTGAACTAAACTCATTAAATTTCCTTTCCTTTTCCCCATTTTTATCAAATTATTTTTATTTAAATTTATTTTTAAATTATATCATTTTTGATATTTGTTTACAACGTTTGTGAAATTTTGTAAAATAATAAAAAATTATAAGAACTTGAATTTTGCGAGAAATTAAGTTATAATATTCACAATTATAGAATTCAATAATAAAAAAATATTTAGAAAGTTGAGGAAAATAAAATGAAAAAATTTATATTTTTAGCAATGATTTTAATGCTTGCAAGCAGCTGTGGAGTAATTCAAAGAGCAAATATGAGAAGAGCGATAAAAAATAGTGGAGGCTCATGCGAATATGTATCAGGTGTTGGAGAAATCTGTGCAGTGCCTATAAGACAATAAATTCTACTGAATACTATAAAAATAAAAAAGGCTTCTACTCAATCAAGAACAGAGCCTTTTTTCATAAATTTTACCTCTCGATTCCCAAAACTTTGCAATTTCTCACAAATAAGAACGAAATATCCTCAATTATTATCTCAGATTTAGCAATAAAAATTCCCGTCATTTTATCTATTTCTTTTAAAATTATTTTCTCGTTATCAAATCTTTCAATTATTCCAAATTTTTCAGAATATGATTTCTCATGCTCAAAATGTACTAATATTTTATTCTCAAAGCATTTTTTCAAAACTTCTTCTATTTTCATTTTTACAATATTTGGAAAAATTTCTTCTAAATTTATATCTTTTGTTTCTATTAAATTCATTCTATCGTTAATTTCTTCAATATCAGACATTTTTAATATCGTAAATTTATAATCGCCAAAAAATAAATCCTTCTCGTTAATCAAAATATGATTATCGTCTTGAAAAATAATATCACCTAAAACATCATCTAAATCATAAACTTTTATCAATTTATTTTTTTTAATTTCGCTATTTTCTACAATAATATCTTTTATAACATTTTTTCCTGCTCTTATAATTTTTACTCCGTATTTTCTTATAATTTCTTCTTCATTTTCATCTTCTTCATCACAAAAATGAAACCAAAAAAACTCATCTGAATTTTTAATTAAATAGCCATTATTATTCCAATCTCTATCATAAGAAATTTGCAATCTTATTTTATTTTTTATAAAATATTCAAATAAATGTTCAAAAAAATTATCTTTTCTTAAAATAACAGTTTTTCCCTCTTTGAAAAGTCTCTCTTTTATATTTTCCTTCATTAATTCTAAATACCACTTTTTTCTTCCTAATTTCTTCAATTCTTCATCTTTTAAAAATTTGTAGCCTTCATACTTTCCATACGGATTAATAGATGTAAAAATATGAAAGTTATTACTGTTTCCAATATAATTCCCAACAGAAAATCTATCTCCTAAGCGTGAATATTCCAACAACTCATCTTTCCCAATTTTCTCTAAAATCTTTTTCATAAAATTCTCCTATTCTACAAAACTTTTACTCAGTTGTAAAAGTCTGAAAATCCCGATAAACACAATATTTTTTAATATTTAATTTTCTTGTTTTTCTACACTCTTTAACAAAGAGATCCTAATTCCATGCTATCCTTCTCAATTTCTGCAACTTTTTACTCTTATAGCTGGCTACAAATCAATTATATTCCTTAGTTTCATCCAATTTATCATCAACATTCTTTTCCTTATCTACATTTTGTTCATTAGAATCCTCATTTTTTCCTTTATTAGAATGAATAACGTATCTTGAGCCTGAAAACATTATTTTGGAAAACATGCTTTTTATTCTACTGCTTCCGCCAGGATACACAAATGTTTTTCAAATGAATAAACTCTCGTTAATTCCAGCAATGAAAATAATCTCAAAATAAATCCTATAACAAAGGCAAATCTTATTGTGTAAAATTGTTCCCCAAAAATATAAATTACTCCGTTATTTATAAATTTTCCCAGTATTCCACCAAATAATCCGGCTAATATTGCTGAAAGCCCTGAAACCATCGCATAAGCTCCAACATACGCATCAGCAGGCTCGCCTGAAACTTCCATCATCAGATTCAGCAAACTTAATGTTATCGCTGTAAATCCTATCGCATCAATTACTGCGGCTGCAAAAAGCATTGACATTTTATTGTCCTGAGTCATTGAAAAATAAGTAAGCACATAATATGTTGTAAAAAATATCCCCATTCTTAACATTGTCTTGTTTCCATATTTATCAGACAATTTTCCATAAACTAGATAAAGTATGCTTGACAATATCGCTGTTAGAACTCCCATTTGGGAAATGAACATTGTATTTACACCAAGCACTTTTATTCTGTAATATTCTGTCATTGGCTTTAGAAATTCCCATGTAAACAGCCATACAGAAGCAAATTTTAAATAAATGACAAAATTTTTATTTTTAAATGCCGTCTTTATGCTCACTTTTTTCATATCACTTTCTGAATCAGGTACATAATGAAGACACATAAATATCGCCGAGCCTATTGCCGAAAGCGACATTGCTATTGTCAAGATAAGCATTGCATTTTTCCTGTCTGGCATTGATAAAACATATCCGTAAAACAAAGTGTAAACTACAGTGGACAACGATGAAAACAAATTACGTTTCCCAAAATACTTCCCTCTTTCCTTTTTATCAACAATCTTAGTCATTACAGCCGTCCAGACATTATTTGAAAAAGGTGAAACAAGAGCATAAATAAACATTACTGCAAAATACACTTCTTGCCTTCTTATATCAAAAAAAACAGCAAAAGGCATAACACAAATAACCAGCCTTGAAACAGTCGCCGCTATCACCATCGTCTTTTTCCTGCTTCCAAGCAAGATATTTACCCGCTTAGTAAATATTTGCAACAAATATCCTGCAGTTGGCAGAGATGATACAATTGATATAAAAAAAGAACTCATATTAAAATAAATCGCCAAACTCAAAAGTACAAAACTCTGCATCCCAACTGAATACCCGTTAAAGAACATAACCTCCAGTATCGCATATTTTTTCGTATTTTCTATTGAATGTTCTCTATTCATATTTCCTCCAGTTTTTTAAATCATCTTAACAATTCCTCTTCCCACAAAAACCCCAATAACTGACAACACAACACTTAAAATTGCATACCCCAAAGCAATCCCAGTATTTCCCTTCTCAATCAAATTATACGTTTCCAGCGAAAATGTAGAAAATGTAGTAAATCCACCACAAATCCCCACTTTCAAAAACAAATTCCAATTCTCTGAAATCTCCTTGCCAGCCACCATCTCAACAACAACCCCAATCAAAATTGCTCCCAAAATATTCGTAACAAAAGTCTGTACAGGAAAACTCACTTTCAAAGGCACAACACTAATCAAATATCGAAGAATCGCTCCAATTCCCCCACCTAATCCAATTATTAAAAATTTCATCTCACACCATCCTTTACTTCTATCTTTAAATATTTAACTTATACTATTTCCCATTAAAATAACGAATTTATTACAAATTTTTCCAACAAAGGATAAAAACCTAGTATTTCAAAATAATTAAAATATAAGTTTTTTGTTTTAATAAATATAAAAAAATTAGGCTTTGATGAGATAACTTTAAAAATAAAATAGTCCCTTTGCCTAATTAAATATATTATTTTACAATATTTTATTTTTTACCGCCCAAAAATTTCCCAACTAATCCCATTACATCATCTACGACATTTCCATCTTTATTTGCATCTAGCATATTTGTAACTGTACTTATAATTCCACCTGCTCCAGTAAAGTTTGATGCAAGGTTTGATGTCAAATTTCCAATTCCTTGTGCATCTAGATTATTTTCCTTTTTTTGCTGTCCCAATGCACCTAATACAAGTGGAGCTAAAGTTTCTAATATTTTCATGCTACCTTGGGTATCAAGTCCACTTGATTGGGAAACGGCATTTGCTACATTTTGCGTATTATTTCCAAATAAATGCCCTAAAATGCCTGCTCCATCCTTTAAATCAGGATTTTGCAAATAACTTCCAAGATTATTTAATACTGAACCGTCATGCTGATTTAACGCATTGTTCAATCCTTCCGCTTTTTCACTGTTATTTGCATTTTTATTGACTGCTGCCAATATTGCAGGTAAAGCTGCCGATACTCCATTTTTTACTTGTGTGCTGCTTCCTCCTATTTGTTCTGTTAATTTACCTAAATCCTGTCCTTGTAAAAGTCCGAATAATGCTTCTAAATTCATTTTTCCTCCTGATATCGTAATTTATTTTTTATTTTTTTTTAAATTTGCTAATATTTCTAAATTTTCTTTTTTATCTTTACTCACTTTAAATTGCTGAATACTTGTTACATTACTTTCATTTTCAGATTCTTTGGCAAAGAATATAAATTCACTTGTTAAGGGATCTATTCTCACGCCATAAGTTATCTTATTTGTATATGTCAACAATCCTGATAATTCTTTTTCACCCAGATTGGATAAAATTTTCGCATAAATTACTCTGGCTTCAGAATCCTTAATGTTTTCATCAGATACCTGTATCAAATTCACAACCATATTTTCTATTATTCCTAAATTTGCCCCGTCTACTTTTCCAACCTTCAAAAATATGCTCGTAGCACTTATTCCACTGTAATCAAGTGCATAAATGGCGTCACTTTTTGAATTTATTCTGGCGTAATAATAGTTTTTATTTTCATAAGCCAATTTTTCAAAATTTCCAATACTTACTCTATTTTCTTTAGATTTTTTTGAAAAAGTTTCAATTATTTTTTCGATTGAATTGTTTGAAAAAATATTCTCCTGTGTGGTTTTATTCTGTAAATTTTCAGAATTTTTCTTTTTGGATTCATTTTCTTTTTTATTGCAACTTACCACAAAAAGAAAAAAAGAAAGAAAAAATATTATCATTTTCTTATTTAACATTTTCGCTACCACCTAATTATTTATTTTGTACATTATACAATATTATTCTTATTTTTTCCATATCTTTTCTAAAAAAAAAGACTATTTGAAAATAAGTTAATACTCATTTTTTAATAGTCTTAAACTATAAAGAGTGAACTACTCTCGCTTTTAGAAGCGGAAGCTTCTTGGGAAGTATCTTCTTTTGTTAGCCAAATATATTTACCAAGCTCTTCGGGCAGTTCCTACCCTGTCTTTCTATTTCCTAATATTTCAACATCTCTTTTCCAATGTTTTTTATATTCAGTGCCGCATTGTAATCTCTATCAATCTCAATTCCACAGCACTCACATTTATAGCTTCTTTCTGATAATTTCAGTTCCTCTTTAACATTTCCACATTTACTACAAGTTTTCGACGACGGAAACCACTTATCTATTTTTAAAAATTGCTTTCCTAAAAACATCAACTTATACTCAAGCATCCTCAAAAACATTCCCCATCCATTATCTCCTACACTTTTCCCAAAATTTAATGCCTGGCTCATCCCTTTCATATTCAAATCCTCGACAATCACAGCATTATGTTCTTTGGACAATTTTTTCGATAATTTATGCAAAAAATCTCTTCGACAATTTTTGATATACTCATGTAATTTTGATATTTTCGCTTTTTGCTTATACCAATTTTTAGAAAATTTTACTTTCCTTGACAATGATTTCTGTAATTTCTTTAATTTTTCTTCTAACATCCTAAAATATTTTGGATAATCAGCCCTTTGGTTTTCAGAACTGACAAATAATTCAGACATTGAAAAATCAAGTCCAATTACTTTATCATTACTTGGCATTTTTTGAATTTCTTTTTCAAATTCCGTCAAGACAGAAACATAGTAATTTCCATTACTGTTTGTCAATGTTACTGACTTTATCTTGTAATCCTTCGGTATTTCTCTATGATATTTTAATTTGACTTTTTTCAATTTTGGCAAAACCAAATATTTGTTTTCCTCAATTCGTATTGAATTATTCACACAATTTGTCGTATAACTTTTAACACTAGTCTTTTTAGATTTGAACCTCGGAAACTTCGCTCTCTTCTGAAAGAAATTCGTAAACGATCGTTTTACATTCAATTGAGCATTTGAAAGTGCCAGACTGTCTACTTCTTTCAAAAATTGGTTTTCACTTTTCAAACTGGTAGGTGTAATTATTTTATTTTTTCCAGTTTCTTCATAAATTTTATTCGCAGTGTACAAAATTGTATTGTAAACAAAACGAACACATCCAAAAGTCTTGTTTATCAATAATTCTTGCTCCTTATTTGGATAAATTCTGTATTTGAATGCTAAATTATATTTCATAAAATTACACCTCCTTTTGATTTTGAATATATTTTTTAATTATCTCTAACGGTGCACCTCCAACACTTACAACTAAGTAACTTCTACTCCAAAAATATTCTTTCCACAATCTTCTCCTTATTTCAGGAAATTCTTTTTTTATCAACCTGCTGGAAGCACTTTTGTAAGTATTTACAAACTTAGAAAGTTCAGTATTAGGCATAGCATTAATCAACATATGAATATGATCAACATCATGTTCCCATTCTTTAAGAACAATGTTATACTTCGGACATATTTTTTCAAAAATCTCTTTCAATCTATTAGAAATTTCATCATTAATGACTTCTCTTCGATATTTTATACAAAAAATCATATGATAATTTATATCAAATACTGAATGATAATTACTATTATATGACATTATTATTACCTACTTCTATATTATTTCACTGAATAAATTATATCATAAATATATCCTTTTTTCAATTTTTTTTTACAAAAAAAAAGCAATTCATCTCCCGCTTGTAGAAGCCGGAGACTTCTTGCTATCTTTTGTTAAATTAAATTACTTTATTTTTCGATTTTTGTATAAGGCATTAAAGCGATTTGTCTAGCTCTTTTAATTGCTTTGGCAATTTTTCTTTGAATTTTTGCTTCAAGTCCTGTTACTCTTGCTGGAGATATTTTTCCTTTATCATTCATAAAGTTTTTTAATAATTCAACATTTTTATAATTAATATCTTCTACTTTAAATTTAACTTTTGGTCTTCTTTTTCTTCTTTTAAATTCTGTAACTGGTTTAGCTCTCATTAAATTTGCACCTCCTAAAAACTTTTATAGTAAATTTCATTTCTTTTCAAGTTTACTTCGTTAAAAGAACTCTTATAAAATTTACTTAGCTATTATTAAAATGGAAACTCTTCATCGTCATCCATATCATCGTTATCATCTTCATAAGTATCATTTTGTACTGATACTGGTTTTTTAGTATTATTGCTAAAAGACTGCTGTTGCTGATATCCTCCATTATTCCCAGAAGTTCCTGAACTTTCAACAAATTCAAAACTGTTTACAACAACTTTTGTTGATTTTCTTTTTTCGCCATTTTGTTCGTAATTACTTACGCTCAAACGTCCTTGTATAAGAATTCTGTTACCTTTTCTAAAGTATTCAGCAATTGTTTCTGCAGTTTTTTCCCACGCAGTACAGTCAATAAATTCTACTTCATCTTTTGTTTTTTGCACAGCTAATGAAAAATTTGCAAATGCCTTTCCTCCTGAAGTATATTTCAACTCAGGATCTCTTGTCATTCTTCCCATTAGTATTACTACGTTCATAAATTTCCCCCTAATTTTATATTTATTTTAAAGTTAAAATAACAAAACCTCAAATTTAAGTTATTTCAAATTAATCATTTTTAACAATCATGTATTTTAAAATTGATTCATTAATATTCAATTTTGTTTCAATTTCATTAAATTTAGTTCCATCTGCTTGGAATGTTGTTAAAACATAGTATCCGTTTTCTTTTTTCTTAATTGGATAAGCTAATTTTCTATCTCCCCAGATTTCTGTCTTAACTTCAGTTGCTCCAGCAGCTGTTAATATTTTTTCTACAAATGCAACTCCAGCTTGTTTTTCTTCGTCTGTTAATTGTGTAGATAAAATAAACATAATTTCATAATTTCTCATTATTCTTTCTCCTTTCCTATGGCTTTTTTAGCCCTACTTCCTTAAATAGAGCAGGTTCTATTATTATAGCAAAAAAGCCTAATAAAATCAAGTTATTTTAAAAAATATTTTAATTTTATGTATTAATTTTAAAATAACTTATATTAGACTTTAATAATTTGAGTTTTTTATGTAATTTTTAAAATTGGATTTCAGTTCACTATTCTTCAAAAAATGGTGGTAAAACAAAATCTGAGATACTGCTTTCATCTGATCTTTCTTCTGTATCATGATCCTCTTCTTCAATTTGATGTTTAACTTCCTTCTTTTCTTCAGTTTTTTTTTCCACTTCTACTTCTTCTTTTTTAGGCGGCGCAAATCTAATTGCTCTTGAATCTATGTTTTCACTTCTAGCCAAAAGTTCTTCCTGAAAATCTGTTGCTACTAATGATACACTTATAGTTCCTTCCAATTCAGGTTCCATAATGTATCCCCATATTAAATTAGCTTTATCATTTCCAGCTTTTTCTGCAATTGTTTCGGCAACTTCCTGTATTTCCTGTAATCCGATATCTGGTCCAGCTGTAACATTTATTAAAATTTTTCTTGCACCTTCAATGGATTTTTCTAATAGTGGACTGTTTAATGCTTGAGCAGTTGCACTTTTAGCTTTTTCATCTCCATTCGCTTCTCCAAATCCTAACATTGCAATTCCTGAATTTTGCATAATAGACTTTATATCTGCAAAATCCAAGTTTACAATCCCCTGTTTTGTAATTAAGTCAGAAATCCCTTTTATTCCCATTTTTAAAACTCCATTTGCTTCTTTGAAAGCATTCATTAGGGAAATATTCATTCCTGGTATTTCAAATAATCTGTCATTTGGAATTGCTATTAATGTATCTACATTTTCTCTTAAATTATTAATTCCTGTTGCAGCATTATTTTTCTTTAACGGTCCTTCAAAACTAAACGGTTTTGTTACAATGGCTACAGTCAAAATTCCCATCGCTTTTGCAACTTCAGCAATAATTGGAGATGCTCCTGTTCCTGTTCCACCACCCATTCCGGCAGTTATGAATAACATATCTGTTCCTTCTAACACTTCTTTTATTTTTTCTTCTGATTCTTTTGCTGCAATCCTCCCTTTTTCAGGATCTGCTCCAGCTCCCATTCCACGCCCTAAAAGTACTTTTACTGGAGCCTGAGATCTGTCCAAATCCTGTTGATCTGTATTAATCGCTATAAAATCAACACTTGTTATATTACTTTCAATCATATCGTTTATTGCATTTCCACCAGCTCCACCTACGCCTACTACTTTTAGTTTCGCTGTATTACTAAAGTTATCCATTTTTTCTTTGCTACTTAAAAATATTATATAACTAAAATTAAAGTAGCCTCTCCTTTCTCTTATTTTACCACAAGATATTATTTCACAACAATATCTGTAAACCTTAAATCCATGTAAGTTATTGCTTTTTCTTTTTTTATTTTCTCGTATAATTTATATGCATCATTATATTTTTTTTCTGTGACTAAAGTATCTGTTATGATTTTTACGTTATTTGTAAGAAGTATTTCATAATTTTTTTCAGATTGTCTTATTTCTGATATCATAGCATAGAAATCTTTATTTTTTATTTTAGAAAGTATCGTTTTTATCCCATTCAAACTCTCATCGCTTGTATAGTCTATTACTGGAATATTTCTGGACGGGTCTTCTAAAATATCACCATATATGTTTAAATCCTTATCTGCTAAAAGTGTTTCTTCTCCCTTTTTCACATATACATAAGGTTCTCTTTCTTCCAGCACAACTTCAATTTTACTAGGAAAAAGTTTTTTTATTGATACTTTTTTTACTCTTATGTCATTTTTTATAAAGTTTTCGATTTTGTTAGTATTTATATATACGATATTTTTTCCTTTCATTTGCTCAAGCTGTGCTGCTATATCCTGTTTTAATAATTTTGGGACTCCATCTATAAAAACATCCTGAACCTTAAAATAATCCGTATCTATGAACCTTTTACCAAAAAACATCGCTCCAGCTAACAAAAACAATGCAATTAGTGCTTTAATCGACCTTTTCATAATTACTCCATTTTTTCTAATATTATACACTTTTTTTACATTTTATTCAATATCTTAAGTTAAAATTTATTTGTAAACTGAAATTATTTTAAAATTATAATCTCAGTTTCCAATTTTACTCCGAATTTTTCAAAAACAACTTCCTTTACGTGTTCAATGACTGAAATAACATCATTAAATGTAGCATTTCCTACATTTGTTACAAAATTCGGATGTTTTGGTGAAACTACAACATCTCCAACTCTATAACCCTTTAAATCCGCATCTGAAATAAGTTTTGCCGCAAATGTCCCTTCTGGATTCTTAAATGTGCTTCCAAGATTCGGCAAATCCAATGGATGTTTGACTTCTCTTTGATTTTTTTTGTCTTGAGAAGCCTCCTTGTCAAAACCAAAACCAAATTTAAATAATGCAGAAATTACAATCCATTTATTTTCCTTGATTTCAGTAGTTCTATATTTAAAATTCAAGTCTGTTGTCTTAATTTTTACAATTTCTCCATCATTTTTGCAAACTTCCACTTCCTCAATGCAGTCAAAAATTTCTGTTCCGTAAGCTCCGCCATTCATATTTACAAGCCCGCCGACAGATCCTGGAATACCAGTAATATTTTCCAGCCCTGAATAATCATTTTTTTCCATAAAATCTATCAAATCATCCAAGTCCAATCCAGCTTCCACTCTTACCAAATCATAGCTATCCTCTTTTTTGGTATTTTCAATTTTTTCTTCAACTGTTATTTTTTTTAATCTTTTTAACGATAAAAAGCTTATATCTAAATTTCCATCGTTAATAAGCGTATTTGTACCATTTCCCAAAAGAAAAATATTATTTCTTGTTCGCAGAATTTCCTTTAATTCATTTTTATCATCTATGAAAATAAGCTCCTTTGCAGTTCCTCCAACCTTCATATTTGAATATTCTTTCATTTTGGCATTTTTTATTATTTCCATTTTTATTTTCCTCTCTCAATTCTTGATTTTTTCAATGTTAGATTTCTATTCCTACATTTCCTTCAAATCATTGGCTATTTCATGAGCTATTTTCGACACGCTTCCAGCTCCCATAAATACATAGGTATTTTTACTATTTTTATCATTTTTTATAATATTCTTGATTTCTTCCTGAGTCTGCACCCTTACATTTCCACCAATTTTTTCAGCAAGTGATTCTGAACTTACACCGTATGTGTTATCTTCACTAGCTGCATAAATTGGAAGTAAGATTAAATCGTCGGCTTCTTTTAATGATTTTACGAAATCATCAAAGAAAAATTTTGTACGGCTGTATCTATGTGGCTGGAAAATTACTGTTACTTTTCCTTTTTCAGTATTGTGTGCTGCATTAATTGTAACTTTTACTTCTGTCGGATGATGTGCATAATCATCAATTATTCTTAAATTGTTATCGTAAATAACTTGATATCTTCTGTTTGCACCTTTAAATTTCAAAATTCTTTCCTTTACTTTTTTCATATTGCAATTAAATTCATGAGCAAAATAAATTACTGGAAGTGAATTTGAAACATTGTGATTTCCTGGTACACTCAAGCTGAATGTTCCCAATTCTTCACCATTTTTTACAACTTCATAGCTTGTAATTCCATTTTCCACTCTAATATTTTTAGCATAAATATCGGCTGTTTCATCTTTTAGGCTATACCATACTACATTTTTATTTTTTATGTCAAGTCCTACTTTTTCGACTGTATCTTTACAAAGAACAGCTATTCTTTCTGTACTGTCAATAAACTGCTCAAATGATTTTTTTATATTTTCAAATGTTCCGTGATGATCTAAATGATCAGCTTCTATATTTGTTACAACGGAATATTTTGGTTTTATATACAAAAATGAATTGTCACTTTCATCAGCTTCTGCAATAAAATATTCAGAATTACCAATTTGGCTGTTGCTCTGAATTTCTGGAATAATTCCTCCAACCACGATAAAAGGCTCCTTTTCCAAAAGTGCCACGCTCATCATTGAGCTTGTTGTAGTTTTTCCATGAGTTCCTGCAACTGCTATTCCGTCAAATCTATTCATTATTTCTGCAAGCAGCTCGCCTCTTTTTATTTTTTTTATGTTATTGTCAACAATATATTTGTATTCAGGATTTGTTTCTTTTATTGCAGTTGAATATACAAATAAGTCTATCCCCTTGTCCTTTACATTTTCTTCTACTTGCCCTATATAAACTTTTATTCCCATATCTTCCATATCTTTAGTTACAGGTTTTCTTTCCAAATCTGAACCTGCCACGTTAAATCCGTCTGATGCCAGAATTTTTGCAAGTCCACTCATTCCAATTCCGTTTATTCCGCTAAAATATATATTATTTATTTTTGTTAACATAATTTTGATTCCCTCCAAATTTTCCTATTTTCTTCTTAAAGTCCCATTTCACTGACTATTATCTCCGCTGAATTGCCTTTTTTCAAAGACTTTACATTTTCACTCATAAATTCTAGCATTGATGCTTGTCGCACTATTGACAATGCTTCGTCTATTGCCTTTTCTACAGTTTCATTTGTAAAAATTTTGGCACCATTTACATATTCCAGTACATCTGCATTTTCTTTTTGTCCTACAAAGTCATATGGAATAAGTATTGACGGTTTTTCCAACTGAATAAGTTCTGAAATTGTTGAAGCTCCTGCACGACATATTACAATGTCCGCCGCTGTCATCAATTCTGGAACATTTTCAAAATATGGCTCAACTACCGCTGTTCCAAAATCTCTAATTTTACAAGTCGATGCTTCATAATTATCTTTTCCTGTTGCCCAAAATAACCGTATTCTCTTGTCTTCTGATATTGTCTTCCATTTTTTTAAAATTGCCTCATTTATATTTTTGGCTCCAAGACTTCCACCAATTACAAGAAGCACTTTTTCGTCATCTTTTATATTTAATTTTCTTCTTTCCTCTTTTCTTTCTTTTCCATAAAATTCTTCTCTTAATGGATTTCCCGTCACAACAAATTTATTTTTATATTTATCTTTTATTCTGTCTAGTGTATTTCCAAAAGCAATAAATACTTTTTTCGCACCTTTATAAAACCATTTGTTTGCCTGTCCCATTGTATGATTCTGTTCCTGCAGATAATACGGTATTTTTAACACATTAGCCGCAACTAATACAGGTATTGTTATATAATTTCCAAAAGCTATAATTTTTGTTGGTTTTTCCTTTTTTAACAGCTTTATTGTACTTATCGTTGCTGCAATCATTTTAAATATCGATTTTAAAGATCTTAATGGCAATACATCCAGCCCAATAAATCTAAAATTTTCACGTGGCACAATATCCTTTTCCATTCTATGCTTTGTCCCAATAAACAATGTATCTATATTTTTTTCTCTAATTTTTTTGGCAATTGATAAGGCAGGATAAATATGACCACCAGTTCCACCTGTAGTAAATACGACTTTCTCCATTTTTATTATTTCCCTCTCATTTTCATTTTATTTTTTAAACTGCAATTAGCTTATCTTCGTTTTCTCTGATTAATCAATTCATAGTCAATTTCATTCATTTCATCGAGATTTTCTCCCATTTCCTGTTTATATAACGCTCTTATTATATTATATACTATTCCCAGCGTTGACATCATAACTATTGTTGTACTTCCACCATAACTCATCATTGGAAGAGGTATTCCTGTTGAAGGAATTACATTGCTGACAACTGCAACATTTCCAATTACTTGAGTGGCGAACATTATAAAAATTCCGACTAGAATATATTTTGCATATACATTTTTTATTTTTCTTAGTGTAATTGCAATTATGACTAATAAAGATATGTATAATCCTAACAGAAATAATGCACCTATAAATCCGTTTTCTTCAGCATATCCTGAAAAAATATAATCTGTATGTATTTCTGGCAGAAATCCATATTTCTGTAAACCATTTCCATAAAAACGTCCACTAAATCCTCCGCTTCCTATGGCAATCAGCGAATTAGTTGTATGATATCCAAGGTCGTCTCCCACATAAGACGCTAACCTGCTGGCTCTATATCCAGTTCCTACTATTCCTAGCCAGCCTAAAATTCCGATTATTGGCACAAAAATTCCAATTATTGAAAACTTGACTTCTGAAATAAGTAAATAAGTAAGTCCAATTATTACAATTTGAGCTGTATTACTAAATGATTTTTCTGCTATAATAAGACCTGCATATATTCCAGTTAATCCTAGAATTGATATGGATGACAGCCACGGAAGAGTTTTTACTTTATCCCGCTTTGTAGCATATTTTAAATTATATACAAATGTCGCCAATGTTATAATTAATATTATTTTTACAAATTCTGAAGGCTGAAATGCAAAACCACCGATTGAAATCCAACGTGTAGCTCCTTTTGATGTTCTTCCTATCAATAGCACCATTACAAGTGTAAATGCACCCAAAATGTAAAAATATTTTATTATATCCTTATATTTTTTATAATTTAGATTAGCTGTAAATACAAATCCCATTCCGCCTATTAATAGCCATAATGCCTGTCTTGCCAAATAAGAATGGCTTTTTCCAAATTCTTTCTGTGCTTGCGGAAAACTCAAGCTTGCCATTGTTATCAGGCTTAATGCAGATAATATTAAAACTACAATTATAAAAAATGTTCCTAACCACTTTTTTCTTTTCAATTTTCTTTCCCGATTACCTTTCTTTCCCTAAAAATTTCCTATAATTTTTTTTGTCAATTCCTTAAACACTTTTCCTCTATGCTCAAAGCTTTTAAATTGGCAAAAACTTGATGTTGCAGGTGAAAACAGCACTGTCTGATTTTTTGAAAAATCAATGTTTTCTTTCAAATAATTCAGTACATTTTCAACCGTTTCCAAATTCTTATAATTTTTATATCCAATTTTTTCCATATCGTCAATCAAAATTTGAGCATTATCTCCGATAAGATAAACAAAATCAGCCTTTTCCTTAATTCTTTCAATCAAAGGCATATTATCAATTTTCTTGTCATCTCCGCCTAAAATCATAATAATCGAATTATCAAACGAATCAATCGCCTTTAATGTCGATTCTACATTTGTACCTTTAGAATCGTTAATAAATATCGTATTTCCCTTTATGAAAAAGTTTTCCAGCCTATGTTCCAAAGCAACTGTTGATTTTAAAAATTCTGAAATTTTTTCATTTGAAATATTTAAAATTTTAGCTGAACCAATTAAAAATAACATATTTTCCAGATTATGCTTTCCTTTTAACGACAACTCATCTGTTTTCATCAAAATTTCTGACACTTTATCCACATTTTCGTCAAAATTTTCAATTTCATCAATACGTTTTTTAAAATCTTTCATTATGCAAATATCATTTTTATAAACAAAAATTGTTCCTTTAGTTTCTGTACTCAAATATATCTTCTTAGATTTTATTTTTTCCTTTATTTCATTTCTTTCATACAATTTTTCAAATTCTTTATCATCCAGATTAATTAATGCAAAATCACTTTCCACTTGCTTATCAAAAATATTAAATTTTGTAATGTAATAATCTTCAACTGAATTATATCGTGTCAAGTGATCTGGTGTCAAATTAATTATTCCAGCGATATTTGAATGAATTTGCGGATTATTTTCCAATTGATAACTGCTAAGTTCTAGCACAATGTAATCCAACTTTTCTTCATCAGCCACCAGCTTTGCAAATGAAAATCCTGCATTTCCAGCTAGTTTAGCACGAAATCCAGAAAAATTCAATAGTTCTGCCATTTTTGTAGAAGTAGTAGTTTTCCCATTTGTTCCAGTAAACGAAATAATTTTTACATTTTTATCCACATATTTATAAGCCAAATCAATTTCTGAAATAACTTTAACATTTTTTTCTTTTGCAACTTTCAAAAGTTCAGCTTTCCAAGGTATCCCGGGGCTTTTTACTATAAATTCAATTTTTTCTTCATTCAAAAGTTTTATTCCCTCTGTTGAAGGCATTGCCACCTTGTCATCTATCAAATATGTTTCATATCCTTTTTTTTCAAGTAATTCTTTTGCACCAAGCCCACTTAAGCCTGCTCCAAAAACTATCGCTTTATCCATGTGATTTTTCCCTCTCTTTTTAAATTACGTTCTTATTTATCTACTTCATTTTTCAATAAAATAATAAATAAAAATATAATTTTTAAAATATAAAACTAGATTGCAGGGGAAAAATCCCCCGCTTTATTTATCTTAATTTTAAAATTACAAATGTTAATAGACAAGTCATTATTGAAACAATCCAGAATCTTATTGTAACTTTCGTTTCAGGAAGTCCCAACAATTCAAAATGATGATGAATCGGCGCCATTTTAAATACTCTTTTTCCAAAAGTCTTAAAATGCCAGACTTGAATCATAACTGACAATGCTTCCATAATAAATACGAATCCAGCGATTGGAAGTAATAATTCCTGTTTTATAAAAATAACGATTATTCCTAAAATTCCACCAAGCGTCAAGGAACCTGTATCTCCCATAAACATTTGAGCAGGGTAAAAATTATACCATAAAAATCCAATTAATGCACCAATTATTGAGGCTAAATATACTGTTATTTCTGAAACTTCAGGTATATGGTATAAATTCAAGTATCTTGCATAATTATGATGTCCTGTCAAATATGTTATTATTAGTAATGTAATGCTCACTACAATTATTGGACCGCTCACAAGTCCATCCAGTCCATCCGTCAGATTCACAGCATTTGAAGACCCAATAATTACGAATGCTATGAATACAAAAAATAAAATTGGCGTTATATATAAATAGGAATTTTTTATCAACGGATTGATTATTGAAAAATCAATTGTTTTATTGACAAGTCCGAATTTATAAACAAACCAAAATGTCAATGCCGTGATTATCATTTGTCCCAATATTTTTTTCTTTCCAGAAAGTCCATTTTTATGTTTTGTTAATTTTAAATAATCATCGTAAAATCCTATTGTTGTAAATAAAATTGTAATTACGAATAAAAATACGACAAATTTGTTTGTAAAATTTCCAGCGATGGCAGTTGCGAATAAAATTGCACCAATTATTAAAAGTCCTCCCATTGTAGGGGTTCCCGATTTGTCAAAATGCGACTTTGGACCTTCCTCCCTTGCAGTATCTCCATATTTTTTCTTTTTCAGCCAGACAATAAACGGCTTCCCAAAAACCAGCATAAACAGAAATGCAATCATAAATGCTACAGAGGCCCTTAACATTATTGACTTAAAAATACGTAAAACTTTCCAGTTATTTATAAATAACTCCTGTAATAAATATAGCATTATTTTATATTGTAGAATCCTTTTATCTATACTCAGTAATTTCAACTTTCAAGTAAATTTGTGGTACAGTAAAATTACTTTAAAACAAATTACTCAAATTCTAATTTTTTCTATAATTTCAATATTAAAAAAATTTGAGTATACAATAATAAAAAAATTCCTCTCCTTTCCAAATTTCAAATATTATTTTTCTATAATTTCTTCCAGTTTCATTCCACGTGATGCTTTTAATAGCACCGCCTTACTTTCTGAAATCTCTCGTATTCTATCTTTTATTTTATTTTTTTCATCAAAATATTCAAATTCCTTATTTTTTAAACTTTCATTCTCTAAATTACCATTGTCCATATTTTCTTTTATTTTTTCAAGCAAACTTTTCATTCTTTCTCCAAAAAGATACAGCTTGTCAAAATTGGTATTTTTTATTGTATCAAAAAGGTCTCTATGAATTTCCAGTTCTCTTTCTCCTAGTTCCAGCATATCGCCCAGAACCATAATTTTCAACTTATCGTTAAAAATTAGCGAAAATGTTTCAAGCGACTTTTTCATAGACATTGGACTTGCATTATAGGCATCGTTGATATATGTTGTATTCCCGTTTTCAATTATTTGAAACCGCATTCCAGTAAGTTCTATATTTTTTACAGCTTCACTGATAATCTTATCTTCCATTCCAAATTGTTTAGCAACGGCAATCGCCATAACTAAGTTTAGTACATTATGTTCTCCTAGAACATTTGTCTTGTAATTTCTTTCAACTGTACTTTGACACATTTTCCCAAAATACTTTAGAAAGAAATTAGTCCCACTTTCATCAAAATGAATATCTCCGTAATAAAAATCAGATGTCTTATCCTCATATTCATTATTTCTTAAATTCAAAGCCCTTACAATTTCAATATTTTCAGCTTTTACATTTTTCAAATATTTATCATCCCCATTGATTACAAGCGTACTTTTAATATGTGGAATAATTTCCGTTTTTGCTAAAAACACATTTTCCTTCGTTTTTAGAAATTCCAGATGTGATTCTCCAATATTTGTAATTACATTAATATCAGGCAGGGCAATCTGCCCAAGCAAATCAATTTCCCCAAAATCACTCATTCCCATTTCCAGAATGATAAAATCATCATCCTTTTCCGCACGTAACAAAGTGAAGGGCAGTCCAATATGGTTATTGTAGTTCCCTTCCGTCTTTTTCCCTTTATATTTTTGTGAAAGCAAGTGGTAAATCATGTCCTTTACTGTCGTTTTCCCGTTACTTCCCGTAATTCCAATTACTTTTATATCTAAGTTTTTTCGCCATTCCCTAGCAAATTTTTGTAAAAATTCAATACTATCTTTGACAAAAAATGCACGTTCGGCATATTTTTCATCAATTTTCACAGCCTCGCTGTCATAAACAGCAAAAGCTCCTTTTTCCAACGCTTCATTAACAAAGCTGTTCCCACCTCTAATAGCAACGAAAATATCATTTTTATTAAGTTCTTTTGAATTAATAGAAACATTATTTATCTTAAAATCTGATATTTTTTCCCTGTTAAAAAAATTTTGGAATACTTCGCTTTTATTCATAAAATTTCTCCAAATTCTTATTTAATTTAATACTTTTTTTATATTTATTCACATTATGAAATTATATCATTTGAAGATTATTTTTTCAATATATTTTTTAAATTTTTCAGAATTTATTTAGAATAATCTGATTTTAATAATTACTATGTTATTTTTATCATTTCACCTCTATCATTTTTAACTCTATCTTGTCTCCCCTATGTCGTGATTTT
The DNA here is from genome assembly GCF_000023905.1 of Leptotrichia buccalis C-1013-b. Lineage (NCBI taxonomy): Bacteria > Fusobacteriati > Fusobacteriota > Fusobacteriia > Fusobacteriales > Leptotrichiaceae > Leptotrichia > Leptotrichia buccalis. The sequence goes on along the minus strand of NC_013192.1, from coordinate 206,460 downwards.
GAATATTCAAAAATCTGTCCATTTGATAAAAAGGCAATTTGCTCAACTTCCAAAATAGGAACTAATTTTTTCATTTTTAAATATTTCTTTTCCAAATCTGTCGGCAAATCTGCCTTTATTACTCTATGTGCACTTTGAATACTCAAATTTAATGTATTTTCTATATACTCGTAAATTGAATCCTTTAACACATCCTCCTTTAACCCTTTAATTATCAATATTGGCATATAGGTGTATTCAACAACATACGGCTCATCGTTTAAATAACGCACTCTTTCGATATAATAGACAAAATCATTTCTTTCTATTTTTAGCTTTTCGGCTATTTCGGCTGAAGCTGGGATAACTTTGAACTTTATAACATCAGAGGTAACCCTTTTATTTCCGTGAGTTGCTTTAAATCCCATAAATTGCTTTTTCATGGCGATTTCTATTGCTTCGTCATCTCTCATATCCTTTACAAATGTTCCAGAGCCTCTTCTTTTGATTATTAGCCCTTCTGAAACCAGTAAATCCATGGCTTTTTTACGGTAATCCTGCTTGCCTTGTATTTTTCACACATTTCCTTTTCATTTGGAAGCTTTTCATTTGGAATATAATCTCCATTTATTATTTTATTTCTTAATTCCTGAGCAATTTCTCTATATTTTAACACTATTTCCATCTCCTTAAATAATTTTTTTCATTATAAAATATTTATCCTTTAAAGTCAATATTGTAAAAAAGTGGAACGGAGAAAAAATGGACTATATTTGTTCAAATAACATAGCCCATAATTTTTAATAACTATTCTTTCTCTTTCGCTTCATTTTCTTTTTTTCTTTTTTCCTCTTCATACTGCTTTTGGGAATACAGTATAAACGGTATCCATAAAAGCACCATTACAACGAAACCTACTATTTGTATTACCCCTCCCATAATAGAATTTGTTGCAAGCGTTCCGCTTATTCCAAATAATTTCTATTTTTTGTTATTTTTCAAAATTTTATAAATTTATAGTAAAAACACTTTAAAGCCAAAACTCAGAAGTTATAGATGTTTTACTTAAATTTAAATATCCCAACTATCAATTTCATTAGTTTCAGAAACTTTCTTTATCCAGTACCCTGATTTTTTTATCGTCTTTATTTGCGTTGGTAAATCTACCGAGATAAATCCGTATCTGTTTTTGTAGGCATTTGTCCAGGACCAGCAGTCTATTGGTGTCCAAGTGTGGTAGCCAAAGCAGTTTGATCCTTCTTCTATTGCTCTATGAAGATGTGTCAGATGTTCCCTAAAAAAATCTATTCTATAGTCATCTTCAATTATCCCCTGTTCATTCTTAAATTTTTCTTCTCCTTCAACACCCATTCCATTTTCTGAAATAAACCATTTTATATTTTTATAGTTATCCTGAATATTTTTAGCAATATCATAAATCGCCTGCGGATAAATTTCCCATCCTCTGTAAATATTCATTCTTTTCCCTGGCATATCATAATTTTCAAAATATTTATCAGGCAGGCAGCCATTCTTGGAAATATCAAACTCTATTTCTCTTGCCTTTATTCTTCTAGGCTGATAATAATTCACTCCCAGAAAGTCAACTGTATTTTCTGAAATAATTTTTAGTTCCTCTTCTGTGCTTTCCCACAAAACTCCATCCTTTTCCAGTATATCTGTCAACAATTCAGAAAATTTACCATAAATCGCAGGAACTAAAAATGAATTTAAAGTTTATAATGAAATTACAGATTCAGGATTTTTGAAGCATGTCATAGTAAGAAACAATGAAAAAAATGAAGTTATGCTTATAATTGTTGTAAGTAAAAAATCCCAATACAATCAGCTAGTGAAGGTGCTTGAAAAACTGTATAATGAAAATAAATTTATAAAATCAGTGTATATTTCTGTGAAAATAGATGCAAATAATGTTATTCTTGGAGAAGATACAAAACATATATTTGGAGATGAATATTTGAAAGAGGAAATGGAAGGAATAAAGTTTAATATATATCCAGATTCTTTCTTCCAGATTAATAAATCACAGGCAATAAAGCTTTATGACAAGGCAATAGAATTTCTAGGTGAAAGCAGAAATAATACAGTAATTGATGCATTTTCAGGAACAGGAACAATCGCAATGGCTCTTTCATCAAAGGTTAGAAAAGCAATAGGAATCGAAAGTGTAGAAAGTTCAGTAAATGCAGCAAGAGAAACTGCTGTTGAAAATAAAATTGATAACGTAGAATTTATAAATGGAAAAGTTGAAAAAGTACTGCCTGAATTACTAAAAAATGAAAAGGCTGAAGCGATAATATTTGATCCGCCAAGAAGGGGAATAGATGAAAAGGCTCTAAAAAGCGTTGTAAAGAATAAAATTAAGAAAATAGTATATATTTCATGTAATCCTGCAACTTTTGCAACGGATACAAAATTTCTGATTGAGAATGGATACAAGTTGGAAAAGGTGTCAACTGTAGATATGTTTCCGCAAACTAATCATGTGGAGGTTGTAGCATTAATACAGAAAGAGTGATAGTGAAAATATTTTTTTCGATTTTTTTAAAATTGACTTTTGTTCTTATAAATAATATAATTTAAGAACAAAAAGGTGGTGATGGAAATTAGAAAACGTGAACTTCTAATTAGAAAAATAAAAGAAAATAATGGAATTATAACTACTAAAGAAGTTATAAATCTTGGTATTCATAAAGATGTACTAAAAGAATTAACTATAAAAAAGGAACTTGAAAAAATAACAAATGGGCTCTATGCACTTCCAAGTGAGAATATTGATGAGTATCTTTATTTCTCATACAAGAAATACCCAAAGGTATTTTTTCTCACGAAACAGCGGCGTATTTACAAGGATTATCAACACGTATGCCCCTTGTTTATGTGATGACTGTAAAGGTAGGAGATAATGTCAGCAGAGTTAAGTCGGCAAGAGATAATATTATTTTTAAGTATGTAAAAAAAGATTATTACGATATTGGGAAAATAACTATAACCAGTCCTTTTGGTAGAGAAATATCAGCATATGACAAAGGAAGAACCATACTTGATATTATCAAAGATAAGGACAGAATAGATGTACAAGTGTTTAGTGAAGTGATAAAGTCTTACTTTGCGAGCAAGGAGAAAAATTTATTAAAACTATCGAAATACGCTATTATGATGAATATGGAATATGCTTTAAAACAATATTCGGAGGTATTGCTGCGAAAACACCGGAACAAATAAAAGGAGCGATTAGGAACATATCTAAGAAAACAGGAGTTAATCCGAACTCTCTGCTTCAGATGTGCTTATTTGCAGGACAAACGTATGAGTAAATAAATTATGAATAATCCCCTTTTTTATGATATATGCAACCAGATATACTTCAGCAGCTTTATAAAAAATGGCAAGTATTGAATTTTTTAAAAATACTATTTTTGTCAAAAGGGAGACATAACATTTCGTGCGTACGTGATAGTAATGGCAATGGTAATTACAAAAGAAAACAGGGTTAATATGGCATTAAACTATAACCCATTATGATACAACTTGCAAAGAAAGGCTTAAAGAAAACTGATGTTATAGCAATGGCAGGATTAACCACCAATGTTATGGCATAGATGGGAAAGAACAAGCCGATAATACTTAAAAATTTAGAGAGAATATGCAAAGGACTTGACTGTACACCTAACGATGTATTCTCTTTTGATGATGAATATGTTGAACGGAAAATAAATTAAATAAAGTATTTTCGTGAGGAGGCGAGATTACTTGAAAGAATATATTGCGAGTTTAGAAAAAGAATTTTTTTTGATAGAAAATGGTTTCAAAGAGGAAGAGAAAAGAGCCTCAACTGATTATAAATCTAATGATAATGAATATGCTAAGAATTTGGCATTTTTAGCATATAAATCTGATACTTATCAAGTAAGAATGTACGGTGTATTTCTTTTTGGATATTTATCAGAACAAGCTGATATTTTAGCATTTATGAGAGATGAAGTTTCTAAAGATGACAATTAGAGAGTTCAGGAAGTATTGGCAAAGGCATTTGATGAATTTTGTAAGAAAATAGGATATGAAAAAGCACTTCCAATAATTGATGAATGGTTAAAAAACAATAACCCTAATATAAGGAGAGCTGTTACGGAGGGACTAAGAATATAGACAAGTATACCATATTTCAAGGAAAATCCGAATGAAGCTATTGAAAGAATTGCCAACTTAAAAGAAGATGTAAGCGAATATGTGAGAAAATCAGTTGGAAATGTTTTAAGGGATATTAGTAAGAAATTTCCAGAGTTGATTAAAATTGAGCTTGGTAGCTGGAAATTAGAATAAAACAAATTTACAAGTTGTCAAGTAAGTTGATTGTATGACAAAAAGGAGAGTGAATAAATATGAAATTAGGATTTTATTTTTGTTTGATACTAGGAGAAGCGATTATATGAGTAATAGAATATCTATTGGAAAAGGCGTTCTCTGGGTACTTATTTGGTTTGGTTTTATGATTCTGTATACAATTCTTGATATTTCAATATGGAGGAAGATTGCACCTGAACAAAGTAGAGTTTTAAACTTAATCACTGTTGTTCTATGTATGGCGATATTTCTTAATTTACTTATAACAAAAACAAATTTCAAACTACAATTGTTTTCAAATATTTCCTTTATAGGAATAACATTAGCGTTAGGGTGTTCCGTATTATTTTATTTTCTTTTAGATAAGGGATTAGATCCCATATTTGAAGATTTATTTCCATCAAGTAAAGAAAACTATCAACAAATTATCCGTTTAATAAAGATATCGCCGATTGTCAGTTTTCTCGATTTTTGTATCCTTGCACCTATTCTTGAGGAAGTTTTAATGAGAGGATTCTTGCTTGATGGTCTTTCCACAAACTATGGGAAAATTGTTGCCTTACTTATATCTGCCGCACTTTTTTCAATACTTCATTTTAATATCGCTCAAATAGTACCTTCATTTATATGTGGCATAATTTTAGGTTTGCTTTATTTTTATACTGATTCTATATTTTCTTGTATCCTTGCTCATATAGGATATAATTCAATTTCATATATGATGATAATGTTACCTATATATATAAATCATCTCAAATAACTTAGTTTAATTACAATCGAACTGTTAAGATATAAAAGTTTTGCTTATAATTTTATTCAAAAGGAGGAAGAAAATTGAAAATTGTACTTAATATTTTTTCTAGAGCATTTATCGCATTGTATGCAATTTTGACTCTTATTGCAGTGATTGCGGAAATGAAAGAGATAGGTTTTCAAAGCATTCACTTGCTATATTTTATCGGAGCTATTTTGTTGATTTCGGCTACAGTCACGAATCTACCATGGCTTGTATATCTTTCCTTAGTGTTAATGATTCCATTGGTAATTTTTACCGGTTATATAGTTGGAAATTTACAATTATCTCATATTATAATTCGTATATTGATTACAGTACTGTTGTCTTTAATATACGGTTGCTCAGTTCGCTGAGTAAGTAGAAAAAATATAAAAATAAATTTTTTAAAAGTGAGTTATAAAAAGAGGAAGGTAAAGCAAATAGCCGATGCTTCCTTTTTTATTGCTCAAAAGTAAGTACCAAGCTAAGTACACATAGAGCAAGATACATGAGTATTATCATACTGAGGAAATAAAATGGATAGCTTGTAAAAACGAATGGAAAGGTCTAAAAAGCATTGGTATGGAAGAAAAAACGATAATAAAGGAAGGAGAGAAAAAGAAAGAATATAGATATTATATAAGCAGTTTGAAAGAAGATATAGATTTGTTTTCAAGGGCGGTGAGAGGTCATTGGAGCGTAGAAAGTATGCATTGGTATCTAGATGTAACATTTATAGTGAAACTTATACAAAACCGACCTAAAAACAGGGTATAATAACTTTATGGCATATGAAAAAGATTATAGAAAAAGAATTTTAAATTTTTATTACGAAAATGGAAAAACAAAAACATTATTTCAGTTCAACATAAGTTCCAGCACATTGTACGGATGGATAAAACTTAAGAAGGAAACAGGAGATCTTTCATCAAGAACACGAAAAAGAAAATTTAAGGTGCTTGATCCTGAAAAACTTGATGAATATATGAAAAATCCAAAGAATGCAGATAAATACATCCGTGAAATAGCAAAAGATTTTGGCTGTGGAAAGGAGACAGTGAGAGTAGCACTGAAAAAATTAGGATACACAAGAAAAAAAAACAGACAAAATACAGGGAGCAGGACGAGAAAAAAGTAAATGTATATTTAAAGAAATTATCAGAAGCAAGTTCAGGCAGAGAAATAATCTATATTGATGAAACAGGCTTTGACGAATATTACTACCGTGAATATGGCTGGAGTAAAAGGGGAATATCTATTGAAGGGAAGAAAAGAGGATTAAGATATTCAAGAATAAATCTGGTTGCTGGAAAAATAGGGAATGCATTGATAGGAAGTATGATATACAAGGAAACAATGGAAAGTGAATTTTTTGAAGAATGGTTCAGGGAAATACTTTTAAGAGATATTGAAAAATTAGGGAAGAGAGTTCTAATAGTGATGGATAATGCGAGATTTCATAGAAAGAATATATTAGAAAAGATAATTAAGGGAACGGAGCATTGTCTATTGTTTCTTCCGCCGTATTCGCCGGATTTAAATCCAATAGAAAAATTATGGGCTAATATGAAGAAAAAATTAAAAGACATAGCCCATAATTTTAATACACTAGAAGAAGCAGTTACTTCTGTTTTATTTAATAAATTAGTTCAGTTTTAAATAGGTTTTACTATAAAAATGAGAATAAATTTTTATAATAGGGTTGTTCAATAGCTAATTCATAATCTGCGGGGTAGTTCGTAGAACGTTTCGCCATTATTAGCCATTTATACATGTTAAAATAACTGTTATTGCGAAAAAGGGCATGGCGTCTGATGCCCTTACGTTACAAAAAACTATTATTAGTCATAATACTTATAAATAAAATTATAAAAGTCTTTAAGATGGATACTTAAGAATTAAATTTGATTTTTTTAGCAAAGCTATCAAATTAATTGCTATAGAATTTTATTGCTATTTTTCAAATAGGGTTTAGTATAAAAATAAAGTTATAAACAAAAAAGACTAAACTTAGAATTTACTATTCCAAGCAAGTCTTTTTTCTATTTCATTTTATCATCTCTAGTAATCTAAAATTTTTACTTTTTCAAACGTTGCTTTGCCATCCACTCAAACAAATGTTCCCCTTTATCATTCACGGGCATATTTCTAAGGCTGTAAATCCAGCTCCAGTGTCCATTGTATTCAGTTCCGTCAATTTTTACATTTGGATAAGAGGAAAGTATTGCTCCATATTTTAAAAGAACGTCATAAACTCTTTTACTTGTATTTTCGTAGGAAATAGTCGGATCATTTTGTGCGTGAACCATCCAAAGCGGTTTATTTCTTATTTTCATCAAATCCTGTGTAGTAGTTGCAACTCCACCAGAAGTAGCCGCTTTATCAAGAGCAGCCGCACTTGTACTAAATGCCGCAAAATAATTTGGATATTCAATCATCATTCTAAAGGACATATATCCACCAGCAGAAGCTCCAAAAACATAAATTCTATTTTTATCAACATTATTTTCAGAAGCAAACTCATCAATCATAGCCTTTACTGATTTTATATACCCTTTGGTATAATTATTGTACCAAGTGTCATCAGCCTGCGGTGCCACAACATAAGCCCCGCCAAATATCTTTTGTGTTTTATCTTCTGCAAAAGCCACTGCCCCACGATTTGCCAATTTTTGTGAAACATTATTCCGATAATCCTTGTATCCGCCTTCACCATTCCCATGAAACCAGATTATAAGCGGATGTTTCTTCCCATCATCTTTATTAACAGGTTTAAAATATTGATAATTCACTCCACTTTTAGACTTCGCCGCTACAAACTTATCAGCTTCCTCATCAACAATTTTTCCTTGTCTATAAAATCCTGCTTTATAACCCTTTATCGTCTTTTTTTGCTCCACTTTATATTCCAAATCCATCAGTACATTCCGTGAAACATCCCCAGTAACATAACTCAAAGTATTTGCTCCAGCCACATCTTTTCCATATTTCAAATTAATAACAATATTCCCCTTATCATTTACAAAAATATTCTCAATTTCCCTCTCAACTTCAAATGTTCCAAGAGATTTAGTTTTTTCGTCAAGCACAATCCCAGTATCTTTTGGCAAAGTTCCTTTAGCAAAAACTTTGAATGTATCTTTAGCAATTTGTTTATTTTGAATATTTTTCCCTTGCCCTTTTGTATCAATTTCAATGGAAACTATATTTTGCCCATAATCAAATACTTTTGCCTTTAATGATAAATATGTATTAAAATCATATCCACCTTTAAAAACTAATTCTGATGCAATTCCTAACATACTTACAAAAAACAAACCTACAAATACCAATACTTTAGTTCTCATAGCCATCACTTCCTCTACAATATTTTTTATTTCAAATTTAATTGATAAAATTATTAAATAAAGTAAAAATTTAAAAGCAATCTATTTTATTCTTAATTTCCTATATCTATTAACCGCCCCACAAAATTCCTGCTTTCTCGGCAATGCCAAATTTCCTGGATGCCCTGTGTACGAAGAAATTGAATCAAGCCCTTCCTTTTCAATTTTTTCATAAATCCTGTCAGCCGCTTGCGAAAGTGTCAGCTTTTCATCCAGCACCTTATTTTTAAAATAGTCAATCATTACAGCAATGCAGTTTGTCTGGCTGTCATCCACAAGTTGCTCCAGTCCTGAAATGTCGATTAATTCTTTTCCATACAGAATACTGTATTTCCCTTTGGCTTTTGTTTTATCCAGTTTTCCAGATTGCGAAAAACTTTTTTTGAGTGGAATTCGCTGTGTAACTCCTTTAAATTTATCATTTGAAGAAAATTCTCTCTTGTTTTCATCCAATTTTGCAATCTCTTTTGCTTTTTCTGTCACATCTTTTGGCACATATTCATCCATCATTATAACGTGATTTGCCATATCAAAATAATCTCCAGAGCCACCGACAATCAATATCGTAGAAACTCCAAAATTGTCATAAAGTTCCTTTACCCTGTCAATAAACGGTGTTATCGGCTCTTTTTCCTTTGCCACAAGTTTTTGCATTCTTCCGTCACGAATCATAAAATTAGTAGCCGAAGTGTCCTCATCTATTAGAAGTAAAGAAGTTCCATATTCCAGCGCTTCTGCCACATTTGCCGCCTGCGATGTGCTTCCGCTCGCATTTTCAGTTGAAAAAGCCCTTGTATCCTTATTTTGCGGCAAGTTATTGATAAATCCGCTTATATTCACCTTTTCAACATTTCTTCCATCTTCCGCACGTATTTTTACCGCATCCGATTCAGAAATTATGAGTTCTCTCCCATCTTGAGCAATGTGGTTGTAAACCCCTCTTTCAAGTGCCGCAAGTAACGTAGATTTACCGTGATAACCTCCACCCACAATTAGCGTAATTCCTTTTGGAATTCCCATTCCGCTTATTTCTTTCCCACTTGGAAGCTTTAATGTAATCTCAAATTTTTCTGGACTTTTAAACTTAACTGCATTTTTCATAGGTCTATCCGAAACTCCACTTTCACGTGGAAGGACAGAATCATTAGCCACAAATGCAACAAGCCCTTTTTCTTTCAACATTTTTCTTGCATATTCCTGATCCAGCACTAGGATTACCTGCTCATTTAATGCTTTTTTATTCAAATTATCATAAATAATGGATTTCTCTACAATTTCAGGCAACTGCTCAAAAATGATTTTCTGTGCAGCTTTTCCCATTATCCGTCTGCCTCTTGCAGGCATCCCCATTTCAAACCTCACTTCAACTTTATCTCTCTTTATCAGAACTGAAGTTCTTTCCAAAATTTCCTGCCCGCACCTGTCAATAAAAATTCTTCCACTTCCTCCAGTTCCCGTACTGTCATTTCCAATTTTCTGAATTTCCCTGTAAAAATTTCTCGTAAGAAAATCCGAAACTGCAATATTCTTATCCTTCGTATCCGTGAGCTCATAAGGAATCCCACAAATTTTTCTATCCATTATAACCCTCATTTTTGAAGGTGGAGCATAAGGATCTGACTGCACGTGATCAATCGCAAGAATATACTTTTCAAATTTATATTCTCCTTTAAGCGATTTATACGCCGAATAACTTTTTCCATCCATTGAAAATAATAGTTTTTCTAATTCTTTATAATTTTTCATATTTTGTAAACTCTCTTTCTATTTATTAGTATTTTTTCTTTATTTTACAGTAACTTCTTTAAACCTGAATTTAAAGTTACATTTCTAAATCTTCTAATTTAGTATTTTTTATAAGTAAAACACCTATAATCCTAATTTTTCAATTTTTACTAGACTGTGTCTGAAAACTCAAAATCTATGTTATATTTAATGTTTTTTTGATTTTATAAATTATACAAATCACGATAAAATCAGTATTTATTATTTTTGATTTTGGAAAAATTTATTAAAAATTCATCATTTTGATAGTTTTCAGACACGCCCTAATTAAATTATTTTCCGAATTTTTTTATGATACACTATGTAACCCCCAACAATTCCTATTAAAGAGCCTACTAAAGTGTTAAAAAATCTTCCTTGAATAAATAAAATGTGGTTTTTGCTGAACAATGTACTGGCTTCAGATAAAAAAATTGTCATAGGAGTTATAAAAATCATTGCTATTCCATAATTTCTAGGAACTAAATATTCTACAATAAATTGAAATATTATTATGAGAATACATATTTCCCATGGATTATTTACTAATAAAAGTATTCCCCAACAAAAAATAACTCCTATTAACGTTCCAGTAACTCTTTGAATACTTCTTAGAAAAATATGCCGAGCTGAATTTCCTTGCATCACGGCAATGCAGGCAACTGCTACCCAATACGGATTTACCAAATTTAAATAGTATCCTGCTCCTAGGGCTATGCTCAAAAATACTCCAAATATAACTGACTCTATAACATTTTTTTTTATTTCTAACGGAATATGAGGGACATTCATAGTTTTATTCAAACTAGATTTTTTCCCAATAATCAGACAGTATAAAAAAACTATCAAACAAGTTGACAATGTTCCAAAAGTTAAATAACCTATATTTTCTGCAATTTTTGGTATTGCTTGATGTGGGATTGAAATAGCAGTTGAGCATAACATTATGAAAAAGAAATCTTTTGGCGGTTTTAATTTAAAGTGTGAAACTGCCCAATGAATGATTCCTGCCGTGATTCCAAAGACTATAACTGAAATTATTCTATTAAAGCTAAAAATCAATCCTATCGTATATACTGATATAAATCCAAATGAACAGCCTATCAGCATTAGTATTCTTTCAGAAAACGAACCTTCCAATGGAAAATACACAACCATAATCGCTGCCAATGAAGCAGTAATTCCCAATTTTAGGTTGTTTGACAACAATCCTATTAATATCGGCACTGCCATTGCTAAACTTGCCAATAAAGGCAAATCTTTTGTGTTTTTTATTTCTTTTAATTTTAAAATCTCGCTCAAAATTTTCTTTATATCCTTTTTGATCATCCCATTCTCCCCTTCCTAACAACTATATATCTTTTTCTATTTCCAACCTCATTTTATCACACTCCCCTTTTATTTTCCAAATCATTTTTCTTAATTAGATAAAAAATACCCTAATCAATGAAGACCAGAGTATCTTTTTCACCTTTTTTACAATTAATTATGAATAAAAATATTTCTTTTTTTCATTCAAAATTACTGCACAATCTCTATTTTTTATTTTACAATATAAATTTACCGTTTTTCTAAACTTCCTGAAAATTAAAATTCAATCCCAATCTATCGCCTGTCGATGTATATTCCCTAAATTTATAAATTAACGGTTTCCACTTCTGAGTATCAATATGAGAATCATCCTTCATTATTTTTTCATCAACAAAAATTCCCTGTATTTCGCAAGTTACTATGGCAAACCAGTCTTTTTTGATAATATCTGTAACTTTTGCCTCTATGTGAATTGGACACTCCTTTATTCTCACAGAATTTACCATTTCACCAGCTAATTCAGTAAATCCTGCAATCTTAAACTTATCTTCACAATATGTATATCCAAGATTTTGCTTTACTTCTGATATTTCTGTATCGCCTGTAAATTTTTCAATCTTTTTCACACTTTCGTACAAGTTTTCATCTGGAATATTAAAAGTTACATCCGATCCATTTTCAATATTCTTAAATCCTTTATTTCCAAATCCTATTCCCACAACTATTGATTTTCCAAGTACAAATGAAGATGATAACGGAGTTACATTACTTTTGCCCGTTTCTTTATCCTTTGTAGTCATCAGTAATACTGGAAATCCATAATAAAACCCATTTTTCTCTAATTTTTTAAACATAATTACCACTCCTCGTATCTGTAAATTTTTATGTACCTTCTTAGTAATTATACTCTCCAAATCTTTTTTCTCAATTTGCAAACGAATATTTTATCATTCTGTTATTTCAATCAAATTTCCTTCACAATCCTCAACAACACTCTCATAATATCCATCTCCAGTCGTCCTAGGCCCACTTAAACATCTAAACCCATCATTTACAAGTCTTTCTGTCAATTTATCGACATTTTCTTTGTTTCCAACGCTAAAAGCAATATGAATAAAGCCTTCATTCATTATTTTATCGTTTCTTTCCAAAAGTTCAGGACGTGACATTATTTCAAGCCTTACTTCACTGTCTGGAAAACTTAAGAAATAAGTCTGTAATCCAGTATTTTTATTATGATATTTCTCATTTGCCTTTGCTTTAAAATATTTCTCATAAAATTCCCTTGTTTTTTCCAAATCTTTTACATAAATTGCTACATGATTTATTTTCATAATTAATCTCCTTCAATATTTTTTATAAAATTTATTTTTTTATTCCAATCCTTCTATTTCCTTCTCAATTTGACTTTTTCCATCAACTAAATACCATTTTTCATAGAGTTTTTCAATTCTTGGCATAAATATTCCAAGTAAAGGTCCAAACAGAACCATGCTAATTATCGTTCCTTCACGTAGACTCCATTCTATAGGAAATACAAGTGTCAACACAATGGCAATCCCAACGCAGAAAAAATCTATCCATTGTCTAAATTTCGCAAAAGGAATACCAGTTTTCATATGAACCGCACTGCAAAAACCTTCCAGAGCAAATGTTGGCAATCCCAAAACTACTATTGCCCCCATTGTAAAAGCAACTGATACAAGTACTATAATATTAGTTGTTATTCTGAAAATATAGTTACTAAATTCCATATCTTTAAAAACTGTATATACAAAAAAATTAATTGCATATCCCAGCAACATGGAAATAGGTATTTGTAAAAAATTTGTCTTTTTAAATTCCTTTTTTAATAAAATAATTTGTCCCAATACACATAAAAAATTACATATTATCGCTATTGTTCCCATTTTTATTCCTGTCAAAAACGAAAAAGATAGTGCCATTGCATTCCAAGGGTCTACTCCTACATTCATCTTTACCAAAAGTGCTAATTCCATCCCCGCCAATATTGTAAGTAATATTAACAATCCATATGCTCTTATCATTCTGTTCATTTTTCTCTCCATTTCTCCATTCTAAATTCCTATTTTAAAACACAGCCTCAACAGTCCCAAAATTAATAAATGTACAGGATAAAACAAATAATTCAAAATTTTATTCTGTTTTCCTCTCTCCCCATTATAAGTAAGCGTCAATCCAAATCCTAACAAAGCCCATGGGGTCTTAATAATCGAAAGATATCCTCCTACAATCGACAATATTGGATTATTTCGAAATATATAGAAAAAATACGCAATCAAAATCCCATGATATTCATAGTCCAATCCCCAAATCATCGACAGCAGACAAGTGGTTATAACGATTATTATTGAAACAGGAAACCAGAATATTTTAGGAACTACACGTGATTTCGGCACTTTCAATTCATCAATAATCCAAATCATAAGTAAGGCTAAAGCCAATGTAAACATTATATTATTTGAGTTTGGCTGAAAAAGTACTGCCGACTGGAATAAGTCAAATGGAATTTCAGAAATAATTCCAAAAACAATCAAGTATAAAAGATATTTAAATCGATTTCTAGTTTTAAAAAAACCTTCCACAAGAAAAAACATAAAAATCGGAAATGCAATTCTACCCAAAATATCAAATACATCGCTCACATATCTCAAAAAACCATTTTCCGTTAACAAAGGATACATCAAAGCCTTATTCACGTGGTCAATCAACATTGATAAAAAAGCAATATATTTTAATTGTGCTCCTGAAAAAACTTTTATCTTGTCCAAGCCATTAATACTCATATCAGTTCCCCCTTTATATTTTCATTTTTTCTAAGATTCTAATGCTATTTAAGTTTCTCAGTTTCATTTTAAAAAGTTTCACACACAAAATCAAAGGGGATTCGCTATTTTAAAAATCCCCTTATTTTTTTACTAATTTTTTCAATAAATAATTTCAAATGCTAATCCAAATCTTCTCCATTAGTTGCGATAACTTTTTTATACCAGTCGAATGATTTTTTCTTGCTTCTCTTCAATGTTCCATTTCCATCGTTATCTCTATCTACATAGATAAATCCGTAACGTTTTTTCATTTCTCCAGTTCCCGCACTCACTAAGTCAATAGGTCCCCAAGTTGTATACCCTAGAAGTTCTACTCCATCCAGTTCAACCGCTTCCTTCATTGCCTTTATATGATCTCTCAAATAGTCAATTCTATAATCATCTTCCACATATCCATCTGCATCTGGAACATCTACCGCTCCAAGACCATTTTCCACAACAAATAACGGTTTTTGGTATCTGTCGTAAATTTCATTTATTGTCGTTCTAAATCCTAACGGATCTAGTCCCCAACCCCAGTCTGTCACTTCGATATAAGGATTTCTCATTGTTTTTAGCAAGTTTCCTTCTCCAAGTCTATCAGCTTCTGCAGAGATACAACGAGTGGTATAATAAGAAAAACTAACAAAATCAACTGGATTTTCCCTCAAAATTTTCTCATCTTCATCTGTAATTCCAATGTTTATATTTTCTCTTTCAAAAAATTTTTTAGCGTAGGCAGGATAATATCCACGAGTCTGTACATCTATGAAAAAATAGTTTTCTCTGTCTTTTTCAAGTGCAGTCCATACATCTTCAGGCTTAGAAGTAAGTGCATAAAATTTCCCAGCCGCAAGCATACATCCAATTTTGTTTTCTGGATCAATTTCATGTCCAATTTTTGTAACCCAAGCGCTTGCCACCAATTCATTGTGTGCCGCAGTATACAAAACTTGATTTTTATTTTCCCCCTCTTCAAAAACAATTCCTGCTCCCATAAACGGTGCATGTAATAGCATATTAATTTCATTAAATGTAATCCAGTATTTTACAAGCCCTTTATATCTAGTGAAAATTACAGTACACAATCTTTTATAAAAATCAATAACTTTTCTGTTTCTCCATCCGCCATATTCCTTGATTAAGTGAATAGGAAAATCAAAGTGCGTTATTGTAACTAATGGCTCAATACCATATTTTCTACATTCCTTAAATACATTTTCATAAAATTCAAGCCCTTTTTCATTCGGAGTTTCTTCATCTCCATTTGGGAAAATACGAGTCCATGCTATCGACATTCTATAAGTCTTAAATCCCATTTCAGCAAATAATGCAATATCTTCCTTGTATCTATGATAAAAATCAATCGCTCCTTTAGCAGGATAAAAATGCTCATCGTCAAATTCCAATATCTTTCGCTCCCCATTAATTACAGCAAACCTATCTTCCCCAACTGGCGACAAATCTACATTTGCAAGTCCTCTTCCATCCTCATTATAAGCTCCTTCAAGCTGATTTGCAGCAGTAGCTCCGCCCCATAAAAAGTCTTTTCTAAATCCCATTTCTATCTCCTCCTAAAAAATTTTCGTATTTAATATTTTTAATAATTTTCTTTACATTAAAAATATAACACTAAAATCTTACAAAAACAAGAGCATTTATCAATTTTCCCCATTGTTTCAAAATTATGTCTATTGTAATTATTTTTTTGATACTTTCGGTTCATTTGTCTCATAATTTTTACTGACTTCCAGTGAAGTATTTATATTTTTGTAGTAATTCAACACTAAAAGCGAAGTGAAAAATATGTCCAGCACATAATTAATCCCAGTAAATAGCGACACCATCTCAAAACTCAAAATATAATTTGGAGCATGTATTTCAATATATTCCGAACATGCTTTTTTTATTTCTTCAGATGATCCATTCCCAATTCCTACAACAAATACATTCCTTTTTTTCAAATATTCCGCAATTCTAATCATATAAGGATTAGTCCCTGAAAGCGAAATAATAAGCGCTATATCCTTCTCCCCTTTTTCCGCAGAAATAATATAATGCTCATTAAGTCCGTCATAAGCCGCACTCTCAATTCCAAGCGTCATAAACTTAAACGAAGTCAGCTTTGCCAATATATACGAAATTCCAGTTCCATAAATCTCAATTTTCTTAGCATTTTTAAGTTTTTCAATAATTTTTTCCATAACAGTTGTGTCCAAATTAAGTTTTGTAGCCCCAATAACTCTTTCATAAAGCGATGGAATAATTGAGATAATTTCATCGTATTTTGTTTCACTGTTTACAGGCTCTTCACTAAGCAGTCCTTTAATTTTCATCATTTCCTCAACTTCCTTATCCAGCCTTCTCTGAAATTCCCTATACCTCTCAACCCCAAGTTTCCTGCAGAACCTAACAACAGTAGCCTTACTCACAAATGCCTTTTTCGCCAGATTCTCCGCCGACAGCAAATGAATCTCCTCCAAATGCCTCAAAATATAATCCGCAATTTCCTTCTCATTATTCGTAAAATTTTCTTTCTTCTCTAATTTATTAATAATCATCCTGCATCTCCTTGAAGATAATTTTTTTTCCAAATAAAAAAGACAAAACTGAAAGCAGAAAAACACAACGGCATAATTCCCCCGCATTTCAGTTTTGCCCAATCCAAATAGTAACACCTAAACACACAACTTTATATTCTTTACACATTTATTATACCTTAACTTTTTTATTTGTCAACAAAATTTTTATATTTTTAAAATTTTTCAGATTATAAATTAAAATTTTAGAATTAAACAAAATAAATTTATTCCGTATATTCAAAATCTTCTAATATTTTTTCCAAATTTTCTTTCGTAAAATTTTCTTTCAAATACTCCAATTTTTTTTTCAATTCCCGTTCTTTCTCAAATATCCTAAGCTTACTTTCGTATTCATCCAGCTTTTTGACACCTTTTTTAATATTATCAAATACAGCCTGTCTCGTAACTCCATATTGTTCTGCAATTTCTGAAAGTGAACTATTTTCTTCCAAATAAAGTTCTAAATACTGCTTTTTCTTTTTTGGAAAAAGTTCTCCATAATATGAAAAAAGTACTGAATACTTTAGAAAGTCATCCAATTTATCCATAATTTCCCAAGCTCCCATAAGATTGATTTAATCTAATTTTTTATTTTCTTTATAACCTGATTTTTCCAAACATACCGCTCTATTTTTTTCTTATCAACTTCCTTTTTGACAATTTTCAGTCTTTTCAGAATATCTCCATAATTTTTATTTTCTGTCCCTAACATAATCCTACAAAGTTTCTCACATTTTTCCAGCAATTCCAATGACTTTTTATAATTCTTATTTTCAAAATAAACATTTGCCCAATTATTTAAAATATTCAAATAAAGAGTATTATATTCTCCCATTTCCCTTTTCAATATTTCTGAAGTTTCATTCATTGTTATTTCAGCAAGTTCTTCATCTTTAAGTTTTATATAAGACTTTACCATATTGCTCAATACAACTGCACTTTGTATTTCACTATCCCTGTCTCTCGAATCTTTTAATACTTCTAAACTTCTTTTTTGCCAATTTATAGAATCCTGATAATGTCCTTTTTCTTCATAAAAAAGTCCCAAATTATTACAAATTCCTGCAAATACATAGCTATTCCTAAAATCATTTTTTTTATAAGTTTTTATTGCCTTAAAATATTTCTCTTCAACTTTATCATAATTTTTCATAGTTCTATAAACTTCTGCCATGTTTGCGTTACAAGTAACAAAAGGCATACTATTTTCACCATATTTTTTAATAATAATCTTCTCTGCCCTTGCTAAAAGTCTTATCGCTTCTTTAAATTTCCCGATATATTTCAAGGAATTTCCTAACTCCGTTAAAACTTTTATATTTTCTTCACTTTCCACTCCAAAAACACTTTTAAATAAAATTCTCAATTCTCTCAGAACTTCAATTTCCTTATCTATCTCACCCTTATTTACATATTCTTCCCTTTTTTCAATTAATTCTTCAATTCTTTGCTTTTTACTCTCTATTTTATCTACTTTTATTTCTTTCTCACTCATCTATTAATTCCTCTTTTCTAAAATTTTATAACATACCCAAATCCCTTTAATATCGAACTGATAAAATTAAATAATATTTGCTTTAGGTAGAATAAATTATAACTTTTCAAGTTAAGTTTTAACACTTATTACATTAATTCGATTTTAAAGAAATTCGGTTTTATTCTTTTAAAATTTCATACTACTTATTCTATAATACCACAAAACAAGCAATAAATCTATTTTTTAATTCGAGATAAAGTAAAATATTTACTAATAATAAGATAAAGTTGCTATAATAACAACACTAATTTATACAATAAAAAGGAAAATTATATGAAAGAACTATTTAAAAGCAAAATAATAATTATTGAATTTTTCAAGAAATATTCTATACAAAAAAGAAAAAAAGAACTCGAAAATGAACCAGAATTACTAAATGAATTAAATAATAAATCAACCTTGCTAAATAACAAGCTAAAATTAAAAAAAACAAATAAAACTAAAATAAATAAACAATTGGAAAAAATTCAAAATATAA
This sequence comes from Leptotrichia buccalis C-1013-b, assembly GCF_000023905.1. NCBI lineage: Bacteria > Fusobacteriati > Fusobacteriota > Fusobacteriia > Fusobacteriales > Leptotrichiaceae > Leptotrichia > Leptotrichia buccalis. The sequence continues at coordinate 187,455 of NC_013192.1, read as the reverse complement.
AAAATGGTAAGATACAAATTATAAATGTAAATAGATATGTTTTAAGGTTTCTGCTCATAGTTCTATTTTATATTTCATTTTTAAATCTTGCGTTAAATCTAAAAGGATACAACTACTTTATATATGCTTCAGCTGTTATTATAATAATACTATCGTTTTTGTCAATGCTTATAACTTTTATTATTAAAAAGAAAATTTTTACTGCTTATTTTTACGACTATAGTATTAAAAAAATTTTTCTAATGGCTGTAATTTTCTTTGGAGTAGGCTACTTCCTTAATTCTTACAAAAACGAACTTGAAATATTAAATAAAAAATCCATTCTAATAAAAAACGCAGAAATAAATTCAATAGACGAGTTAAAAAACAGCACTCTCGAAATTGTAAACAAAGATGGAAAAACAAAATGGAAAGTAGATAAAAATTTAAAAATTCTTACTTACGAAAACTCTCAAAAGGGAAATATAAATATCACAGATACAGTAATTGACGACAATAACAATGTAAATTTATCTTTTATAAATGAAAAAAATGAAACAATATGGCTAAAAGGAAAGATAATTTATTTCAACTGGGATACCGTAAAAATAAAACTAAAAAATAAAAAGATTATTGAAGGAGAAGTATATGGAAAAATAATTAAGCTGGAAACTGGTGAAACTTTAATATTAAACAATAATTTTGAATTACGGGATGAAAGTAAAAAAATTAGTGATTTTGGTGTGATGGGAACTAGTTTAAATATCAAAAAAATTATAAATAATTTTTTGTTTACATTTTTAATAATTTTTATTTTGATAGAATACGAATACTACAATTTTCCATTTGAAGAAAAAGAAAAAATAGTATCCAAATTAATGCTAAATGAAAAAAATACTCTAACAATAAAAAAATCTGTTTTTTCAATCCTCAGAACAATAAAACTGCTAATGTTTCCAATAGCCTTGATTCAAACGTTACTAATAAGAGATTTTATCTTCAGTCTATTTTTTGACAAAAATCTAAAAAAAGGTTACGACATAATAAACGTCCTCGTATCCTATTTTTCAAAATCCTACTTGCTAATTTTTATAATACTCCTGCTCCCAATACTCACAGAATTATTTAATATTCTAAAATTAATTAAACGCTACATAATATTAAACAAAATAGACAGATTTTCTTACTTAAAGAAAAAAAGAAATTATTCTCGAACAATGATTTATAACAGCAGAAAAAATAACCGCTATCTAAATTCTTTTATAAAAAGAACTTCTAAAAAAGAGTAATTTTACTAAAAATTTTCCTGTATTAAAATCTAAACCAGATTATATAAATAATATAGAAAATATAATTTGAAAATACGAATAAAGTAAAGAAAGGAGATCAACTATGAATAAGTTTTTCAAATTATTATTGTTATTTACTTTTATAGTTGCTATTGGTCTATTTTATAAAAATCATTTAAAAAAAGCAAGAATAAATGTATCGGATTGTCCAAATAATCGCTATATGGCAAACAGAAAAGAATACTATGAAAAAAATTATAAGATTTTTAAAGAAAGGCAAATAAAATTTTATATAGATGATGAAAATGGAAAAATGCGAGAAATTGCTAATCAAGATGAATTTTTTGCTTCATTACGAGAAGCTACAGATTATGCTTATGAAATAGTTGGAAAAAAATGGTTCTATACAAAAAGAAAGTTATTTGGAATAGCATTTGGAATTGATAAGGAAGCAAAAATACAATATATTTCAGTACCAGAAAAAGAAAAGAAAAATATATTAAAAAATATAGACAAGTATCCTGAAAAGAATATAGAAAATAGATGTGTGCTAGTAGAAGTGCTGAAAGGCAATTATTAAGAATACTAGAACAAAAATAAAAACAACTTTAAATTTTAAATATTTTTAAAAACAAAAATGAAGCATTAAAATTAAAAAAGGAGATAAAAATGTCAGAATATAGAACAGTATCAGCAGCAGCAATGTTAGGAACATATGAAGATTTTTTAGAATTATTTGAAAAAGGATATGAAGATAAAGAAAGTGTTTTGAAAAGTAATATTTTATATGATGTTTTAAGAAATAATAATGACGAAGCACGTTATAAAATATCAATGTTTTTAATAAATAAAGGCGCTGATATTAAGAGTAGAACAAAGGAAGGAACTACTCTATTTTTTCCTTTATTTCAAGGCGGAGGAAATGATATAACTGGAACAACAGAATTATGCAAAATTTTTTTAGAAAAAGGAGCAGATATAACAGCATTATACAAACCGTATAAAATTGTAGTTTTTAAAAATATTTTTAATTACTTTGTTGATGAAAACGAAATGATTCCACTATATAAATTAATTTTTTCCCAATCAGGATTACAATTATTAATAAAAGACAAGTGGGGATTAACAGCTTTAGAATTTGTTAAAAGGTGTCAGAAACCAATAGCATTAAAAATGATGGAAGATTATATAAAAAAATATAATCTAAAAGAAAATAGTTAGAATTTTTAGATAACCGTTGTTGTAAAAGACAGCGATTATTTTTTAGAATTAATACTACTTCTCATTTAAATAGTAGAAATCAGAAAATTCATCGAGTTAAAGCCTTTTGTACAAGATTGTACTATTTACAATCTATGTACTTATAAAAATCCTATAATTAAATTTAATCATTAAATATTCGTCTTAAAAACTTTTGTAATTTTATTTATTAATAATAAGCAGTTTTTCAAAATCTGAATAAAAATCTCCTATACAAATACTTAAAAATTAGATTTGATTTTTTTTACAAGGCTATCAAACTAATTATTATAAAATTTTATTACTATTTTTTAAATAGGGTTTAGTACAAGTTACTTTATTTCAATATTTAAAAATAGACTGTGTCTGAAAACTTAAAATCTATATTATTTTTAATATTTTTTTGATTTTAGAAATTGTACAAAGTATCATAAAATCAATATTTATTATTTCTAATTTTAGAAAAATTTGTTAAAAATTCATTATTTTAAGAGTTTTCAGACATCCTCTAATCTAAATTCTAAATTTTAATCCTATAATCAGTTTAACAAGCAAAAACTACATTTTAATTTCTTATTAAAAATATTTTTAATAGACTTGTTCGGCAACTTTATATTTTTTATCTCTAATAAGATGTCTCGCTCCCTTCAGAGTAATATTTATCTCATTACATTTTCAAATTCAACATAGTTATCGAACAGGTTTAATAAATTAATTATTTAAACAAAGTTTAGTATCAAGTATACTAGATATATTCTCTAACCTAAGTTTTTTCATTTCCACAAAGGGCAACACCCCTGCTTCAGAATATTTATTTTATTAAATTCTAAATAGGCCTACACTAAACACACTCTACTTCAACACTTTTCAAAAATCCTGAATTGACTACATTTCTATGTTAAGTACGTGTATTCCAAAACTTCATTCTTCTTTTCCCCCTTTACTTTTATCAGCAGACAAATTCTATTATCCCAAATCTTCATTTCTCCATAATATAAATCAGAACTACACAAATACTCTTTCTTCATCATAAATTCCCCATCACAAAATAGAAACTCAAATATCTTCTCATAATCCCCATTTCTAAACCTATAAAATCCAATATAATTTTCCTTAAACTCCCATAATTTTCTATCACTATACCAAATATCATTATCAAGAATAATTTCTTCAATAAAATACAACCTATCTCCTTCTTCTCTAACCACAACATTCCCTTTGCCAGCATAATTCCAACCTGTCGAAGACCCTTCCAAACTCTTCGCCTGAAACGAAATCCTTCTAACATTTTTCATCATTTCATAAATATCGATAATCCTATCCATACCATTTCCACCCATAATTCAAACATCTCCTAATACATTTACTACTTAGCTATTTTTATAAGAAAAATTACCACCTTACAAACATCAAATACTTTTTAAAATTCATGTATAAAATTAAACAAATTTATTTTACAACTATCTAATACTATTTCCCACCCTCTAAATAGGAAATGTTTAACAAATTTTAAATTATATCATTAAAACTTTTTGTTCGTAATATGATTTCTATTTTTTAATGAGATTTAGTATTAGATTATTTTATTTAATAGCAGTTTTTACTATTTTTATTATGTTTTTCCTTTTTTAAAAGCCTTGTCAATTTATTAAAACTAAAAAATTTATTTTATCAAAAAACATATTTATTATGAATTTTCAAGATTTTAATCTTTCAGTAAAAGATATGTTATCTGAGTTTTTCTATTTTATTTAAATTAATAATAACTTTATGAAGAATCAAAACAACTTTTATTAAAGGCAATTTTTATTTTAAAGACAAAAATACTTCTTTATCAAAGTTTTCTTGTCTAAGCTAGCCATATTTCTCACAATAATTTACTATCTTGATATTTATAATAGTATCATTCATTAACATGCTATACAATGCTTTATGCCTTTTTGCTTTTTGCTTTAAATCCTTATGAAATTTTTACAAAAAAAAATGGCGTCCCCGGTTGGACTCGAACCAACGACCCTCTGATTAACAGTCAGATGCTCTAACCGGCTGAGCTACGGAGACACGCAAAAGAAAAAAAGTTTGGCAACTACCTATTTTCCCGGGACAAATCCAAGTATTTTAGGCGTAAACAGACTTAACTGCCGGGTTCGAAATGTAACCGGGTATATCCCTGCTGCTAACATCACCAAACTTCAAAAATTAAATTGTCAAGTTAAGACAATGAGAAATAAATAGTAGTAGTAAAAGATTAACTAAAAAGCAGATGTAATATTAGTACCAGTCAGCTGAATGCATTGCTGCACTTACACCTCTGGCCTATCAACCATGTGTTCTCCATGGATACTGCGAATACTCATCTCAAAGACGGCTTCTCGCTTAGATGCTTTCAGCGATTATCCGTTCCAGACGTGACTACCCAGCCATGCCACTGGCGTGACAACTGGTACATCAGAGGTCTGTCCAACCCGGTCCTCTCGTACTAAGGTCAGATCTTTACAGTATTCAAGCGCCTGCAGTGGATAGGGACCGAACTGTCTCACGACGTTCTGAACCCAGCTCGCGTGCCTCTTTAATGGGCGAACAGCCCAACCCTTGGGACCTTCTCCAGCCCCAGGATGAGACGAGCCGACATCGAGGTGCCAAACACTTCCGTCGATATGGACTCTTGGGAAGTATCAGCCTGTTATCCCCGGGGTAGCTTTTATCCGTTGAGCGACGGTCCTTCCATACGGAACCGCCGGATCACTAACTCCTACTTTCGTACCTGCTCGACCCGTCAGTCTTGCAGTCAAGCTCCCTTATGCGTTTGCACTCTTAGGCTGATTTCCATCCAGCCTGAGGGAACCTTTGAACGCCTCCGTTACTCTTTTGGAGGCGACCGCCCCAGTCAAACTGCCCATCTAGCACTGTCTCCGTTACCAGATTAGAATTTCAACGGCATATGGTTGGTATTCCAACGACGACTCAGTTAAAACTGACGCCTTAACTTCACAGTCTCCCAACTATCCTATACACACACAGCCAAAACCCAATGCCAAACTACAGTAAAGCTCCACGGGGTCTTTCCGTCCTACTGCAGGTAGTCGGTATCTTCACCGACATTACAACTTCACCAGGTCTCCAGCCAAGACAGCTCCCAAATCATTTCACCATTCGTGCAGGTCGGAACTTACCCGACAAGGAATTTCGCTACCTTAGGACCGTTATAGTTACGGCCGCCGTTCACCGGGGCTTCAAATCGGAGCTCTCACTCCTCCTCTTAACCTTCCGGCACTGGGCAGGTGTCAGCCCATATACGTCGCCTTTCAGCTTAGCATAGACCTGTGTTTTTGGTAAACAGTTGCTTGGGACTCTTCACTGCGGCCTGTTTCCCCTTGAGGTGTTTCTCCTTTCAGGTATATCAGGCACCCCTTCTCCCGAAGTTACGGGGCTATTTTGCAGAGTTCCTTAGCTAGAGTTATCCTGTCGGCCTTAAGTTTCTCACTCTGTCCACCTGTGTCGGTTTACAGTACGGGCACTATTTTTCATCGATAGAAGTTTTTCTTGGCAGTGTAGGATCTGTAACTTATGCTAATGCACTTGCCCATCAGGTCTCACATTTAGACACGCGGATTTACCTGCGTGTCCATGCTACGCCCTTAGAAAGACTAATCCGTCAGTCTTCTCACATACCTTCCTGCGTCACTCCGTCTCTCAAGCGATAATAGTGGTACAGGAATATTAACCTGTTTTCCATTCGCCATCACATTTTTGCTTATGCTTAGGTCCCGACTTCCCCAGGGCGGACAAACCTTCCCCTGGAAACCTTGGACTTCCGGCCGGCGGGATTCTCGCCCGCCTTCTCGCTACTCATTCCTGCATTCTCACTTCTGATGCCTCCAGAAAGCCTTACAGCTTACCTTCGACGGCCTACAGAACGCTCTCCTACCAGGCGTGAAAACACACCTCCGCAGCTTCGGTTTATGTCTTAGCCCCGTTACATCTTCGGCGCAGATACTCTCGACCAGTGAGCTGTTACGCACTCTTTCAAGGTATGGCTGCTTCTAAGCCAACCTCCTGGTTGTCTGTGAATATCCACCTCCTTTCCCACTTAGACATAATTAGGGACCTTAGCTGGCGGTCTGGGCTGTTCCCCTCTCGTCCATGGACCTTGTCATCCATGGACTCACTCCTGACGATTAATATATGGTATTCGAAGTTTGCTTGATTTCGGTAAGCAGTACGCCCCCTAGATCATACAGAGCTCTACCCCCACATATCTTAACATCAAGGCTGCACCTAAATGCATTTCGGAGAGAACGAGCTATCTCCTAGTTCGATTGGCTTTTCACCCCTAGACCTATCTCATCTCCCAACTTTTCAACGGCGGTGAGTTCGGCCCTCCACTGAGTCTTACCTCAGCTTCAGCCTGGACAGGCCTAGATCACTAGGTTTCGCGTCTATGACCAGCGACTTAACGCCCTATTAAGACTCGGTTTCCCTTCGGCTCCGCTTTATTAACCTTGCCACTGATCATAACTCGCAGGATGATTAACCAAAATCCACGCAGTCACACATAAAGTGCTCCTACCGTTTGTAAGCACACGGTTTCAAATTCTATTTCACTCCCTTGCTCAGGGTTCTTTTCACCTTTCCCTCACGGTACTCTTCACTATCGGTCAACAACAGTATTTAGCCTTACGTGACATGGTCCACGCTGATTCACGCCAGATTCCTCGTGCCTGACGCTACTCGGGTGCTTCCAGTTGTTATATATATTTTATGTTCTACAGGACTATCACCTTCTTTGGTTCAGCTTCCCAACTGATTCTACTTACATACATACAACTTAAACATTATGACAATCCGTTAATGGAAGTCCCACAACCCCGTGTCAGCAATGCTGTCCGCTTGACACTGACACGGTTTAGGCTTATCCCCGTTCGCTCGCCGCTACTTAGGGAATCGTTTTTACTTTCTTTTCCTCCCGTTACTTAGATGTTTCAGTTCACGGGCTTACCGTTTTCACGCATATCCTCCAGATATGCAGGTTTTCCCATTCGGAAATCCGGGGATTAACGATTATGTGCATCTACTCCCGGCTTATCGCAGCTTATCACGTCCTTCATCGGCTGTTGTTGCCTAGGCATCCTCCGTGTGCCCTTATTAGCTTTTTTCTCCAGAATAACTTTTACTCTAGTTTATTGTAATCTTTTACCTACTATTCATTTCCCATTGTCCTAATAATGAACATAGACATAAGAAGAAGCAGTGTTTGTTACTCCTTAGAAAGGAGGTGATCCATCCGCACCTTCCGGTACGGATACCTTGTTACGACTTCACCCCAATCACTATCCACACCTTAGACGCCTTCCTCCTTACGGTTGGACCGGCGGCTTCAGGTGCAAACAACTCTCGTGGTGTGACGGGCGGTGTGTACAAGACCCGAGAACGTATTCACCGCAGCATTGCTGATCTGCGATTACTAGCGATTCCGGCTTCATGAAGTCGAGTTGCAGACTTCAATCCGAACTTGGACCGGCTTTAAAGATTGGCTAAACGTTACCGTTTTGCAGCTCTTTGTACCGGCCATTGTAGCACGTGTGTAGCCCAGATCATAAGGGGCATGATGACTTGACGTCATCCCCACCTTCCTCCTGCTCTTCGCAGGCAGTCTCGCTAGAGTCCCCAACTTAATGATGGCAACTAGCGATAGGGGTTGCGCTCGTTGCGGGACTTAACCCAACATCTCACGACACGAGCTGTCGACAGCCATGCACCACCTGTCTCCACGTTCCCGAAGGCACTGCCTGTTCTCACAGGCATTCGTAGGATGTCAAGATCTGGTAAGGTTCCTCGCGTTGCGTCGAATTAAACCACATGCTCCACCGCTTGTGCGGGTCCCCGTCAATTCCTTTGAGTTTCAGCCTTGCGGCCGTACTCCCCAGGCGGATTACTTATCGCATTAGCTTCGGCACGGACACTCTTCATGCCCACACCCAGTAATCATCGTTTACGGCTGGGACTACCAGGGTATCTAATCCTGTTCGCTCCCCCAGCTTTCGCACTTCAGCGTCAGTTACCGTCCAGTGAACTATCTTCATCATCGGCATTCCTGCACATATCTACGAATTTCACCTCTACTCGTGCAGTTCCGTCCACCTCTCCAGCACTCTAGCCAAACAGTTTCCAGGGCAGGCTTGCGGTTGAGCCGCAAGTTTTCACCCCAGACTTGTCTGGCCGCCTAGATGCCCTTTATGCCCAATAATTCCGGATAACGCTTGCGACATACGTATTACCGCGGCTGCTGGCACGTATTTAGCCGTCGCTTCTTCTGCAGGTACCGTCACTTTCTTCTTCCCTGCTGAAAGCACTTTACAATCCGAAAACCTTCTTCGTGCACACAGAATTGCTGGATCAGGGTTGCCCCCATTGTCCAATATTCCCCACTGCTGCCTCCCGTAGGAGTAAGGGCCGTATCTCAGTCCCCTTGTGGCCGTTCACCCTCTCAGGCCGGCTACCTATCATCGCCTTGGTGAGCCGTTACCTCACCAACAAACTAATAGGACGCAAAGCTCTCCTGCAGCATCACTTTTCATTGCCGGGCACATGCGTGCTAGCAATTGTATCAGGTATTATCAGTCGTTTCCGTCTGTTATCCCTGTCTGCAGGGCAAGTTCTTTACGCGTTACTCACCCGTCCGCCTTGGCTAGGCTGTGCAAGCACAGATTTGCCAAAGACTTGCATGTGTTAAGCATTCTGTCAGCGTTCATCCTGAGCCAGGATCAAACTCTTCATTCAATATATTTTACATATATTTAATTTCACCTTTTGTCTTGACGAGAATCTTATCTTATAGACAAGAGTTCTTGACATTAATATTTATCTTTTACACTTATTGCTTCTTCTATTCTTATATCATTGTCCTTTGATACCTTTTTGTATCGACAAGATATATATTATCATAATTAAATTTATTTGTCAACTACTTTTTTTCAAAAAATTTGGTTTTTTTGTAGTGGTGTATTGTATAATCAAGTGCAACAAAAAAATATATAAAAAAAACTAAAAATAATATGCTGATATATCTTATCAAATAGGGCGTGTCTGAAAACTATCAAAATAATGAATTTTTAACAAATTTTTCTAAAATCAAAAATAATAAACATTGATTTTATCGTAATTTGTATAATTTGTAAAATCAAAAAAACATTAAAAATAACATAGATTTTGAGTTTTCAGACATAGCCTATTAGAAAGAATTATTCTGGATATGATTTATAGTAGCAAAATTTTATGTGATAAAGTTATTACAAGCATTTTACTTGGATAGAAAAAAGTTTTGTTAGACTTGACAATATACTATTCATTTTTAAAAAATAATTTTATAATCTTAAATTGACTTATAATAAAATGAAGATATAATTTAATTAAAGGAAATAATAAAAATACTTATTGATTAATCTGATTTGTAATTTAAAAATTGAGGAGGAAAATCGCGGATAAAAAAGAATCGTTTTTGGTATCTTGATGATTATATTCTTTTTTGCATTATTACCTGGTATATTTTACTGGATTAAGAATGATGGTGGCTTAAAGGGAGCAATTTATCTGGAAGAGCCTAAAAAATGAAGGAAAGGTTGTGATTATTTCAGGAAAGGCGGATATTATAGAAAATGCATAATGATAATGAAATGGGATTACATTTTAAATATCCCGTTGTTTTGAGAAGAAAAGAAATCTGGAAAGAGGAACGTAGAGAGGGTAAAGTGAAAGCAAAATGGAGTTTTAGTATAAATAAAAAGACCTTTGAAATTTCCAGTTTTTATTTTTAAATTTCTCAGGTCTATTTTTTATATTATAGCTAAACTTTCTTATATATTGAACTAGGTCATATATAAAAATTTAAAATTAATATTTTAACTGTGAGTAGACATCATAGCCTTCTAGCAACTCTCTTCCCTTTAAATCAGTTAATTCTATCATAAATGCCAGCTCATAAACTTTTGCTTCCAATTTTTCTACTAACTGAACCATTGCTTTGGCAGTTCCGCCTGTTGCTAATAAATCGTCTACTATTAGTATTTTTGAACCTTTTTTGAAAGCGTCCTTATGAATTTCTATACTATTTTTACCGTATTCTAATGAATATTCTACACTTTCTACTTCTGCTGGCAATTTCCCCGGTTTTCTTGCAGGAACGAATCCAGCTCCGATATTGTAGGCTATTGCAGCTCCGAAAATGAAGCCTCTTGCATCAGCTCCTACTACGTAATCTATTCCTTTATCCTTGTATCTGTCTGTAAAATCTTTTATGATAATTTCCAGTCCTTCTTTATCTTTTAATGCTGTTGTAATGTCTCTAAAAATTACTCCTTTTTCTGGAAAATCCTCTACTGAACGAATTAAGTTTTCTATTTTGTTTTTTTCTTCTATTGTCATTTTTTATTTTTCCTCTTTTCTATTTTTGTTATTAAATGTATCTGATTAAAATAAATTAATAAAAATTTTAATCATTCCATAAACTTCCCAAATAATTTCCCACTTTTTCTCCATTTACTATTTTTAGTAAATTTTCTTTTATATTTGGATAAATAGTAATTGATTTTAATTCATCTTTTGTTACAAATTTCAAATCTGTAAGAACTGCTTCATTTCCTAATTGGATATTATCATCGTTTTTGTTATTACGATGAACTTTGAAAAATAGATTTAAAACATGACGCTCTTTATTTGGTGAAATTGTTTCTGAAAAAAATAAAAATTCATCAACTTCTATATCTAAATTTGTTTCTTCTTTGTACTCTCTAATTAGAGCTTGTTTTGTGGTTTCTCCCCAGTCATTTCCACCGCCTGGAATTAACCAGTATTTTTTATTATTCTTATGATGTTGAATTAATAAAATTTTATTATTTTCAACAAGAATTCCTGCTACACGTATTCTTGGTCTAACTTCTTCCATTTTTTCTCCTTGCTTTCTCATTCTTCTTTTTCCTGTTCAATAATAACCGCTCTTACTCTTTCAACACGCTTATTATCTACATCAGTTACTTTTAATACAAAATTATCGCCTTTTACCTGATCAAAGACATCAGCAACTTTTCCCAACTTATCCTGAATATATCCTGAAATAGTGTCGTACTCTTCAGATAATGGAATTTCTATTTCCAATTTGTCATTGATTTCTTCAATAGGCGTGTCTCCTTTTATATCGAATATTTTTTCACGAATTTGCTGAATATTTTCTTCTTCCTGATCAAACTCATCCCTTATTTCTCCAACAATTTCTTCCAGTAAGTCTTCAATTGTTACAATTCCCTGAGTTCCTCCGTACTCGTCTATAACTATTGCCATATGAAGCTGCTTTAATTTAAATTCTTCCAGCAGTTCTACTAAAGGCTTTGTAATTGGAACAAAGTAGGCTTCTTTCATAAAGTCCTTTATTGGCGGATTTTCTCCAGTTTGCTTATCGTAACGGAGTAAATCTTTCATGTGGACTGTTCCTACAATTTTGTCGATTGTTTCGGTGTAAATTGGGATACGTGTGAATCCTTGATCCAGAATTTCATTCCATACATCGTCAATTTTACTTTCTGCTTCTAATGCAAAAACATCTCTTCGTGGTGTCAGTATTTCCTTAACTGTCGTTTCAGAAAATTCAAAAATGCTAGTAATCATTTCCTCTTCGCCTTCTTCAAATACACCGCTTTCCGTTCCAGCCTTTAAAAATGTCAAAATTTCATCTTCTGTTATTTCAAACATCTGATCCTTTACTTTTATTTTAAATATACCAACAATTAATCTTGAAATATAGATAAATAATCGAATTAACGGTCTTAAAATAATTCTTAGAGTGTTTAATGGGATTATCAAAGTTTTTGAAACCCCGTAAATATTATTTCTGGCAATTAATCTTGGTATCATTTCAGAAAATAATAATATCAGCATTATTAATACAAAAAATGATATTCCTACATAATGGTTTTCCTTATAAAGTTTCTTTATTAGGTAAATTCCTGTGAAAATCATTGAAGAATATGAAATTGTCTTTATAAATAAAAGTGTTGTAAGTAATTCATTTGGATTTTCCAGCCAAAATTTTAAAAGTTCACTTTCCCTAGTTTTTTCCTTTTCTTTTGAATCACTTTTTAAATGAATTTGTTTAAGTGATGATAAAGCTGACTCTGCAGCTGATAAAAACGATGTAAAAAACAATAGAACCAATAACAGAATAACATCTAACAAAATCCTCTTCTCTTCCAAATTTTATCCCTTCTTTTTCAATTTATATTTTTAGCAGAAAACTATTCAACAATAAATAACGCCTGTCCTTTTTTTATACTATCTTTATCTTTTACCAATACTTTTTTTATTTTTCCTGAAACTGTTGATTTTACTTCATTCATAAGTTTCATTGCTTCTACAATACAAAGTGTCTGACCTTCTTTTACAGAATCTCCTTCTTTTACGAATGGAGCAGCTGTTGGTGATGGTGATGCATAAAAAGTTCCAACCATTGGTGACGTAATCTTTGTTCCTGAAATTTCTTCAGGAGCTACTTCTTTTGGTTCAGCTGGTGCTGCTGTTTCTTCAATTTTTACTTCTTCTTCAGTACTTACTGGTGCTTGTGCTAAAGGCTGTGGCTGAGATAAAGCTCGACTTAAAATAACGTTTCTTTCTTTTCTTTTTTTTGTCAGTGAAATTTCAAAGTTATTATCTTCATATTTTACTGCCTCAATTTTATTTTCATTCATGCTTTTAGCTAGTTCTTCAATAAATTTAATTTTATCTTTCATAAATTTTCTCACTTTCTTTTTATTTATTTTTAAATTTTATTTACCTACTTTTTGTTTATATGATTTGAATGTATTTTTTATTAACATCGCAATTGTCATTGGTCCTACACCGCCAGGAACTGGAGTAATGTATGATGCTTTTTGTGAAACTTCTTCAAAATCCACATCTCCACATATTTTACCGTCTACCCGATTTATTCCAATATCAATTACAACAACGCCTTCTTTTACATCTGAACCTTTTACTAATTTAGGCGAACCAGCTGCAGCTACTACAACATCAGCTTTTTGCAGCTTTTCAGGTAAATTTTTTGTTTTTGAATTACAAACCTGCACTGTTGCACGTTTATTTATAAGTAAAAGTGTCATCGGTTTTCCTACAATGTTACTTTGCCCAATTACCAAAACGTCTTTCCCCTCCAAGTCGATATTGTATTCTTCAAACATCTGAATTACTCCAGCTGGTGTGCAAGGCAGAAATCCTGTTTCATCTCCAATCATCATTTTTCCAATATTTGTTGTATGAAATCCGTCCACATCCTTTTCAGCCGAGATTGCATTTATAACTTTCAATTCATTGATATGTTTTGGAATTGGCAATTGCACCAAAATTCCGTCAATATTATTATCATTGTTTAATTTTTCAATTTCCAAAAGTAAATTTTCTTCTGTAATATGCTCATCAAGTCTAATTGTTTCAGAATGAAATCCTACTCTTTCACATGCTCTTATTTTATTTCTTACGTAGATTTGTGAAGCAGGATTTTCACCTACTATAATTACCGCAAGTCCAGCTTTTCTGCCAACTCCTGTCTGTAATTCACTATGCTCTTCTTCAATTTCTTTCAAAATTTTATCTGAGAGCATCTTTCCGTCAATTATAGTCATACCTTTACTGCTAATCAAATTTAGCAGTTTCTCCTTTCATTGTTATATCTTTTCATTCGGACTATTTATTCGCCAAAAGTTTAGTTCCTGTAATTTGGCAGAAATATCCATATCTACCACTTTTATATTTTTATTTAATTCCAATTTATAAGTCGTCATATTAAGTATCGCACAAATTCCATTTTTTACAAGCTCTTCAGCTGCAAATTGTGCCTGCTCTTTTATAACTGCCAAAATAGCTGTATCTATCTTTATGTTAAATTCATTTTTCATATTTTTTACAAACTCTTCAACATTTCTTACATCTTGAATAACTAAATTATTTTCGGCAATTTTTCCAATTTTATTTTCATCTTTGTCAAAAATTCCTACAATTTTAAAACCTTCTCCTAGAACTTCAACATTTGAAGAAAGCATTTCTCCCATTTTTCCATGTCCTACAATTATAACATGATTAATTTTATCTATTCCCAGAATTTTTGTAATAATTTCTATCAAATTATCAATATCGTAGCCCTTGCCACGTACACCAAATTCACCAAATGTGGATAAATCCTTACGTACTTGAGCAGAAGTTGTATTCATAATCTTTGCAAGCTCAATGGAATTTATTTCATCATCTCGTTTTCGAGCCTCTTTTAAAATAGATAAATATTCTGTCAATCTTTGAACAACTCTTTCAGAAATTTCCAATTTTTTTAATTTCATAATTTCCTCCTATGAAAATTAGAAAATCACTATTCACATAAAAATTATTGCTTTAACATTAAATTTATACTCAATATTTCTTACAATAATTTTTCACCTATCACCATTTTACGCCCATTAATAATATCTACTCCCTTTTGAAGTTTTTTCCCTTCAAATTTCGCCTCCAAAATCAATATTCCGCCATTTGCAACTTTTACAACAGGCCCTTTTTTATTGATAATTTCAACAATTGTACCGTTTTCTATTTCAGTTTCATTTTCATCTTTGTAATTTTTATCAATTTTTTCACTTTTGTAAATTTTTATGTTTTCGCCTTTTTCATTGGAAGTATGTGCCGCTGGAAATGGATTTAATCCGCGAATCTGATTATAAATAACTTCCTTTGTACTATTCCAGTCGATTTTTGCCTGCTCTTTTGTAATCGGCTTTACTAAAGTGGCTTTGCTATCATCTTGCTTTTCCGCCTGAACTTCTCCATTTTCAATCAATTTTAATGCCTTTGTAAGTCCAGCTGCTCCTAAATCCTTCAATTTATCGTGCAAAGTTCCAAGCGTATCATCTTCAGTAATTTCACAATATTCCTTTAAAATCACATCTCCAGAATCAAGCCCTTCCTCAATGTACATAATACTTACACCTGTTTCCGTATCGCCGTTTAAAATAGCCGAATGGATAGGCGAAGCTCCACGATATTTCGGTAAAAGTGAAGAATGCACATTTATTATTCCATATTTTGGAATATCAATTATTTCTTTTGGCAAAATTTTTCCATAAGCTACAACTACGATTAAATCAGGATTTATTTCCTTAATTTTGTTTATAACCTCTTCATCCTTCATTTTTTTTGGCTGAATAATTTCAATATCATTGTCAATTCCAAACTGCTTTACAGGCGAAAATATAATTTTATTTCCTCTAGCGTTTATTTTGTCCTCTTTTGTAAAAATAAGCTGTAAATCAGTATTTTTAAACACAACTTCCAGACTCGGTATCGCAAATTCTGGCGTTCCCATAAATATTGTCTTCATTAATTTTTCTCACTTTCCTGACTTTATTCGTCCAAATCCCTATAAATTCTACCTTTAGTAAAATCTCTTTTCAAAACATCTAATTTTTTAGCAACTAACCTTTTATTCATAACCGAAAGTTTATCTGTAAACAAGATTCCCTCAATGTGATCAAATTCATGCTGAAATGCTCTGGACCACATTTCTTCAAGTTCTTCAACAACTTCTTTCCCATTTTCATTCAAATATTTTACTTTGATTTTCGCAGGACGGTTTACTTTCTTAAAAACTCCTGGAATGCTCAAGCATCCTTCCTCCATATCTACAATTTCATCAGAAAATTCCAAAATCTCAGGATTTATAACCTTTTTCACAACTCCATCGTGTTCCAGCACAAAAAATCTTTTCGCAATATCCACCTGATTTGCAGCAAGTCCTACGCCATTAGCCTTTCTCATAAGGGCAACCATTTCATCCAGAGTCTCCCTTACATTATCATCAACCACATCAACTTTTTCCGATTTTTGACGCAAAGTTGGGTGTCCGTATAAAACTATTTTCATTTTTATTTTTTCTCTCCTTTTAAACTCATTATTTGTACGTCTTATTTTATCATATTATTTGATAAATTTTAATACAAAACATCAATTAATTTTTTATTTATCATTCCTCAATTTTTTTTAATCCCAATTTTGTTTCCGACACAAGCACCGCAAAAAGCACCAAACTAGCTCCAGCTGCCACTCTTAGTGACAATCTCTCACTTAATATAAAAAATGCAAAAAGTGGAGCAAAAAGTGACTCTGTTGACATTAATATTGAAGCTCTTGTGGAAGTTGTATATTTTTGGCAGAATGTCTGTAATACTGTCGGTATCGCTGTTGAAAAGAGTGTTAAATAAATTATTGCAACTAACGTCATTCCAGCAGGTTTTTCAATTTTACTTATATCTGAAAAAATAAAAACATTTATCACAAATAATATTCCAGCTACAAACATCTGCATAACAACAAGTTTTAACGGCTCAACTTTTTTGCTGAAATACCCATTCGTAGCAATCTGTCCTGCAAAAAATACTGCACTTATGATCGTCAGAATATCTCCAAAATTAAGATTTGCAAGATTCATCTTCCTGTCAAAACTTATCACAGCAACTCCCATTACACAAATAACTGAAGCCAGAAATGCAAAAATATCAGGACGTTTTTTGTGCAAAAACCAAAAAATATAAGGCACAATTATAACATTAATTGATGTAAAGAAAGCATTTTTACTGGCAGTCGTAAGCATTGCCCCATAAGTTTGAAAAGCATATCCAAAAAATTGAAAAATTCCAACTATTAATCCAGCCAAAATATCCTTTTTCGTAAATCTACCAACTTTCCTAAAGAAAATCCCGTAAAGAATAAGCCCTCCCACAAGAAATCTAACCGCTGACAAATAAAACGGATCAACTCCTGTATTCAGCCCAATCTTCACAAATACAAACCCAAGTCCCCAAAATATCCCTACAAAAAGCAGCCCAAAATCTGCTAAATACTGTTTCACAAAACTTCTCCTTATCATTTTAAATCTTGTTTAGTCATTTGTAAAAGTATAAAAATTTATATAAACACAGTATTTTTTAACGTTTGATTTTCTTGGTTTTCTCTATTTCCTGACAAGGGGTCTTGACCCCTTGTAATTTATAAATGCAGCTGTTATTCAATCTTTATGCTTTTACTTTTACAATTTCCTAATTTTTAAATTTTTATATTTATTATTTTTTCTACTTTCTGAATACTATTAGATATATGCAATAATCTAAGTTTTTTTATTTCCACAAGGGGTCAAGACCCCTTGCTTCAGAATATTTATTTTACTATTTTTGAATAAATATAAATTTCAAAAAAACTAATAATTTAAAGTTAATCATCTGCATTATTAAAAAACTTCCTATAAATATCCATTTTCAAAAATTCATTTTCTATTTTCCCATCATTCTTTTTCAAATATTCCATTACAAAATCACGTACAAATTTGATTTCCTTCACATTTTTTACAATGTCCGTAAAAAGCATGTCAGATACTCCACTTTGCCTTGTTCCTAAAATTTCTCCTGAATTACGTAACTTTAAATCTTCTTCGGCAATTTTGAAACCATCTGTTGTTTCTTCCATAACTTCCAGTCTTTTGGTTGAAATTTCATTTGTTGTTTCAGATTCTAAAAAGCAGTAGGACTGGTATTTTCCACGACCAACTCTTCCTCGCAGCTGATGAAGTGAAGAAAGTCCGAATCTTTGGGCGTCACGGATTACCATAATAGAAGCATTTGGAACATTTACTCCAACTTCGATTACCGTTGTGGAAACTAGAATGTCAAGTTCGTGATTTTTAAACTGTTCCATGACTTTCTGCTTTTCCTTGTAAGTTTGCCGTCCGTGCATAAGTCCGATTTTTCTATTTGGAAAAATTGAAATGTACTCTTCGTATGTTTCCTGTGCTGATTTTACATTCAGGCTCTCACTTTCCTCAATTAATGGCGACACTATGTACACTTGCCGTCCATCTTTCATTTTCTTTTCCATAAAGTTATACATTTTTTGTCTGTCAATTTCATTTTGTATCCATTTTGTCTTAATCGGACTTCTTCCAGCAGGCAACTCGTCAATAATTGACACGTCCAAATCTCCGTAAATTGTAAGTGCAAGCGAACGTGGAATTGGAGTGGCACTCATAACAATTAAATTGGCAATATTTCCCTTGTCACGTAAAAGTTTTCGCTGTGTTACCCCAAACCTGTGCTGTTCATCAATTACAATTAGTCCAAGATTTTTGAAAATCACATTGTCCTCAATTAGAGAATGTGTCCCAATCACAATGTCAACAAGTCCTTCTTTTATTTCATTCAGCAATTTTTCCTTTTTCTTTCCCTTCACACTCCTAGTCAAAAGTTCCACTCGTATGTCAAGATTCATAAACTCATCTACAATTCCCAGATAATGCTGTGTAGCAAGAATTTCTGTAGGTGCCATAATTACGCCCTGATAATTATTTTCAACCATATAAAGAAGCATTATAAATGAAACAATCGTCTTTCCAGAACCAACGTCCCCCTGAATCAGCCTATTTACAATCTTTCCAGCCTTTAATTCAGAATAAATCTCCTTTATTACACGCTTCTGTGCCTTTGTCAACTCATAATCCAGACTTTTTATAAACTTGCTCACAAGACTTTTATTATCCTCAAGTTTGTAAAGATTCTTATTTGCCTTGTCTACACTAAAACGATTTTGCAAAATCCCCATTTCCAGAAGCAAAATTTCCTCCAGCATAAATCTTTTCCGTGCTTTGCTTTGCTTTTCCTCACTTTCTGGAAAATGAATATTTAAGACTGCCTCTTTTCTTCCGAGCAGTTTCTCCTTCTGCAAAAATTCCTTTGGTAGATTTTCCTGCAACAAATATCCGTAATCCATTAGGGCATTTTCCATAACTTTTCTGATTACCTGCTGTCTAAGTGATTCTGTAGACGGATAAATAGGTAATATCTGTTTTTGTTCATGCATATCAAAACTAGCTTGATTGATTTTTTTATACTCAGGATTTACAAGCTGAAATTTTACAGTCTTTCTTACTTTTCCATAAACCGTAATCTCATCACCAATATGAATCCCATTTTTCACAAACCTGTTATTAAACCACACAAGCTCAATCATTCCGCTATCATCACTCAAAACCGCACGAAACATAGTTCTCCCAGCCTTTATATACTGATTAACCACATTCACAATTGTCCCCTGTAAAATCACAAATTCATCCGCCAGAATTTCCGCAATTTTCTTATGATTACTTCTATTCTCATAAGCCCTTGGGAAAAAATAAAGCAAATCATAAAGTATAAAAACTCCCAATTTCCTAAATTTTGGAATGTTTGTTTTTGTAACTCCTTTTATTTTCATATTTTCTAAATTTTCATAAAGCAAGTTATATGTTTTCATAGCCATTTCCGCCTTATTTATACTACATTTTTATTCGTATTATAATAATACCACACTTTACTGAAATTTCCTATATAATAAAAATTAGTATTTATATTTCAATAAATTTATGATAAAATTTTATTATATACTTGAACTTCTTTAAAATCAAACCAATAAAAAAAATAATTTTAAAGTTTGGGTAAAACAGCCATAATTTTTTAGTTCAGTTTTAAGCGGTATTACTATATATTCCGTTTCTTTCAAGACTGAACTAATAACTTTAGGATTTAACTTTATCGTAAAGGAGAAATAAAATGTATAAAGTATTAATTGCAGATGATAATAAGCAGATTGTATCAATACTTTCAGAGTACTGTAAAAAAAATAATTTTATTGTAAGCACTGTTTTCAATGGAGAAGACGCTCTTAAGGAAGTGGAGGAAAATAAATTTGATATTGTGCTTCTGGATGTTATGATGCCAAAAAAAGATGGATTTGATGTATGCCGTGAAGTGCGGAAATTTTCCAATGTTCCAATTATAATGATTACAGCACGTGGAGAAGATTATGAGAAAATAATGGGGCTGGAAATAGGTGCAGATGACTACATTGTAAAGCCATTTTCACCTGGAGAGATTATAGCAAGGATAAATGCCATTTTACGTCGGATTACTCCAAAAAATGATGACAGCGAAAAAATATTCTCGTTTGATAATCTTGAAATTGACTTAAATAATTTTACTGTAAAAATAAATAACGAAATAATTTCCTTAACAAAAAAGGAAATCGAAATTTTGTGGACACTAGCGACAAATCAGAATAAAGTTTTTACGAGAGAAAATCTGCTAGATTTAATCTGGGGATTCGACTATTTTGGCGAAAGCCGTACTGTTGATACCCATATAAAACGGCTTCGTGCAAAAATGGATAATTATGAGCATAAAAAATGGAATATTAAAACTATTTGGGGAGTTGGATATAAATTTGATATTCTGGAAAATTAAAAATTATAACTATTTACGACTTTAAAAATATAAAAAAGTTTGATACAATATTTGTATATAAAATTTATATATAATTCGATTCCTTGATATACAACTGGTAAAAAATTAATTTTATTAGAAATTAAATTGATGAAAAGGGAGAAAATATGTATATTTTTGGATTTGAATTTTAAAAAAGTTTAAAATTTTAAAAAGGAGATGAAAATGGCAAGAAATATAAAAAAAATTTTCTTTAATGGAGAAGAATATCCTCCAGAAACATTTCGATTGGCAATGCTTCTATGTATGGTTGGGGGATTTATGGACACATATACATTTTCTACACGTGGAAATGTGTTGGCTAATGCACAGACTGGAAATATTGTTTTTCTTGCAATAAATTTGGGAAAAGGAAATTTTGGAAAAGCATTTTATTATTTTGTTCCAGTATTTGTATTTACAATGGGAATATTATTTTCAGAATTTATACGAATCAAATTTGAAAAACATAAAATTTTCCGATGGCAGCAAATTGTCATATTCTATCAAGTCATAATAATGTTTTTTATTGCATTTGTCCCAAGTGGAAAATGGAATATGCCAATAAACATAATTATGTCATTTATCGCTGCAATTCAATACCAAGGGTTCAAAAAAATTAGAGGAATGGCAGGAGCAACTACTATATGTACAGGAAACCTGCGAAGCGGAATGGAAAATCTATTTAAATATATAAATACAAAAGAAACATCATTTTTACAAAATTTTTGGATATATATTGGATTAGATTTATTTTTTCTAGTCGGTGCGCTTCTTTGCATGGTTTTAGTCGGAATATATGGTGAATTGTCATTATTAGCATGCTGTATCTTATTAATTATCGTATTTTCAGTAATGTTTAAAGAAGCTATTTAAGGAAATATAAAAATTTAATTTTGAAAAAAATTATTTACTTCAGTCAATAACATATGAAAAAATATTGTATTTGTATGTTATTGTACTGATTTTTTTTTATATAAAAAAATGGCGTACCCGTGAGGAATCGAACCCCAAGCCTTCTGATCCGAAGTCAGACGCTCTATCCAGTTGAGCTACGGGTACACACAAAAAAGTAAGTTATTAAAAACTTACTTTGCTAATACTTTTAAAATTTTAGGACTTAATGTTTCTTTATTTTTTAACAAGATTTTTTTAACTTGATCAACATTTTTCCCTTTTAATGTTTTCATTGCTTTTGTACAAACTCTTACTCTAACTTCTTCATTATTAATAGTTAAAAGCATTGTTTGTAAATTAGGTCTCCAAATTCTTTTTGTAGCTCTGTGAGAGTGACTTACTCTATTTCCGTGGCTTACTGTTTTTCCAAAAACTTCACATCTTTGCATAATTATTCACATCTACTAAATAACTTTAGTAGCTCTCCTTTCTATTTTTAATCTGATACAGTCTTTTACTGCTCTTTCTTTTAATGTATAACTTAACTATTTTATAAATTATATGTTCAGTTAAAATTATTTTTTACATATCGGTCTTTATTTTATCACATTTTCTAAATTTTTACAAGTTATTATCCATATTTTTTACTTTATTTCACAAATTTTTCTTATTTTTCAAAAAATTGTTTTAAATTTGGCGGAAAATAATTTGGTCCTTTTATTACCTTTCCATCTTCACGATAAATTGGTTTCCCATTTTCATCTAGCTTGCTCAAATTACTTCTATGAATTTCCTCAAACACATCTTCAATAACATCTTGCATTCCATGCTCAATTATTGTTCCACAAAGAATATAAAGCATATCCCCAAGAGCATCTGCAACTTCCACGACATCTCCTCTTTTAGCCGCTTCCAGATACTCATCATTTTCCTCTTTCATCAAGTCAAATCTTAACTTTTCCAGTCCATTTTCAAGTTTTCCAATTGGTTTATCAGAATTTCCCAGTTTATAAATTCTATGAAATTCTTCAACACATTCTATTTTTCTTTTCATTATTATCTTTCCTTTCTAAATTTATCTTATTATCAACATCAGCAAAAGATATAAAATTACTACTTTTACAATGTCAGAATACAACACAACTACTGAAAAAAATCTTGTTTTTTCTAAAATTTCAGTACTGTCAGTTTCTACTTTTTTTAGTATCTTTATTTGTATATTTTTTATGTCTTTTTTTATTAAGAAAACTAGCAATATTAGTGCCAAAACAAGCATTATTCCAGCAATAATAGTTTTTTGCGTAACAAAAAAAGAAAGTTTTCCGAAGAAAATAGATAGAATTAAGCCCTTTATTAATGATAGAACTATTAAGGCGGATTTCATATTCTTTTTTTGTTTATTTATTAATATTTTGGGCAGGACAAAAGATAAAAGAATTTCGAGTATAAATAAAATTATGAATAAAATTCCTTTCCCATCAGGTAGTTTTAACTTTCTTAATGACTGAATTATGTTGGCTAGCTCGAAAATCATATAATTTTTTAATATCATACATAATAAAATTGAAATTGCAATTCCTGAAAATATCCATATTCTGCTTGCTAGAATTTCTTCGTTTATAAAACTTTCTATCTCATGTACCGTTTTATTGTCAATTTTTTTATTATTTTTCAAAATTTTCCCCTTTAATAAATAGAATAAGAGTTATTTAAGGACTGCAATTTATCCAAAAATAACCCTTTGTCATTACCATTTTTACTGTTTCTTAAATTTTAATTTCTTCCTCGTCCTGATATTCTTAAAATTGATAAGAATAAGTTTACGAAGTCAAGGTATAAGCTCAATGCACCTGAAATTTCAATTTTATTTAAAATTTCTGAATCTTCTTGAACTGCATAGGCAATAATATTGCTTTTTATTCTGTTTACATCAACTGCAATGAAAATTGTGAAAACAATTACACCTAAAACTGATACAAACAAATCAAGCCCGCTATTTCTCAAGAAAATATTTACTAAGCTTACCAAAACAATTGATATTAACCCAATCATTAGCATTGGAGTAAATTTTGTAAGATTTTCTTTTGTAAAATAGCCGTAGACAGCCACAACTGCAAATAATACTAATGTTCCTAAAAATGCTGAAATTACAATACTTGGAGCATAAATAATCCCAATAGCTGAAAGTGTCAGTCCGTTTAATGCAGAGTATATCAAAAACATAAGTTTTAATGTACTAGATTTTGCTTTATAAATCAATGCTGAAAACGCAACGACAACTATAACTTCTATAACAGCAAGAACATAGTACATTCTTATTATTCCAATGGCAATCGGATTTCCAGTCATAAGCCCATTATATACAAAAAATCCAAAAAGTCCTGTTATAACAAGCCCTAACAGCATCCACATCATGCTTCCACGAACTTTTGAACTTACAAGTCTATCCAAATCATCATAAGTCATCGTCATTTCTCTGTGTCCGCCATATTCATTATAATCATCGTTATTATGATTATAAGTTTCTAATTCGTCATAATCATTTCTCATAAAAATCACCTCATTATTTTAATCTTTTTTCTTTTCAAAAATTATTTTATTTTAACAACTTGAATAATTCTGTTAGCATTTTTTATAAAATTTCAACTAAAAACTTTTTATCCAAGCTATCATAGTATTATAACTTTTAACTTTTAAAAAAGACTTTTATTTATCAGTTAAATTACTTAATTTTATTCTTTATTTTCTATTTTGAAAATGGAACATGTGATTCCTGTTTCAAAGTTTCGATAATTTCATCAACTGATACATTTTTACTGTCTTGTGAACCAAATCTTCTTACATTTACTTCGTTGTTTGCAACTTCGTTTTTACCGATTATTAATTGAACTGGTATTTTCTGAACTCCGTTTGCTTCTCTGATTTTGTATCCAATTTTTTCTACTCTTGTGTCAAGCTCTACTCTGATTCCTGCATCTTGAAGTTTTATAAACAATTCTTTTGCGAAAGGCACCTGCTCGTCAGAAATTGTTAAGATTCTTGCTTGTACTGGTGCTAACCAAGTTGGGAATGCTCCTGCATAATGTTCGATTAAAATTCCGATAAATCTTTCCAAACTTCCATACATTGCCCTGTGAATCATTACTGGCTCGTGTTTTTCCCCATCTGCACCGATATAGCTCATTTCAAATCTTGCTGGAAGGTTAAAGTCTAACTGGATTGTTCCACATTGCCAAATTCTTCCGATTGAGTCTTTCATCTTAAAGTCGATTTTTGGTCCGTAGAATGCTCCATCTCCAGGATTTAGCTTGTAATTAATTCCTTTATGTTCCAAAGCTGATTTCAAGTTTGCTTCAGCCATTTCCCATATTTCGTCAGAACCTATCGCTTTATCAGGTTTTGTCGATAATTCAATATGGTATTCAAATCCAAATACAGTATAGAATTTATCATATAAATCAATAATTTCGATAATTTGTTCCTCAATTTGCTCTTTCGTACAGAAAACGTGGGCATCATCCTGTGTAAATGCTCTAACTCTCATAAGCCCGTGTAAAGCTCCACTAAATTCGTGTCTGTGAACAAGCCCCATTTCTCCATATTTCAATGGTAAATCCTTGTATGAATGTAAATTATTCTTATAGGCAATTATTGAACCTGGACAGTTCATAGGCTTTATTGCATATTCTTTTTCATCAATTGTCGATGTGTACATATTTTCACGGTAATTGAACCAGTGTCCAGAAATTTCCCACAATTCCTTATCTAGCATAATAGGAGTTTTTATTTCCTGATAACCTCTTTTTTTATGTTCAACTCTCCAGATTTCTTGCAATTTATTAAATAATTCCACACCTTTTGGCATAAAGAACGGGAATCCAGGTCCATGTTCGTCCACAAAGAACAAGTCAAGCTGTTTTCCTAATTTTCTGTGGTCTCTCTTTTCAGCTTCTTCCATCATTGTCAAATAGTCATCCAGCTCTTTTTTTGTTGCAAAAGCTACTCCGTAAATTCTTTGAAGCATTTTATTATTTGAATCTCCACGCCAGTAAGCTCCTGCTGTTGACATTAGTTTGAATGCTTTTAAGTAGCCAGTGGATGGAATGTGTGTTCCACGGCATAAGTCTATAAATTCACCTTGCTGATAAATGCTAACTTTATCTGCACCCAAGTCTTCAATTATTTCAACTTTATAAGTTTCACCTTTTTCAGCAAAGAATTTTTTTGCTTCTTCGGCAGTCATTTCACTTCTTTTAAATTCATAGTTTTCTTTTACAATTTTTGCCATTTCCCCTTCAATTTTGGCTAAATCTTCCTCAGTAAACGGTTTTTCTGGGTCAAAGTCATAAAAAAATCCATTTTCAATAACAGGCCCTATCGTAACCTTTGTATTTGGGAAAAGTCTTTGCACAGCCTGAGCCATAATATGCGCCGCACTGTGTCTTATAATTTCTATCCCTTTTTCACTTGTATTAGTAATTATTTCAATTGTTCCAGATTTGTCAATAATATGAGACGGATCAACTTGCACACCGTCAATTATCGCCCCAACGGTTGCCTTCCCAAGACTGCTCCCAATACTTTTTGCAAATTCCACAACAGTCATCGGATTTTCCAACTGTCTTTTACTACCATCAGGCAAAATCATTTCTATCATTTCGATTCCTTCTTTCTCTCTTTTGTCAAATAAAATTAGGCTCTAGTTAGCCTAATCGCATAATTATTTATTATAGTATAATTCTTGCTTTTTTTCAACCTAAAAATTTAAAACATCTCTAAAATCCACATATCTAAACAATTATATTTAAAAGTAAATAAAAAAATGAGTAAGAACTTAGAAATTTATTCTTACTCGGAAATTATTTTTTAGATATCGGGGTAATCTATAATCAATAATATTTTTTTATTCTTCATAATCATACTTTAAAGCATAATCATTAAATAATTTTTCAATTATTAGCACTTCAAATTTTTCCACATTTTCAAAAAATAAATAACCATATTTTTTATATTCACTATTGTTTTTAAAAAATATATTAATATCACTATAATGCTCCAACAAGTCCATTTGCGACTTGTCTGCATTATATGTTATACTGCCAACTGCACTATAATAATTTAATTGTTTTAGTGCCGTTGTATTCTCTATATAAGCATTTTCAAACAATGATTTAAAATGAGTGCATACGTAAAATATGAAACTATCACTATATCCAGCCAATTCCATTTCCTGCTGTATTTCTGTTAGCTCATAATCGTATAATCTTTTTTTAAAATTTTCCATAATATCTCTCCCTTGTCTTAATGCTGTTTGTTGTACGTTTAAATTTTATTAAACATATGTTTTAACTCATAGTTTCATCTCCTTGTCCAACAGTTCGTGCAATTCCTGTTGAACTTGCTGGAACTCTATTTTTAATTGTTTTAACTGTGCTTTTTTCTGTTTTATTATATTGAATGCAAATTTTTCTTTTATGTTTTTTAAAGTATTTATGTTACACTCTATGTTTAGTATTTTTTCTTTTAAGTGCCGTAACTCCGACAATTTTTTATTTATTACCATAATTATACACCACCTTACCATAATAAATACCTTTTTTTATTATATATATTATATTTTTAGCCATATTTTACCACTTCAATTTTTTTATATTTTAGCATTTATTTTTTTAGTCTTAAATGCTTTAAAAATACTTTACTTTTATTTATTATTTTCTAATAGTTCAATATATAGTTGCTGTTCTATATTGTTATTAGAATCTTTACAATCGATAATTTTATGTCTTTATGTGATTTTCGCTCACTTTTATCACCTCCCTTCAATTAGTTTTTATTTAATTTCAAATTTTCTTCTAAAATCATCGTAATTATTTACCCAGTTAAATTTCACCTCCTTCGAGATCGCTTCAAAATGCAGTTTTCCACATTTTATTTTGCTTTTTTCCACAGTTGTCAAATCCTTTTCTTCTTTATCTGCCTTTGTTTCAACGATAAAATAGATTCCTACATTGTTTTCATTATTTTCTGAAGAATTTCTGTAGATGATTGCCCAGTCGGGAGAATAGTTTCCGTATGGAGTATCTATTACAAAGCCACCTTTTTTGAGTTTTGTAAATAACAATACATTTTCATCGTTTTCCAATTTTTCTGCAAATTCCTTTTCACCATCACTATCAAGTTTATAATAATCACTTAAACTTCTACTACCTTTTTTAGCTTGGAATAATCTTCTTTTATTTTCAAAATCCTCTTCGTTTATTTTATTGTCCACTTCAAAGATTTTCTCTGTATCAGTCACATATCCATCTATCACTTCATATTCAAAAACTTTTTCAGCTTTCATTTCATTTAAGTTTTCAAGCAATATTTCAGTTACATTTTCCAGCACATCTTGAATATTCAATGCTTCTCTTTTTTCTTTTTCAAGTCCACTTATTATTTTTAATATTGCTAATCTTGGGAGCATTGTGTGATACATTATGTAATTTGCTATTTCAAAATCACTTTTTGGAGCCACTTCAATTTTAGATATTTCTATTTCTTTGTCGCTACTGTCTTTTTCAAGATTAAAATTTCCTGTCTCATCATAATCTCCTTTAGATTCTGCTACTTCCACAATTTGTTTCAAATCAAAATTGCTTATGTAGTTATTTATTTTTTTTATACTACTTTCTATATATTTTTCATTATCGATTTTACACCTATAAATCGCTTTTTTACTAAGATTTGTCCCTAATTCTTCAAAAAGATTTTCAAAATCTTTTTCAGAAATAAATGTTCTTCTTTTATTAATAATCGGTTCATTATCTCCATTTGCAATTTCGATACGATTTGAACCTTTTTCCACCATATATTTTACAAAATTTTCAGCAATTTGTATAGAATGTTCTTTCAAAGTTTCATTTGAAAATTCAATTTTTTTAACATCTATTTCTTCTGTTTTCTTTAATAGGACATTATTAGAATCCATCACTTTATTTTCGATTAATTCCTTCTTAAATTCATCCACCAGTTCCGAAGTAATCTTTATTTTAGGAATTCCTGATTTTTCAAGTGTAATAAGTAAAAGATCCGATGTAACTTCATTTTTATTTATATTTTTGTTAAAATCTTCCTGTAGCATTCTTGAAAAGTTTTCATAGCTGTCATTTGCAATTACAGTAAGTTCGTTTACATTTTTATCTAAACTTCTATTTCCATTAACATCTACAGGAAGTCTAAGTCCCCTACCTATTTCCTGCTTTTTGGCTATATCGCTACTTCCATTTTTCAATGTACACAATGTAAACACATTCGGATTATCCCATCCTTCCCTAAGTGCCGAATGAGAAAAAATAAAGGCAAGTGGCTCGTTAAATGAAATCAGCTCATCTTTTTTCTCCAGTATTAATTCAATCCCTCTGTCAATGTCTTCTTGCGATTTTGCCTTCACTTCGTTTTCTTTCTTATATTCCACCTCAACTTCCTTTTTTTTCTTATCCAATGCAAAATATCCTTCTCTCACTAAATTCACATCTTCATAATGTGGAAAATAATTTTTATATTTCTCAATTTTTTCCCTATACTTTTGCACAATTTTTAAATATTCTTCGTCAAATATTTTCAAATAGACTCCTCTCCCATCAGAAGCCCCACTATCCCTAACTTTCTTAACCTCATCAATAAAAAACAGTGTCAAACTCTTTATTCTCTTCCCTTCTTCCAAAATTTCAAACTGCTTTTTAAAGTGATTGTCTATCGCAAGATTTATCTGAATACGGATAATCTCCTTATCTTCCAATTTTTTATTACTTTCCCCCAATTTCAGTTCAATATCTCCATTAACCGAAGCAATTTTCAATGCCTTCTCTTTATGTGGCTGTTCTGCAATAAACATATCCTTATACTGAGGCAATCCTCCAGAAAGTTCATACAACGAAAAACCATTTTCCACATCAAAACTTCTAAATCTGATACTTTGCCCTTGCTCTTGAGAAAACATTTCTATCCTTGCCTTGTAATCTTTTGTAAAATAAGTATATCTAATATATGGAAAATCTTTAGAAATCACACTATTTATTGTTTTTACCCGAATTTTTTTTACTAAGTCTTTTTTATACGCCTCATAAGAATCTAATTTATAAACTTGATTATACAGATTTTTATGTGTAGCCGAATAACGAAGTGTAAATAACGGCTCTAGTTCATCTATTGCCTTCAATGATTGAGATTTTTTATTTGCTGTTCCTTCTATTTTCTGTGGCTCATCAATTAACACAATCGGCCTTACAAATTTTATATCTCTCCATAAATTTTTATCATATTCATCATCCTTACGAATTTTATTCGTATCTTTATTAAACGCTTGAATATTCATAACACAGATACTCAAATTATTCTCTTCCACAAAATTATTTACTTTTCCTAAATTATTACTGTCATAAATAAAACTGTATTTTGATAAATCCACATTGTATAGCCTTTTAAAATGCTCCCTTAATTGTTCAATAGATTTTTCCACCCCTTTACGAATCGCAACAGATGGAACTACAATCATAAATTTCTTAAATCCATACTCCTTGTGCAACTCCAATATCGTACGCAAATAAACATAAGTTTTCCCAGTTCCAGTTTCCATCTCGACTGTAAAATCTCGCTCGTGCTTGCTGTAAGCCTTTTCATTGGTAAACAGTCCATTTTTCAACTGAACTTTTTTCAAATTCTGAAAAAGTTTATTCCCTCTAACAATATCAATATTTCTCACAGGATCTTTTTCCATAAGTCTTGTTTTTCTTATTCTTTCAGCATAAATATTATCCAACGATTTTGGCAATCCTCTAAATAACTCTACAACAGAGTTTACCGCCTTTTTCTGATATTCCAAATTATCATCAAACTGAAATATTATTTTATTTGACATTTACATTCCTCCTTCTTTTTTGACAATAAAAAAGCCTCAATTATCTTTTTTGATAAAAGAGACTTTTAAAAATTTTATTTTTAAAAATTATCTAATCTTAGTATCATTGTTCTTAATTTGTTTTCTGAACTAAATTCTTTTATCAGATTGAACCCATAATTTGAATAAAATCTTATCAGTGAACTGTTATCTTCACATTCCAGCCATAAATATTTTGTATTTATAATTTTTTTCACAATTAATAATAATTCATGTGCTAGCGATATTATTTCATTACCTGTTATCATATTTTTATCAGAAACATTATAATTTTTCCCTATTTGTGCCAGCAAAAAACTGTTTACAACATAACTTCCGTCTTTCAATCTTCTTCCACTCTGTGAAAATCTTTTCTGCTGTGTCTTACTAAGACTAAGAAAATTTTCTTTTTCAATAATTAAACTCTTATTTGCAAATGTAAAATACCCCAATATTTCCGTTCCCTCTTTATTGTAAATAATATGTGTTGCAGAAAGTGATTTTTTCTCAAAATCTATAGCTTTATTATGTAGAAAATCCTCAATACTATTTCTATCTCTACTTCTAAAAGTCTTTAAAATTTTTTCTTTTATAAAGTCATCGTCTTTCAATTTTTCTCTTAATTTCTGCAATGATATAGTTTCACTCTTTTTCTTTATATCCAAAATTCTTTGCTATCCTCAAAATTTCTTCTGGGTCATCTACAATTTCAAAATCAACATCAAGTTTCTTAACTTTCTTTTTACTTTCCATTGCTTCCAGTACTTCATCTGCATATCTTGCTGGAATTCTCAAAGCATCAAGTAATATACTTTCTGTAGCCATAATTACCACTCTCCCTTTTTTTAATCTTATTTTTATTTTCATTTTTATAATATCATATATATTTTAGAGTGTCAATTGGATTTCTAACATATAATCTAAAGATTAAAGCAATAAAAGGATTTTCTTTATTCTTCTATTAAATCATGTTCTACTAATTTTGCTTTTCCTGATTCAATATCTGCAATAACTTTTTCTAAATATCTCATATTACTTTCAGAATAAAACGGATCTGCAGTAATTTCAAAAGGTATTCTTTTTTCTTTAGTAACTTTAGTGGCAAATATCGTAAATGCAGTTGTCATTGACATTCCCATTTCACGGCATATTTTTTCCATTTCTTTTTTGATATTTTCATCAATACGAAAATTAATCATTGCCTGTGCCATATTAATCACTCTCCTTAATTGCAAGTATACTCCATAACTTTCATTTTGTCAATTATTTTCTTTACAAAAAATATACAATATACATACATTGTATTAAAGTCATTTCTTTTATTTAATGCACTCATACACAATAACATTAATAATACAAAATATTACCAAAATTAAATAAAGCAAATATTTATTTTTATCGAGAAAACTTGTATCTCCACCTGTTTTCTTCATATTCTCTAGCATTCCAATTTTAGAAAATTCAAAATAAATCCAACTACCTAATGTTGACCAGTAAAAAGAAATAATTCCTTCCGATTCAAGCATTATGTAAAACCAAAACTGATATATCATATAAATTATTAAACCTAAAATAATGAACAATAACTCATTTTCTTTTCCTGTATTCTCTTTCGTTTTCTTTCTAAAGTATTCCATAATATAAATTATGCCTAAACCCAAACCACCTGTAAGAAATGTAGAAGCCATTAAAATTAATCCCATAAATAGATTTACAATCATTTTTAACTGTCCTTTCTTTGTAATGATTTTTTGTCTCTTTTATTTAGTTGTCATTGTCCATTCTTTAACAAGGGAGAACATCGCCTTCTCCCTTGACCCACGCTAGTCTACGACATTTTTATGCACAGCCGAAAAACTCGCTATGCTCAAACAGTTTCGACTGCACCTAAAAATGCTCTGACAGATTACTTTATAGTATATATTTTCCAAATATTATTAATAATATTCCAATCATCAATGGAACTGATATTTTTAAAAGTTTCTCTTTAAAATTTTTATCAAAATTAATTAGATAAAATAGACTGCTCATAGTCATTAAAATAACACCATAAATCATAAATACAGTTGAAATATTTGTATTTTCTTTAGCAATACTTGAAACTCCAAATCCTATTACAGAAAAAATTGTTAAAAATACCCCCATTATTTCTAATATTTTTCTATCGTATTCTTTTTGTTCATCTGATATTTTTTTATAATTTTTCTTTAAATATTCTATCTGTGCTCTCTGATTTTGAAAAATATTTTTATACTTCTTTATTTTTTTCAATCCGTAATCTATTTCATTTTCTCTTAATTGTTTTTCATATATATTTAATATATATGTTATGTAATCAAATGTGTTGTATATTTTTTCTATTGTTTCATTAATTTGAATATTTTTATTTTCATTAGAAAGTTCATTATTTATATCTTTAAACTTTTCTTTATATTCTAAAAATTTTGCATAATTTCCATTTTTATTATAAAATTCATAATATTTTTCCCAAAATTCTTTTTCTGTTTCACAAACTAATATTTTCATAGTTCCTAAATCATATTCAAATCTAACTTCATCCGAAAATTTTTGAATCTCATTTAATAAATTTTCTAATTTTTTTTCAAAATTTTCTTCCATTTTTAAATCTATTTCCTTCCTAATTTCCTTCCCTTAAATAAACTCAACCCTATAACTAACCTTACTCTCTCCCGAATTTCTCTCAATCAAACTTCTCAACTTCCTAAAAGTCTCATCCTTCAATGAAATATTATCCTTAAATGCTGAATCTCTGAATACAAATTTTATTGGTAACGGCTCTAATGAAGCTAATTTTTCTACCATTTCCTCTGTTATTTCTGTTTCAAGGCAAATCAGATATGTACTTGCATACAGATAAGTTCTATTTCCAATATTTGTCAACACTTCCAGATTTTCTGACAACGGAACATCATTCTGTCTTAACATTATTTCATAAACAATATCAATATCATTGCTTCCAAGTACAAAATCCAATGAATCAGGGTCATCAAAAGAATATTGACTTTCTTCATTGAAATTTTCCAAGTCATACCATTTTATATTTGTATCATCTACTTTAAATACTTTAAATCCAATATCTGGAACTTTTTTAGGCTCTTCTTCCAGTTTCAAATTAGAATTATATTCTTCTATTTCCTGTTTTATCTTTTCTCCAGCACGTCTGATCCTTTCTTTTCCAATATCTGCTATATTTTTATACCCTGCCTTAAATGCTTCTGATTTTTCATCAGTAGTTTCAGGTAACTGAACCATTATATATTTTCTGTTTCCATCATCTTCACTGTTTAACTGCATAATGGCATGAGCTGTTGTTGCTGAGCCTGAGAAAAAATCAAGAATAATGTTGTTTTCTAATTCTAACATATTTAATAAATATGTAATTAAACTTGTTGGTTTTGGATATAATTTATCTGAAAAATTTTTATAAAATAAATTATCTAATTCATCTGAAGCATTCTCATTTGTTCCAACGCCAAAATTTTTATCTATTATATTCCATGGTTTTTCAGGATCGTATTCTTCTTTTTCATATGATGGAGACAATGCTTTTGTCTTTATAAAAATTTTTGTTCCTAATTTTATTTGCTCTTCTAAATAATCTTGACTCCATTTAAATTTCCCTTTTAATATTATATCATTCAAAAATTTTCCATTCCTAATTTCTACATCACTTAAAAGTTCTATAACATAACTCTCTGTTCCATATATTCCTTTTTCTAACTTCTCATTTTTTATTGAAGTTTCAACACTTTCATGCGGAAATACCAAAGTTCCTATTGAATTTGATTGATTCATTAATCCATTAGTACTTTTACTTTCTTTTACTAGTCCTTTTAAAGTTTTACATTCATTTTTCTGATAACATAAAATATATTCCACACTTTTTTTAGTTTTCTTAGATAAATTAGGAGGTGTTGAAGTTTTTTGCCAACTAAATATTTCTACAAAATTCTCCTCCCCAAAAATCTCATCACACAATCTCTTCAGGTTAGCCTGCTCATTATCATCAATACTTATAAATATAACGCCATCATCAGTAAGTAAATCTCTAGCCAGTTTCAATCTTGGATACATCATATTCAGCCAGTTTGCATGGTATCTGTTAGTTGACTTCTGATTTTTTTGCAGTTTTTCGTTATTTTCTGATATTATTCCCTCTGCCTTGTCACTTTCTTCCTTATCCATTTTAAAAGTATCATTGTAGACAAAATCATTTCCTGTATTATACGGCGGGTCAATATATATCATTTTTATTGAGTTGTAATAATTCTGTCTTAACAGTTTCAATACTTCCAGATTATCTCCCTCGATATAGATATTTTCTGTTGTATCAGCATTTTTACTATCTTTTGCTACAAATTTCAATGTTTTGTTTCCAATTCCCTGCTGTACTATTTTTTTTGCATTTTGTTTCCCTGACCAGTTTAACTCATATTTTTCAGTTGTTACTTCTTCAAAATCTCCCAGCTCTTCCTTCAATGCCTTTATATCCAGCTGTCCATCCTTTACAGCAGATGGAAATAATTGCTCCAGTGCTTTTAAATTGTCATTTACTATGTCATTTATCTCTTTTTTTATTTTATTATTTTCCATTTTTCCTCCAAAATTCTAATATTTATCCAATTCAGAAATTATCTCTCTGATTTTTTTATTAATTTCTACTTTCTCACTATTTCTAATAGTTGATTTTATTTTTTCCTTGTACATCACAAGATTTTTAAAATTTTCAAAAACATTAATCGTTTTGTTTCTGTCATACCATATTAAACTTTCTAAAATATTTCCTGACTTTTGATAATACTTCCGATTTTTTAAAATGTAATTTTTTATAAATATTTCTGAATAAAAATTAACTTTGTTAGTTCGATTCAGGATTTTAGAATAGTCTAAAACTCTTTCCACTTCCCTTTTTGCTGAACCTGACATTGACAAATCAAATGTTTCAGTCATTACAGTATCTGTAACTACTATTTCATTTCTATCATTTTGATTTAATCTTTTTAAAGCTAGTGAATACAACTCTTTTGAATTATCGTAAAATCTTAATATACATGGCGATTTAATTGATTCTTGATATAGATTGGCAAGAAATCCAGCTTTTTTTATATCAGTTATTTCAAAATCAAAATACTGAATTACCTTAAAATTATATTTTTCATCTTCTACACTTGGAATCTCCTCATCATTTATCATATATTTCAATGTTACTGATTTTATATATTCTTTTATTTTCTTTTTTTCAATAGGCTTAAATTCCTTTAGAATAAGATTTTTCAATTTTATTTCCTGATTAATTTCATATCTTTCCGGCATATTTATCATTTAACCCACCACCAGAAAAGATATCAACTCAAAATCATCTGTTGTGTCATCTTTAAAATTGTTATTAAATCCTGAAAAGTCAAACACTGTCTGAACAGCCTTTTCTTCCTCTTCACCTTTTATACTATTTACCGCAGTATTAAGCAATTCTGAATAAAATCCCATTTCAGTAGCATTTTTCGTATCTTTAAAAAATTCCTTTAAAATTTTTTCCTGAACTTCATTTTTCTCATAGCATAGCTGTCTGAAAAGTTTTATAACTTCCCTTGCCTGACTGTTTTTAAATAAAATTTCTTTATTGTTATCCACGAAAATCAGGTAATAAGGATAAAGGGAACTGTCATTTTTAGGTTTAGCATCATTTTTACTATGTTTAAAGCAGAACAACACTCCCTTTTGTTCACCTTCGGTTACAGAATAAATTCCTTTTGGTATTTTGTTTATTTCCTTATGATTATTCACATAATTTGAAAGTTCATACAGATATTCGTTCATATTAAGGTCTGTCAATGAAATATTTTCATTTGTATCCTCTATATCAATTACTTCTTCTTTCAGTTTTTTTAATTGTCTTTTTCTAAAATTAAAGTCATTCATTTCAGGATTAAGCATATCTTCATCCCCAGTAGAAGCTATATTTAATGTTGTCATTTTCCCTTTAACTCTTCTCTCCAAATCTAAATACTCATTCAAATCTGCATTTGGGAAAAAATTAATCATTTGTATATTATCATTTTTACTTCCAATTCTATCTATTCTTCCAAATCTCTGAATAAGTGACACAGGATTCCATTGAATATCAAAGTTTATTACCGTATCACAATCTTGCAAATTCTGTCCTTCTGAAATACAGTCTGTTGCAACTATAATATCTATTTGTTCATCTTGAGGAATTTCAATCTTTAGTTTAGATTTTGGCGAAAATGCACTCAAAATACTGTGAAAATCCTCTTTTACCTTTTTATTTGAAGTTTTTACTCCTTTACCTGTAACACTTGCAATGCTAATATTTTTCCTCTCAAATTTTTTTAACAACTTAGAATAGATATAGTTTGCTGTATCGGCAAATGCTGTAAAAATCAATATTTTTCTATTTCCTGGATTATACGGTGTGTTATCAACTTTATTTCCTACAATTTTTTCTAATTCATGAATCTTGTTATCCCTATCTTCTTTCAATAAAATCAATGTTTCATCATATATTCTTTTTACAATATCTCTATCGTTATACAACTCCTCAAGATAGGCATTTATTCTCAAATCTTCTACCTTTATTTCATATTTACTTCTTTCAATATAGATTTCATCTTCATTTTCCACATCAAGATTTTCTTCAATCTGCTGTCCCTTATTTAAATTTTCTATTGTCTGGTCAATATTTTCAATCAATCTTTTCAAGGTTTCAGAAAATGAAAAAACTGAACTTTCCAATCTTTTAAACAAGTTTGTTCTATGCAAATATACAAGACCTTTCGACTGTGTATCAAAATCCATTTTCCCACCACGATTTCCTGATAACTTATACTTATTGATATAATAATTTAATTTTTCACTTTTTATAAATTTAGTTGGTGTGTAAACTGATAAATTTAATTCTTCTAAAATAGAATTTGTATTTTTAAAATTCAATAACTGATTTTGACTATCAATTTCTGGATAATATGTAATTGGCTTATTCTTTTGAGGAAATTTACCTATATTTTTTGTTCCGTAATAATTTGTAATATGTTTTCTACTTCTTGATATTGTCATCATTTCTAGCAGTTTATAAAAATCTGATGGCAAGTTATCCAGTAATTCATCTTTTTTCTGACTTCCTTCTTTTTCCCAATCATTTATAACTTGTGTCGCTTTTTTCAGTAAATATCCCACACTCGAAATACCTTGTTCACTAAATGCATCATCATGATCTGATGTTATAATTGAAATTTGATTTTTTAAATCTACAAGACTATTATTTACTGGAGTTGCAGACAATAAAAGGACTTTCGTATTTTTACCACTTTTTATTACATCATGAAGTAGTTTAAAATATCTATTCATTATTAATTCATCATTCTCATCATATTTAGCAATCCGATTTCTAAAATTATGTGACTCATCTATCACAACTAAATCAAATTTTGACCAGTCAAATCTGCTTAGTTCATAACCTGATTTTGATTCTCCCTTGGTTCTTGATAAATCTGTATGAAACATAATTTTATAATTAAACATTTCATTCAAAAAACTATCTTTATAATTTCCTGTAAAAGAACGCCAGTTATCATAAAGTTTTGCCGGTGTAAGAACTAATACATTATCATTTCTTATTTCAAAATATTTAATCACAGCAAGTGCTTCAAATGTTTTTCCCAATCCTACTGAATCAGCAATTATACATCCTCCATATTTCTGAAGTTTTTGTATAGCAGAAACGACACAGTCTTTCTGAAAATCAAAAAGTGAATTCCAAATTTCAGTCTTTTTAAATTTATCACTATCATTTTCAAATCTCTCAACTCCACTGTCTAGCTTATCTCCAAAAAGTTCATTTAACGTGAAGTAATACAAAAATTCAGGATTATAATTTTTATAAACAAATTCAAGGCTTTCTAATAATTCCTGTTTATAATCCTGTGTTACATCATTATTATTCCAAATTTCATCATATATTCTCGACATGCCAAGTATTTGGGATTTTTCTGCTTCTCCTTTTATTGTTGTATCAAAATCATAGCGATTTGCCCTTTTTTCATATATTTCAAGTGATGACGTCCCCTGAATCATAAAATCATCATCAATTATTAAAATATTCCCATTTACTTTCTGATATGGCTTTACTTTTCTGACATTTACGTTATTTTTTATAAAATCATACATAGCCTTTGCCTCAGCAAAATGCTTTAACTTATTTTTTTCCTTTATATCATAAGAATTATACAAAATATCATTAGGCGTTATCTCAAATTCTCTTGATATTTCATCATTTTTAGGAATAAACTTTGTATCTCTTATAATAAAATTTATTTCCTTCACATTTTTTAAATTTTTTTCCAATGCCGTAAAAACTGATATGGTTAATTTATCATTAATGATATTTACCACAGCATTCTCTTTTTCTGCCAAAACTTCATTTATCTTTTCAATAAATTTTTTCGCTGAATTTTCCATTTTTTCAATATCCTCTACATTTTAGTTTTTACAACCTCAATTAACTTTTTATTTCCCCATTTTTTAACAAAGTTTGATACTTAATCCAAAATTTTTTTCATTGAATATTATACCATAAAATCAAATATTTTTATTATGTTTTCCATATTTTACAAATGAAATTAATAGTCTTTTGTTTAATAACAGTTTTTACTATTTTTATTATGTTTTTTCTTTATTTATTTTCGCAGGCTTCTTCATTGCCGCAAATCCTGTACCTATGGCTAGACTACGACTTTTATTTTCCCAACTCCGAAACTCCTCCTTGCAGTCATCAAACAGTTGTAGTTGAACAAATAAAAGCTTCGTCGGTTTATTAAAACTTAAAAATTTATTTTGTTAAAAGAAAAATAATTATTAAACAAAATGTTCTTAGGACATTCAAGCATAAACATCACTCTAAATTTATACGTTCATCCTCAAACTGAACACAAACGTAAATGTCTTGATTTAATTTATCAAAATCTAAAAAACAAATAACCTAAAACCTCCTTTTCCAATCTCTTGTCTTTTTCCCCATAATATGTTATCCTATAACCATCACAATTAAAAAATAACACAGTAAAGTCACTTTAAAACAAAACATAAAAATTTAGATTTTTTACTCAAATTCTAGATTTATTTTTATTTATTATTTTGTTTTTGAAGCGATTTATTAATATACATTAAAAAATATAAAAACAAGGAGAAAAATCAATAATGTTTAATAATTTAGGAGATAGATTTAAAGATATATTTAAAAAAGTCAGTGGACAGGGGAAATTGACTGAGAACAATATGAAAGATGCTTTGAGGGAAGTAAGACTGGCATTGCTTGAAGCGGATGTAAATTACAGTGTGGCTAAAAACTTTGTGGCAAAGATTCGAGAAAAGGCATTGGGAGAACAGGTTATTAGCGGAGTTAATCCTACACAACAATTTGTTAAGATTGTAAATGACGAACTAGTGGAAGTGCTTGGTGGTTCCAATGTTTCGATTGCTAAGGCTGATAAAAATCCTACTATTGTAATGCTTTCTGGACTTCAAGGAGCTGGAAAAACTACGTTTTCTGGAAAATTGGCAAAGCATTTGAGATCAAAAGGGGAAAAGCCATTTTTGATTGGGGCAGATGTTTATAGACCTGCTGCAAAAAAGCAATTGAAGGTGCTGGGAGAGCAAGTGAAAGTTCCTGTATTTACGATTGATGAGAGTATAGATCCGTTGGAAATTGTAAAACAGGGAATTGAAGCTTCAAAGACAGAGCATGCGACTTACGTGATTATTGATACGGCGGGAAGATTGCACATTGACGAACAGCTTATGCATGAATTGCAGGATATAAAGGATTGCTTTAATCCAAATGAAATTTTGCTTGTAGTTGATGGAATGACTGGGCAAGATGCGGTTAATGTGGCAAAAGAGTTTAACGAACAGCTTGATATTACTGGAGTTGTACTTACAAAACTGGACGGAGATACTCGTGGAGGGGCAGCTCTTTCAGTAAAGGAAGTTGCAGGAAAGCCAATTAAATTCATAAGTGAAGGGGAAAAACTGGACGATATTGCACCATTTCATCCTGACAGGCTTGCTTCGCGTATTCTTGGAATGGGAGATGTAGTTTCGCTTGTAGAAAAGGCACAGGAAGCTATTGACGAAAAAGAAGCCAAGAAAATGGAAGAAAAATTTAGAAAGAACCAGTTTGATTTTGAAGATTTTTTAAAGCAGTTTAAAATGATAAGAAAAATGGGATCAATTGCTGGAATTATGAAAATGATACCTGGAGTTGACACTAGCATGATTGACATGGGAATGGCTGAAAAGGAAATGAAAAAAGTTGAAGCAATCATTTTTTCAATGACAGTTCAGGAAAGACGTGATCCGAAACTTCTAAAAAACGGAAGCCGTAAAATGAGAATTGCCAAAGGAAGCGGAGTTCAAGTAAACGACGTAAATAAATTGATAAAACAATTTGAACAAATGAAACAAATGATGAAAATGTTTAATAGCGGCGGTATTCCAGGATTTGGTGGTGGCGGCTTTATGAGAGGCAGAAGAAGATAATTTACAAATTCTTTAGAACTGTCAAAACTTCAAAAACTAACACTATGAAAAAAAATTATACATATTTATTCCAAATAATATAAATTACGGTAAAACAAATTATTTAAATATAACAAGAGCATGACTTTATAAATGCTCTTTTTTATTATCCACAATTAAAAAATCGTAATTATACATAATAAACAAAATTGTTTCAAAAAAAATTAAAAAAATACTTGAATTTTTTAAACTTATATGATATACTATAATAAATAACAGTATAATAAAAAATTTAAAAAGGAGCTGATTAGCATGAAGAAATTAATTTTAGTAGGATGTTTAGCATTTGGAGCATTAGGATTTTCAAGATTTGTTAACGAATGCCACGTTACAAGTAAAACAAGTAGATCTGTAACTTGCAGAAGCAACGAATCAGGAAGAACATTCCAATTTACAAGTGGTAGATTATCTTCTGTTTCAAGCGGATATACTTACAAAATTTATTTTGAAGGTAATGGATATAGAGGATTACGTTTAACTGGTGCAAAACTTCTTGCAGGTTAAAAATAAAACTATAAAAATTTTAAATTAAACTCAAAAGCTATGACTGTACCCGTCAAAATTAGTTTAGTTCTCATTACTTTAATTTTATTAGGTTTGAGAACACAATAAAAACTCTAAGTCTTTTATGAACTTGGAGTTTTTTTATTTATTTGTACTAAAAAAGCTATAGTATTCTATTCAAATTCTAGATTTTATTAATTTTTTTGATTTTGAAAAAGTTTGAAAATATATAAAAAGGTATTGGATTATTATAACTTTTCTAGTATAATAAATTTGTATAATTTTAGTAAAAAAAAGGAAAATACGATGAAAAAAGGTATCGGAAAATCACACAGTAAAATAATATTAATTGGAGAACATTCTGTTGTTTACGGCTATCCTGCCATCGCTATTCCACTAAAAAAAATTGGAATTGAATGTATTGTGGAAGAAGCCAAAAGCAGCTGTTTCCATAATAAGACAGATACTCTTTCAGTTGCTCTTTTTACTGCGTTAAAATATTTAAAAAAAGAAAATGCAAAAATAAAATATAAAGTTACCTCTCAAATCCCTCCAAAACGTGGAATGGGATCTTCAGCGGCAGTAAGTATTGTGGCAATTCGTGCTGTATTTGATTATTTTGGAGAAAATTTGGAAGATGAATTGCTGGAAAAACTGGTTCACACGGCAGAAATTGTAGCCCACAGTACACCAAGCGGACTGGATGCCAAAACTTGCCTTAGCGACAAAGCCATAAAATTTATAAAGAACAAGGGATTTTCATACATTGACTTAAATCTTGATGCATACCTTGTAATTGCAGACACAGGAATTTATGGCAATACAAGCGAAGCAATTCAGAATGTTAAAAATTTAGGAAGTAATGCTGACAGTTCTTTAAAGAAATTAGGAAAATTGACAGATGAAATGGCTAAAATCTTAACTGAAAATATTCAATCCAAAGAAGAAAAAGTCAATAAAATAGGGAAAATTATGACAAAGGCAAACATAGAACTCAGAAATTTGAACATAACCATTGAAAAAACAGACTTATTTGTAAAAACAGCAATTGAAAATGGAGCAAGTGGAGCAAAAATTTCTGGTGGAGGATTAGGAGGCTGTGTAATTGCACTTGCAAAAAATTTGGATATTGTAGAAAAGATAAAAGAAGGACTGATAAAATGTGGAGCGGAAAATATTTGGATGGAGAAAATTTAATGGAATTATGTTAAAAAAAATTAAATATAAAATATAATTTGAGAGATAATCAAATAATTTTAAAGAGAAGAAAATAAAGGAGAAAAAATGGTAAAAGTCAAATCTTATGCTAATATTGCGATTGTAAAATACTGGGGAAAAAAAAATGCAGAAAAAATGATACCTTCTACAAGCAGCATTTCCCTGACTCTTAACGATATGTTTACAGAAACAGAGATGGAATTTATAAATGATAGCGATATTAAAATTGCAGTTGAAAAAGAAATAAAAAGCGAAAATTATAAAGATAAATATTCAGACATGACAGATTTGTTTTATTTGAATGGAGAATTGCAGGATAGTGTGCATACAGAAAAAATTAGTAAGGTTGTGGATTTGTTTAGGGGAAATAGAAGTCAAAAGGTAAAAATTTCTACAACAAATAATATGCCAACGGCTGCGGGACTTTCTTCCAGTTCAAGCGGTTTATCGGCTGTAATAAAAGCATGTAATGAACTTTTTGGAAAAAACTATACGCAATCTGAACTTGCACAAATTTCAAAATTTGGTTCTGGTTCATCTTCGAGAAGCTTTTTTGGACCTGTTGCGGCTTGGGATAAGGATACTGGAGAAATTTATGAGGTAAAGACAGATTTGAAACTGGCAATGATTGTGCTTGTGCTGAATGAAAATAAAAAGGAAATTTCAAGCCGAAATGGAATGGAGCTTTGCGCCAAAACTTCAACATATTTTGATGAGTGGGTAAAACAATCGGAAATTGACTTTGTAAATATGAAAAAATATCTTGCTGAAAATGATTTAGAAAAAGTAGGAATTTTGACAGAAGAGAATGCTCTTAGAATGCACAAAACAACTGAAACTGCAAATCCACCATTTTCGTATTTTAATGAAAAAACTTACGAAGCAATGGATTTTGTAAAAAATTTGAGAAATAATGGAGAAAAATGCTATTTTACGATGGATGCGGGGCCTAATGTAAAGGTGCTTTGTCTGGAAGATGATTTGGAAAAATTAGCAGGAATTTTTGAAGAAAAGTATAAGATTATTGTGAGTAAGACTGTGAAATTATAATTGTGAAAATTAATTTGAAATTGAAAATAAAACATTATGATTACTTCTGAAATTGATTAATTTTATCAGTTTAGTATTAAAAGAGTTAAGATATATTTTGGAAAGGATTTTGAATAATGGATAAATTAAGAAAATTTGACATAGTTATAGGCATATTATTTGGAATTACGACAATAATTTTAATTCATTTATTTTTTAGTAATGACATATTTTTTATGTGGGTATTTCAGAGGCATCATAATATGCTAAGCTGGTACACCAGACCACTATTCATTATTCCAATAATCTGGAGTGCGTACAAAAAGCTGTTTTCAGGAATTTCAATCTCTATTTTTGGTCTATTTACGAGTATGTTCTGGTTTCCAAAGCCAAATATAACTAATCCTGAAATTGTA
Source organism: Leptotrichia buccalis C-1013-b (assembly GCF_000023905.1). Taxonomy (NCBI): domain Bacteria; kingdom Fusobacteriati; phylum Fusobacteriota; class Fusobacteriia; order Fusobacteriales; family Leptotrichiaceae; genus Leptotrichia; species Leptotrichia buccalis. Next base: position 142,991 of record NC_013192.1, on the reverse strand, counting down.
AAATTTTTAAATTTTGAAGCAAATTATTTGAAAAGTGGATGGACAATAGATAAAATTGTCCTGCTTTTTACTGTTATAATTTTTTTTGTTTTTATAATAGTTTCAACTTGGACAAAAAACTGGAAATTACTTTTATTAATTTTAATAGCAACTGCAATTCTTAAAATATTTAACAGCTACCTTTTGACTGGAAAGAGTGCATTATCAATGTTAAAGCCTGCGGTTACTGGATTAATTGTCTGTATGATAGCTGTATTTTACTTAAAAAAGAAAAACTGATGAAAAAGGAGGAAGAAGAAATAAATATGAAAAAAATATTATCAATTATTGTAGGATTAATCTTAATATCTACAATAACAAGTTGTCAAAATGATAAAAAAATTATTGAAAATGATTTAAAAAATTTAATAGAATTCACTCGAAACGGTGGTTATAAATCATCAAATCATGATAAAATGGCTGCTATAACATTTGAAGCAATTGATGAAGGATATAAAAAAATGTCCTATAAAATTAATAAAACAACAGAAGAAAATAAAAATAAAATTATCGTAAATATTACTATAAAGTATCCTGATTTATCAGGAGCAATAGAAATATTTAAAAATAAAATATTAGAAGAAAGACAAAGACTTTTGAAATCACCAAATCCTACTGTAAGGTCAGATGATGAAATGATAAAATTGACTACGCAATTTTTAAAAGAATCTGTAAATGAAAAATTGAATGATCCTAATCTAAGATATTTTGAAGAAACGTTTGATATTGTATATGTAAAACATAACGATAATTGGGAAATGCAAGACAGCCCGCAATTCAACAAAGCGATGCTCTTTAATTTGCATTTTAACTCATTTACTCAAAATTAAGGATTTTTAAGGCAAAAACTTAAAATTTTACAACAAAAATAAAAAAATAACATAGAAAAAGGAGGATAAATTGTGGGATATATAAAAATACTAGATGAAAAAGTGTCAAATATTATTGCCGCTGGGGAAGTTGTGGAAAATCCAGCTTCGATGATTAAGGAGATGATTGAGAACTCACTGGATGCGAAGGCTACGATGATAAAAATTGAGGTTTTTAAAGCTGGAACTGATGTTAAGGTGAGTGATAATGGAATTGGGATGGATAAGGACGATACGCTTTTGTCAGTGGAGCGGCATGCTACTTCTAAAATTAAGGAAAAGGAAGATGTTTTTAACTTAAACACTTATGGATTTCGTGGAGAGGCTTTGTCATCTATTGCGGCGGTGTCTAAACTTACGATTACTACACGTTCCGAAAATAGCCCTGTGGGATACAAAATTGGCTGTTATGGCGGAGTTGTGAGAAAATTTGAGGAAGTTTCGAGAAATGTCGGGACAGAAATGGAAGTCAGGGATTTATTTTACAATACGCCTGCCAGACGGAAATTTTTGCGAAAAATGTCAACAGAATATGGTAAAATCAGGGATATTGTACTAAAGGAAGCACTTTCAAACAGTAATGTGGCATTTTCGCTTGAATTAGATGGAAAAAGTACGATAAAGACAAGTGGAAAAGGGATTGACAATACAATCCTTGAATTATTTGGAAAGTCAGTTTTGAGAAATTTGAAAAAATTTGAATATGGATATTTAGGTAACGTAGAAATTTTACGAAGTTCAAAGGATTTTATGTTTACTTTTGTAAATAACCGATATGTAAAGTCAGCAACTATTGAACGTGCTGTTATAGACGGCTATTACACTAAACTAATGAAGGGAAAATACCCATTTGCCATTATTTTTTACAATACTGATCCAAAGGAAATAGATGTAAACGTTCATCCATCCAAAAAGATAATAAAATTCTCAAATGATAAAATCGTTTATAATGAAATAAAATCAGCAATTGATGACTTTTTTTACTACAATGACAGAGAAAATTGGCAACCTAATATTGACCTGATAAAGAAAAATATTAACATTAATGAGAATGTCTCTCTGGAAAAGGATGACTTGTTTTCCGATGATGTTTTGAAGGGGGAAAACCAAAAAGTTATAAGTTTGGAAACTTTTGACGGAAAAATTTTAGAAAATACTAAAAATTCAAATGAGAAAGATAATTTTTCAGCAATTAATTTTAATAAAAATGATAGAAATTCTGAGTTTTCTGATAATTCCGAAAATATTACATATAATACTTTTTCAAGTGATAAAAATTTTGTAAATAATAAAAACGAAAATAGCTCAAAACTTGATGAAATCTGGAATAAAATGAATAAAAATTCAAATAAAATTGTGGAAAATAATGTGGAAAACTTTGAAATTGAAGATAAATTTCAGACAAAAAAATGGAAACATAATAGCAATTTTAAAAATTACAAAAATTCTGGTGAACACAGAAATTTTGATATTATAAATGAAAATACTGAAAATAAATCCTATTATAAAGTTGGAACGTTTGAAAAGCATGTTGGAAAACAATTTCATTATGATATTCTAGGGCAGATTTTTGACACATATATTCTCGTTCGTAGGGATGAGGAACTGGAAATTTATGATCAACATATTATTCACGAAAGAATTTTGTATGAAGAGCTAAAGGATAAATTTTATAATAAGAAGTTGGAGTCGCAGCATTTATTATTGCCTCTGAAAATGGGAATTACAGGAATTGAAAAAAATATTATTTTTGAGAATATCGAAATTTTTAGAGATTTTGGATTTGATGTTGATGAATTTTCAGAAGATGAAATTGTGATTCGTGCTGTTCCTGCCTTTGACTTTCGGGATAGCATTGAAAATGTATTTCTGCAGCTGCTTATGGACTTGAAAAATGAAGTTGAAATAAAGGATTTGCGGGAAAATATCATTATTTCGATGTCGTGCAAGGGAGCTGTGAAGGCTGGACAAAAGCTTGATATGTTTGAAATGCAGAATATGGTGAGAAGGATTCATGAAGTTGGAAAATATACGTGTCCGCATGGGCGTCCAATTATTGTAAAATTAAGTAAGAATGATTTGGACAAAATGTTTGGAAGAAGAAAATAAGAGTAAAACTTGAGAAAATTTAGTAAAAAAATGAAAAAACTTTTGACAATAAGGAAAAAATATGATAAGAATTAGTGTAGTGTGTATTGGAAAAATAAAAGATAAATACATAAAAGAGGGAATAGCTGAGTTTTCAAAAAGGTTGTCAAAATACATAAAACTCGATATTACTGAACTAGCTGAAGAAGATGATAACAAGGGGATTGAAAATGCAGTAAATTCAGAAACTGAAAGAATAATAAATGCTATTTCAAAAAAAAATTATTCGTACAATATTTTGCTTGACTTAAACGGAAAAATGCTATCTTCTGAAGAAATGGCAGATAAAATAGAAAAAATTTCCATGACAAACAGCGAAATTAATTTCATAATAGGTGGTTCAAACGGTGTAAATGACAAATTGCGAAAAATTGTAGATTTTAGGCTATGCTTTTCACCAATGACATTTCCACATCAGCTTATGCGATTAATTTTGACAGAGCAAATATACAGATGGATTTCAATTAATAATAATATAAAATATCATAAATAATGGAGGGAAATTATGTATTCTGCTGGGGAAGAATTTGAAAGAATTAATAATGAGGGAGATGTGGAAGGCTATACTTGCCTTTCCAATGTTACGGTAGGAGATAAGGAATATTTAGTTTGTGATAGTGAAACTGGGGAAAAAAAAGTCTTTTACTATGACAGCATCGAAGAAGAGTTATATGACTTGGATGAAGATGAAGAAGATCAGGTTCTGGAAATATGGAATGATGAATATTATGGTTCTGACAAAGATTATATGTACTGGAATGAAGATTTTGGGGAATATGATAAAAATGAAAATGTAGATGGAGAATATGATGAAAGTAACTTTGATGCATTAAATGATGGTACTGATTTTTTTGATAATGAAGACGAAGATGATGAAGACTTGTCAGAATTTTTAGATGACTTTTTTAATGATGAAGATGAATAAATCCAAAATAAAACGAAGGAATAAAATGAAAATAAAAATTAAAAGTTTGGATAACTTTAAACAAAATTATGAAAAATTATTTGAACTGGAAAAAATAATAAATTTGGAAGAAAAAAAAGAATACCATTATAAAGATGAATACGGAAATTGTAAAATCATCGATAAAATCGATTCCATCGAAATCTATCGACATGGTGAAATCAATTCCAAACAAATATTTAAAAATAATAAAAATACCTCATTTACCTACATTACAACAAAATTTCGAGGAAAATATGAAATTTTTACAAAAAAATTTGAAAAAGAAAATGGAAAAATAGTACTGGAATATGATATAATACATAGTAATGAAATAATAAACAGTATAAATTTAGAAATACAACTTATAAATATTTAATCAAGGACATCGAACGCCATGCCCTTACATCCCCGTTCTACGCAAAACTTTCTTAATAAAAGAAAAAGAAAACTCGGTTTTTAATAAAAGATATTTTCAACTCTTTAATCGAATTATAGTTCAAATTGTATTCAAAAATTTCAAACAGTTCTTTTTCTTTCAACGAAATTTTGCTTAGTAATTTTTTATAAAATGTCACTATAATTGAATTAAAAATATTTTGATTTTTGGGGAATGAAATCCGTTATTTAGATTTTATTTTTTTTAATCTAAATAATAAAAAGATATAAACATATTTATTTCATAATAAAAAAACAGAAAGGAAAAGTGAATGAGTAATCAAAACCACAATGATAATGGTATTATAAAAGAAAAATTAAAAAAAGTAGAAGAACTAAAAGAAATAGGAGTTGAACCATATGGACGAAAATATGCAAAATTAAATGAAATTGCTGAAATTAACCAATATGATGAAACTTGTGAAAAAATCTTTAAAACAGCAGGAAGAATCGTTGCCTTCAGAAGAATGGGGAAAAATGGATTTGGACAAATTCAAGATCCAACTGGAAAAATCCAATACTATGTAAAAAAAGATGAAGTTGGAGAAGAGCAGTACAAAATTTATAAAAAAATGGGACTTGGAGATTTTATTGGGCTAGAAGGAAAACTTTTTAGAACTAATACTGGAGAATTAACTTTAAGAGTTGACTCTTTTGAAGTACTGTCTAAAAATGTGCGTCCACTTCCAGAAAAATTTCACGGACTGACTAACATCGAAACTCGTTACAGACAAAGATACGTAGATCTCGTAATGAACAGGGAAGTTATGGAAACTATGAAAAAAAGATTCCAAATTATAAGATTTTTTAGAAGCTATCTTGAAAAACATGGATTTACAGAAGTGGAAACTCCAATGATGCACCCAGTTGCTGGAGGAGCTACAGCAAGACCATTTGTAACACATCATAATGCACTTGATATGGAACTATTTTTGAGAATAGCGCCTGAATTGTACTTAAAAAGACTGCTTGTAGGTGGATTTGAAAAAGTATTTGAAATAAACAGAAGTTTTAGAAATGAAGGAATTTCAATAAAACACAATCCAGAATTTACAATGATGGAACTATACCAGGCTTATGCTGATTTTAATGATATGATGGATTTGACAGAAGATTTGATTTCAAGTTTGACGTTTGAACTACACGGAAAATATGAAATTGAATATGAAGATAAGACTATTAACATGGCAAAACCTTGGCGACGTGTTACAATGAAAGATATTGTAAAAGAAACAACTGGATTTGATTTTGACACAATTAGCAGCGATGAAGATGCGATAAATAAAGCAAAAGAAATGAATATTCCACTAGAAAAAGACAAAACTTATACAAAATATGGAATTTTAAACTTGATATTTGAGGAAAAAGTAGAGGAAACTTTATTAAATCCGACTTTTATTACTGAATATCCAAAAGAAATTTCTCCACTTTCAAAAAACCAAAAAGGTGAAACTGAATGGGTAGACAGATTTGAGTTATTCATTTCAGGAAGAGAATTTGCCAATGCTTATTCAGAATTAAATGATCCAAGAGATCAAAAGGAAAGATTTGAAGAACAGGTGAAATTAAGAGAAGCTGGAGATGATGAAGCTCAAGGAATGGATTTAGACTATATTCGTGCCTTAGAATACGGAATGCCACCAGCAGGAGGGCTTGGAATAGGAATTGACAGATTAGTTATGCTACAAACAAATTCTGCTTCAATTAGGGATGTTATTTTATTCCCAACATTAAGAAAAGAAGACATTGAATTATAATTATTTTGATATCTTAAAAATACTTTTACAAATATATTTAAAAGCTCTAGGTTTAGAATAACTTAGAGCTTTTTTTATTTATATTCGTTAAAAAATTTATGTAATTGCACTACAAATAATTAATTATAAAGGTATTCATAACCTTCTAAGTATAACCGTCTGTATCCGTTTCCTTGGAAATATATTCTGTAAACAGAGCCATATGCAGGTCCACTAATATAACCTCTTGTAAAATTAAAATTTTTTCCACTTTGCAAACTTACACAATTTAAATATCCACGACCTTTAGAAGTAATTCTACATTCTTCAATAAATCTTGAGAATCCCAAAACTCCAAATACCAAGAACATTGTTACAACCAATTTTTTCATAATAATCAACTCCTTAATTTATTTTCCTTTCATTAAGGTTATACCTCATAAATAAAAAAAGTCAAGTATTTTTTTTAATTTATTATACAATTTATGAAAGAAAACAAAAAACCTACAAGAATCAAATAATGATTTGTAGGTAATAAATTTTTTATAATTTTTTCTCTAAACCCATTAAAGCAACAGAGTATGATGAGTTATTGAAATAAATAACTCTTCATAAATGAATTTCATCTATTATTTAAACAGATTTAGTATTTAGTTATTAATTCTCAACATATTCTCTTATAATTTTTTCTGCTTTTTGTGTAATTTCATCGTAACTTCCTTCTGGCGAGAATTTTTCCAGCACTGCTACTTCGATTTTTTTCGATTTTGGGAACTTCATATATCTTGAATATGCTTCAAATGCACCTTTTATTCCAAGACATTGGACATCTACGTTTAGTTCCTTTGCTATTATGGCAAACACTTTTTTAAACTGGGCAACTTTTCCATCTTTTGTCCTTGCTCCTTCTGGGAAAATTACAATACTTTTTCCACCTTTTAAATAGCCAACTATTTCTTCTACACTTTTTCTAATATTTTTGTTAATATCAATTAAAACAACATTTCCATTTGAAACAAGAAGTTTCATTACACCTTTTTTAAAATACCAGTCAATTGCTAAAAATAATGTATTAAAAACAATTTTATTTGGAAATAGTGATCCTAGAATTAACGGATCTACAAAACTTTGATGATTTGATACAAAAATTTGCGGATTGTCTGTCAATTTTTTCCTGTCAATTTTTTTTACTCTGAAATATAAATCGACAATTGGTTGAAATATTTTTAAAAATTTTGTTACCCAACGATTTTTATTGTCCTCTATAGGTTTTGTTTCGCTTATAATCTGTTTCCAGTCAATATCGTTGTCTTCAAATTTTGTAGCTTTTTGGTTGATATATTCAGATAATAATTTTAAATTGGGCATTCCAGCAAACTTTTCTTCATCCAGCTGAATTCCAAAACTGTTTTCTATAAATGCAAAAAATTCCACAATATCAAGCGAATCCATTCCGATTTCAAGTTCCAGATTTTCTTCTGGCTGTGGCTCAATTCCTTTATTTTTCTTGACATATTCCTTTAGTATTTTGTATGCTTCATCGGTTGGTTCAGGTGTTTTTTCCTTTTTTACAATTTCATTTTTTTCGTATAAGTCTGGCAGCATAAATCTACGTGTCTTTCCAACTCTAGTTTTTGGCAATTCTTCCTCAAATAACTTATAATCAAGCACTTTTTCGTAGTTATGTGCCTTTAAGTTGTAATCTTCCACTACATTTTTTATATAAGCCTTTGTATTTGTAATCCCACGTTTTCTAAACTCTAATAAATCTGGAACGATTATTGCAGCTAACTTATTTTTATAATTAAAAATACCAATTTCCTTGATTAATCCGTTACTTTGTGCAATCACCCTATTTTCAAGCGTTTCTGGATCAATATTCTTACCATTTGAAAGAACAATCATTGTATTTTTTCTTCCACGAATTGTAACATAGCCTTCTTCATCAATTGCCGCTAAATCCCCTGTTTTAAACCATCCATCTTCAGTAATTACTTCCGTAGTTTTTTCAGGCTTGTTATAATAGCCTTTCATAACTATTGGCCCTTTAACCCATAGTTCCTCATCTACAGTCTTTATTTCAACATTATACAGTCTTTTTCCAACTGTTCCGATTTTTCTTTCTTTTTTTGAATTTACAGCAATAACCGGTGCAGTTTCGGTAAGCCCATAACCTTCAAGGGCATAAAATCCCAATGTTTCATAAAACCTTGAAATTTCAGGATCCATTTTTGCTCCACCGACAACGATAAAGTCAAGGTGCCCACCAAATTTTTTATGAACTTTTGCAAAGACTTTTCTTTTTATCTTTAATGATTTGACATTGCTCATCATTTTGTAAATAAATCGTGTAATGAATTTTGCGTCAATTTGCTGCTTTATTCCATCATAAAATAGCTTGAATACTCTTGGCACTCCTATTATTGCAGTTACTCTATTTTTTTCAAGCGCGTCAAATATTTCCTTGCTTGCAATTTTTTCTACAAATACAATTGAAGTTTGATATTTTAACATCAAAAGTACAGTTGCTGTCAATGGTAGAACATGGTGAAACGGCAATATTGCTAAGATCTGATCTCTATAATCAAATATTCCCTTTTCGTAAAGTCCTTCCATTTCAGTATTTAAATTATTGAAAGACAGCATTACACCTTTTGGACTTCCAGTTGTTCCTGAAGTGTAAAGCATAGCCGCTGTTTCATCTCCAGTTGGATTTTCAAGCTCAAACTCCATATTTTTTATAGCATTCATTTTTTCATGTTCAACTGTAATTTTATCCACATTTATTATTTTTACAGTATTTTTTGAACTATATTTTTCAACTGCTTCAAAAACAGTTTTTTCTGTTTCATTTGAGCAGAAAATTACGTTTGGATGTGAATCTTCCAGCACGTATAAAATTTCGCCTGAATTGCTGTTTGCATCAAGGGCGATTCCAGCTGATTTTTTATCCCATACTGCAAAAAAGCTGTAAATCCATTCTGGACGATTTTCCATAACAATCAGTCCAAACTTCTCCTTTTCCAATTCAACTACGTATTCAGAAAAATATTTTATATTATTTATCAAATCAATATAATTAATGTGCTTATTGTCAAAATCAACTAATGCCAGTCGCTCTGTTCTCTCTAAAAACATAATTTTGCCTCCTTTTTATTAAGTATACTTCTATTATACTTCAAAATTAAAAATTATGACTATTCTACTTAAAACTCTATATTCTCTTAGTTTTTATCAATTCGATTTTAAACGAATTTGAGTATTTTTCAAATTTTAGTTAAGTATATCATAATAACTGACAAAATTCAATTTTATATTAATTTGAAACAATAATACTTTGCTTAATAAAATATTATAAAAATAGAGTAAACCCTTTAAAAATTTTAAATTTTTTTTAAATGATTTACTCTAAATATTTATTTAAATTTCTTCAAAATTGTTAATTAGAAAATTTTTCAAAACTCTTATTAAGAAGAGCTGGTGTAAATTCAGTTATTACTGTTTCTATCAAATCATTCTTATAATAAGGATCTTCCTTCAGAATTTCTTCGAGTTCTTCTTTTGTTACATTGTATGCAAGGATAAGTCCACCAGTCGGAGGATTTTGCCGTCCTCCTGCAATGAATTTTCCAGCATCAATGTATTTTTGAATAAACTCAAAATGATCATTTCTAAATTTTCCAACTTCCTCCAATGATTTTGTATAAGTTGTAGATACAACAAAAATTTTTTTCATAAACTTATTTTTCCTTTCTAAAATTATTTTTGAAGAAAAAAATAACTATCTTCCAAATTCCTGTTGTTGTTGTTGCTGTCTTTGCTGAATAATTTGCTGCTGTTGAAGAGCATTTGGAGTTTTAACAAGATTTACTCCTACTTGTATAGTTTTTCCATTTCTAATTACTGTTAATTTTACATTTTGTCCAACTTTTTTAGCTGCAATTTCTCCTACAAATGCACCAGATGAATTAACTTCCTTTCCATCAACTGCTATAATGACATCATTTTTAGTTATTCCTGCAGCTGCTGCCGGACCATTTGGAACAACATCCGCTACAAATACTCCGTTTGAAGATTTTAGATTAAGAGCTTTTACTTTATCCGAATCTAAAGTTCCAAGATACACACCTATATACGGTCTTTCAAATTTACCAGTTGCGATAATTGAATCTTTTACAGTCATAGCTAAATTAGCTGGAATGGCAAATCCAATTCCTACACTTCCACCACTTTGAGAATAAATTGCAGTATTTACTCCAATAACTTTACCAGTTATATCAATTAACGGTCCACCACTATTTCCTTGGTTAATAGCTGCATCAGTCTGAATAAAGTTTTCAATTTGTTCAATTCCAAGCGAACTACGTCCAGCCGCACTTACAATTCCGACAGTCATCGAATCATTAAGTCCTAATGGATTTCCAAACGCTATCGACCATTGCCCAATTTGAACCTGATCTGAATTTGCAAATTCCAATGGCTTGAACGTTTCATTTGAATCTATTTTTAATACAGCTATATCAACTTCCGGTGATGTCCCCACAAGCTTTGTACGATATTCACGTCCATTTGAGAATTTTACATAAATTTCATCTGCGCCATCAATAACGTGATTATTTGTAACAATATATCCGTCCTTTGAAACAACAAATCCTGAACCAAGTGAACCAGATTCACGTTTCTCCTGCCCTCCAGAACGTCCAAAAAGCATTTCTTCCAGCGGATTATATGTATTTACTGTAACAGTTTTTTTTGTCCGAATATTTACAATCGAATCTTTTACGCTGTTATGAACACTAACAAAAGCATCCTGTGTCTGAACCGCATTTTTAGTATATTTTTGCAATTCCTCCTGAGAAATTGATTTTGTTTGCTCAACATTTGCCATATTTTCTGTACTGTTAGATTTTGTATCGTTCTTATTTGAACAACTTAAAATTAAAAACAAGATTGAAAATAAAGCAAATTTTTTATTTCCTTTTTTCATAAAATTTATTTTTTTCATATTTATACCTCGATTCTATTATTTATTTTTATATTGTACTATTTTAGTTAATAAAAATTTATTATTCTTATGAGTTGCATTTGAATTTCATTTATTTAAGTAAAATATATCACATTCTTACAGATTTTTCAAAATTAATTTGAATAATAAGAGTATATTATGGTATAATAAAACCAAGTTGTAAATAAAAAATGGAGAAAAAATGATAAAATTAATTTTATTGGATGTAGATGGAACACTTACCGATGGTGGAATTTATCTTGGAAACAGTGGTGAGGAACTAAAAAAGTTTAATGTAAAGGATGGTTATGCCATTGTTAATTCACAAAAAGTAGGCATAGAGTTTGGAATTATTACAGGCGCTGAATCTGAACTTTTAAAAAATCGTGCCAAAAAATTAAAAATCAAATATCTGTATCAGGGAATTTCTGAAAAAACTCTTGTTTTAAAAGAAATAATGAAAAATTTGAATTTAAAAAAAGAAGAAATTGCCTATATGGGTGATGACCTGAATGATATAAAAATTATGAAAATGGCAGGATTTTGTGGAACTCCTTTGGACGGAGCAAATGAATTAAAGGAGTTTGCTGATTTTATTTCTACCAAAAATGGTGGAGATGGAGCAGTACGAGAATTTATAGAAACTATTTTAAAAAAGGAAAATTTATTTCAAAAATTTTTAGAAAATGTTGAATAATATTTTCAAAATAGCTAAAAAGATTTAAAATTAAAATAAAAAATATAAAAACTTATTTTTAGGAGGAATAATGGCAATAAAATATTTGGATGCCAAAAGATTAAAATTAGTATTTATTGGTGGCGGAAAATGGGTTACAAAACACGAAGAGCTGCTAAATGAATTAAATGTTTATCCAGTACCTGACGGCGACACAGGAAGTAATATGTCAATGACATTAAACTCTATGATAAACGATCTGGAAGAAAAAACAAATGATAAAATAAAAATGCCTGAACTTATCGAAGTAGTTGAAGAGGCAGTATTAATGGGAGCCAGAGGAAATTCTGGAACAATTTTATCACAAGTAATTACAGGATTTTTAAAGGGAATTGGAGAAAAAGCAAAATTATTGCCAATTGATGTTGCAAAAGCTCTTGTAAGTGCTAAAGAGACAGCCTATAGTGCTGTAAGTGAACCGATTGAAGGAACAATGCTGACAGTTATCAGAAAAATTTCTGAAAAGGCTATGGAATGTGCAAGCAAATTTGAAGATCTAGTAGAATTTTTAAAAGAAATTGTAGAAGCTGGAGAAAAAGCTGTGGAAGAAACTCCTGAAATGTTGCCAAAATTAAAGGAAGCAGGAGTAGTTGATGCTGGTGGAAAAGGTCTATTTTTCTTTTTTGAAGGATTTTACAAAGTTACAACTGAGTTAAATTTACTGGCCAAACTGCAAAAAGCCCAGGTAAAAGAAAATGAATTTGACAAAACAATAGCAAATATTGACCACGATCCTGAAAGCATTCGTTTCCAATATTGTACAGAATACATCATTTTAAACGGAGATTTTGATACAGAAGAATATAAAAAGCGTGTACTTGAATTAGGAGATTCAGCAGTATTTGCACAAACTTCTAAAAAATTTAAGACACATATTCATACAAACCATCCAGGAAAAGCGATGGAAATTGCATTGGAATATGGACCGCTTGAAAAAATGAAAGTAGAAAATATGAAACTGCAGCATGATAATTTGCAGATTTTTAGTGAAAAAGATGAAGCAAAAATCTTTGTAAATCCGAAAATTGACAAAACTAAAGCAGCTTTCATAATTTTAGCAGATTCTGAAAATTTAAAAGACGAATTTCTAAAACTGGGAGCAGATGTTGCGATTCTTGGTGGACAAAGCAAAAATCCAAGCGTGCTGGAAATTTTAAATGCTATTGACAAGACAAAAAAAGAAACTGTGTATATCCTGCCAAATAACAAGAATGTCATTACAACAGCTAAAATGGCAGCTGAAAAAGCTAAAAAAACTGTTATCGTATTAAGCACTAAAACAATGCTTGACGGATACTATTTCTTGAAAAATAAGGAAAACGACATTGATGAAGTAAAAGAATCAGCTTCGAGAAATTATTCAGTAGAAATTACAAAAGCTGTGAGAGATACAAAAGTAGAAAATCTGACAATACAAAAAGATGATTTCATAGGTCTTGTAAATGGAAAAATAAAATTTGCAAAAAAATCACTAAAAGAAATAACGGATGAAATATTAAGAAATTTAATTAATAAAAATACAATAACAGCCATTGTTGTAAGCGGAAATGAAAAAGATGAAGCTGCTCAAAAAAATATTGAACAAAAACTAAGCGAAATAAAAACAACTTTTATCAATGGAAATCAGGAAAATTATCACTATTATCTCTACATTGAAAACAAAGATCCAAATATGCCTGAAATAGCAATTCTTACAGATTCGGTATCTGATTTAACAAATGAAGACATTGAAGGATTGCCAATAAAAATAGTTCCTTTAAAAATTGACATAAATGGAGAGCTTTACAAAGATGGAGTAGAAATCACAAAAGCAGAATTTTGGCATCAAATGCTTGATAATAATGCAAAAATAAAAACTTCACAGCCATCACCACAGGAATTTTTAAATGCCTATAACAAATTATTTGAAAAAGGATACAAAAAAATAATTTCAATTCATCCTTCATCAAAGCTAAGTGGAACAATACAGGCAGCTAAAGTTGGAAGAAGTTTGACAAACAGAGAAAACGATATTGAACTGGTTGACAGTTTGGGAGCTTCATTATTACAAGGTTTCCTAGCATTAGGTGCAGCTGGAAAATCAATAAGAGGTGAAAGTTTTACAGAAATTCTTAACTGGATAAACAACTTTAGAAACAAAGGAAAATTACTTATGATTATTCCTGATTTAAAATATCTTGAAAAAGGCGGAAGAATTGGAAAGGCAAGTTCAACAATAGCAGGAGCTCTTAATATGAAACCTATTTTAACTGTAAATCAAGGAGAAGTTACAGTTGAGAAAAAAGTTCTAGGTGAACGTAATGCTCAAAAATATATAGAAAAATATATAGAACGTGAAAGCAAAAAACAAAGCATAGTTCTCATGAGCGGATGGGGAGGAACTCCAACAGAACTTGAAAATGTAGTCCGAATTTACTCTGAAGTGGAAAATAATCCAAAAATAAGTTCATTAATATTAAATCGGGAAATTGGAGCTGTAATAGGAGCTCATGCAGGTCCAGTTTACGGAATATTTATATTTCCAAGATTAAGTTAATAACTTGATAATTTTAATTCTAAACAGAAAAAGAAAGAGGTAAACCTTTGAAATTTAAATTTTTTGATGAAATAAATTCAACTAATGAATATTTAAGAAGACATTTAAGAATAGAAGAATTTGAAGTTATTGTCGCAAAAAAGCAGACAGATGGAAAAGGTAGAAGGGAGAGGGTGTGGATTTCAAACGAGGGTGCCGCACTCTTTTCTTTTGCCGTTAGTGATAATACCGAACTAGATGAAAAAATAACAGTCTTTGCAGGTTATATAGTTTACAATGTATTAAAAGAGTATGTAGAATCCAAAGAAAAACTGACCTTTAAATGGCCAAATGACATTTACTATGAAGATAAAAAAATATGTGGGATTTTATGTGAAAAAGTAAGAGATTACATAATAGTTGGAATAGGAATAAATATCAACAATACTGATTTTGGAATGTTCCGTGATAAAGCTATTTCTCTTGTGGAAATTACAGGAAAAACTCACTCAATTCAGGAAATTATTGAAAAAACTGTATCAAATTTTGAAGAACAATTTTACAGTCTAAATAGAAATTGGGAAAATATACTAAATGTTGTAAATGAAAATAGCTATCTAAAAGATAGAAAAATTATTATAAAACAGAATGGAAAATTCTTAGAAAAAGAATACAAGTTTTTACGAATAGACAGAAGAGGTAACCTTTCATTGATTGGCAAGGGAGATGAGGATGAAATAAAGTTTACTTCGTTGGAATTTAAGGTTATATAAAAAATTAATATCTAGATTTTTAGAGTTTCCAAAAACTTAAATTAATGAGCAATAATAAATAAATAAAAAAGGTGTCTTAACAACACCTTCTTTATTTTTGGAGAGAAAATCAACTTGTGAAAATTGATTTATCTTAGTTATATATAAAATATAGCTAAAATCATATTTATTTTGTCTTTTGTGAAAATAATTTTTATTAAGAAAAAATATTTAATTCACAGACATAGCTTTTTTATCATTAAAATTCTTTTTTTATTTGTTCAACCCATACATCAATTCTTTCATCTGTCAATTCAGATTGATTAACTTCATCTAGCGCAAGTCCTAAAAATTCATTATTTTTAACTGCTCTTGATTCGTTAAATTCATATCCTTCTGTTGAAGTTTTCCCAATAATTGTCGCACCAGTTTTTTGGATTTCTTCATCAATGATGGCGATTCCATCCATAAATGTATCAGAGAATGTTCCCTGATCCCCACTTCCGAAATATCCTACTTTTTTACCACTTAAATCCTTACTTGCCAAATCATCCACTACTGCTGCCCAATCATCTTGCAAATCTCCAAATCCCCAAGTAGAAGTTCCCAAAAGCAATACATCAAAATCTTCTAGTTTATCTTCATTTCCGTCAATATTAAAAATTTCAGCTCCATCAATCTTTTCTGCAATTTTATGAGCAATGTCTTCAGTTACTCCTGTTGTTGAACCATAAAAAATTCCTACTTTTGCCATATTAGCCCTCCGTATCTATTATTAGTTTATCATCTATTAATTTTAAGGATAACTCTTATCCTAATATCATATTTATTCTAAATCATATTATTTAAAAACTTTATGTTAAAAATATAACATATTTTACTTTGATTGTCAAATTTTTTTGATATTTAAATTTTTAAAACCATTTTCTTAATTTTTATATAAAATTGTCAAAAAAATATTTTTATAAATTAAATATGCCACATATAATAGTCTTCCTCTGTTTTTGGAATAATTCTTGCTGGAATCCCTACAGCAACTGCATTATCAGGTACATCTCGTAAAACAACCGAATTTGCTCCGACTTTCACATTTTTCCCAACTACTATATTTCCTAAGAGCTTTGCTCCTGTACCAACTGTAACATTTTCCTTTAAAGTTGGATGTCTTTTAGTTTTTGAGGTACTTACCCCTCCAAGAGTCACACCATGGTAAATCACGCAATTATCACCAATCTCTGCTGTTTCTCCTACAACAATTCCCATTCCATGATCAAAAAATATTCGATTACCTAGCCTTGCTCCTGGATGAATTTCTATTCCTGTAAAAAAACGGGAAATTTGAGAAATTAATCTAGCCAATAAAAAAAATTTACGTTTTTGAAAAAAATGGGCAATTTTATGATTAATAATAGCATGTAACGATGGATAAAGGAAAACTTCGACTTTATACCTTACTGCTGGATCTTTTTCTGCAATATTATTTATCTCGCTTCTTAACCATTTAAAAATAAGAATCACACTCCCTGTTGTTTATAGTAACATTATATACTAAAACCATCTTAAAAACAACATAAATTTATTTTGAGTATGAAAATAGGCAATTCATCTTACAACATTTAAGAATTAAAGAATCCTTGCCTACTTATTAAGACATTAATTTTATAAACTATTTCTAAATGCTTCAACTGATAAATATTTTTCTCCACCATCAGGTAAAATAGCTAAAACTTTTTTCCCTTTTCCTAATTTTTTAGCCACTTTGTAAGCTGCCGCAATTGCAGTTCCAGAAGAAATTCCTATAAACAGTCCATTTTCCTTTGAAGCTCTTGTTGCAAACTCAATAGCTTCTTCATTTGTTATTTTTATAATTTCATCTACAAGTTTAGGATCATAATTCCCAGGAATAAATCCAGCACCAAGTCCCTGTTGGAAATGCTTTCCAGGTTGTTCTCCAGATAACACAGCAGATGTTGCAGGTTCAACAGCAAACACTTGAACACCAGGACGTTCCTCCTTCAATCTTTTTCCAACTCCTGATAAAGTTCCTGCTGTTCCAACTCCTGAAATAAAAGCGTCGATTTGCGGAAAATCATCCAAAATTTCTTTTGCTGTAGTTTCATAATGTTTTGCAGGATTTGCAGAATTTTCAAATTGTTGAGGTAGGAAATATCCATTTTCAGCTGCTAATTTTTCAGCTTCTGCAATTGCACCTTTCATTCCTTTAGCACCTTCTGTTAAAATTAACTCTGCTCCGTAAGCTGCTAAAATGCTTCTTCTTTCCACACTCATTGAGTCAGGCATTACAATTACTACTCTGTATCCTTTTGCTTTTCCAATTAAAGCTAACGCAATTCCAGTATTCCCAGAAGTAGGTTCAACAATTGTCCCACCTGGTTGTAATTTTCCTTCTTTTTCAGCCGCTTCTATCATTCCAAGAGCTGCTCTATCCTTTACACTCCCACCAATATTATATTTTTCCAGCTTAACATAAATATCAGCAACATTTTCTTCATTTAAAAAGTTTAATTTCACCACAGGTGTGTTTCCAATTAAATCTAAAATATTTTCATAAATCATTATAAATTACCTCCATATTTAAATATATTTATTTTTTATTTTATTAATTTGTATCTACAATTATTATAGCACTAATTCTTTCTAAAATCAATAGGAAAATATAAATATCTTTAAATTTATTTTTAGGTGTATTGTATGGTAAAACTGATTTAAAACTGAACTCAAAAGCTATGACTATTTTGTTCAAACCATAAGTTTATATGATTTTTAATAGTTTAATTTTGTACAGGTTCAAGTATATAATCAAGTGTAATAAAAAATTATACCTATAATTCTTTTATTCCCATAGATTTAAAATATTCATATGTCTCATCAAAAATTTTATTTTCTGGAATAAATAATATCATTCCATATCTTCCTCTAGTTAAAAGGACTCTGTAATTATTTTCGACTATATCCTCAGGATTTTGATATATTTTACTATTTATTGCATTTTCATATTTCTTACCACCGTAAATCCATTTTCCATTTTTTCTGGTATAATCATCACTAAATTTTATTATTGGATAATCTAGCTCTAATCCTTGGCACCCAAAAACAGAACAATATGTTGAGAGATTCTTACTTTCTCCTAAAAACCATTTACCATATGCAGTATTATCACGGTTATTAAAAATAATATTTTTTTCTGAACTAAAATTAGATACAAAAATTCCAAATGATTTGTTCTCATCTAATTTTTCACAGTAACTTTTAACCTTTTCCTGAGAACGTGTTAAATAGATTGTAAATGATGTATTATTTATTTTTTCAAATTCTTTTTTTATATCCTCAATACTTTCATCTGAAATGATTTTATTCACCCACTTACTACAATCATTAGAATTCCCTCTAATAGAAGTAGATAGGTATAATCTTTTATCAACCCTTCTTCTTTCTTTTTTAGTAAATTCATTTTTATCAATCTGTTTGTTTAGATTATCTGAAAGTAGAATATTCCAATCTTCACTCTCCTCTATTGCTTTAAGCCACAAAGATAGTCCACCTTCTTCACCTTTATATATGTATTGTTTATTTCCAAATAAAACTAGAATTATTGCATATCCATATTTATTTGCTATTTGATTTCCAGCTTCAAGTAAAATTTTAGGTTCTGATTCATTATTTTCATGTTTATTCCAAGCACGTTGAGCTTCATCAAACACTAATATTTTTACATTTTTATCATCATTATTGTTATTATGTTTACTCTTAAAATTTTTCATACTTCTTATAATGTTTGGAGCAGCAGCACGGTTTTCTATAATGTTGTTTAGTTGATAACTAAGAACGTCAACTAAAGGTCCATTTCCTGTTATATAAACAGCATTTAATTTTCCTTTTTTATTAGCAGTATGAATGATATTAAATCCTAATGCTGTTTTTCCAGCTCCTGGAACACCATCAACAACAATTACTAATTTAGTATTTTTCTTTTTAATTTTAGAATTTTGATAAACTTCTCTCATATATTCTTTAACTGTATTGAGACATTGTTTATTTACGTCAGAAATGTAAGGAAGTTTATTTTCTTTATATAGAAGTTCTATTGCTTTTAACATATCTGGCATTATTGTCATACTTGAATGTATCCATTTATTAATAATGCTAGGTGTAGTTTCCTTTTCTCTTTCAAGTTCCTTTTTTAATGTATCATTAAAATTTTCAGAAGTTAAAATATTGACACCTCTCTCTTGATAAGGATTGCTATATGGAAAGGTACAGACAATATATTCTTTAATTTTAAGATTTCTCTCTTTTGTTGTAGAATGAAAATTTTTGATCCATTCTTTATATCTTAAAACTTGGCTAATATCTTCATTTTCAGGTCTTTTTTTTCTTTTAAATTCTAATATAATCAATTTTTTTTCTGTAAGGATAATGACGTCAGGACGTTCATGAATAGTTCCTGGCAAACTATATTCAAATAATAAATCAATATTTTTATTGATGCCTGTAAGATTCTCTTTTAAAAATTTAAAACAATCTTTCCATGCTTTTACTTGAGATTCACTTATACTCATATCTTTTTCATCAATTTTTTTATTTCTTAAAATAGTTCCTAACTTGTTAATATAAGCAGTAGTATCATTAGAATTTATAATATTTTTAACTTTTAAAATCAGAGTACTATGGTTCATTTTATAATAACCTCCTAACATTATTTATTATATAATACTAAATCATGTTTAAAAATAGAAGTTATATTTTATATTATTTGTGAACAAGGGGTCTTGACCCCTTGCAAAGAAATTCATAACCAGTCTACTGTTTAAACGGGAAATAGTATAAAACAAAACTTAAGTTCATAGATTGTATGATATATTTAAGATAAATAGAAACTCATAATAATTTTTTTAGAATATTAGTAATCATAAAAACATTATCAAAAGAAAATATATTATGAACTATAAATATCCTACTGTAAACAAAAGAAATAAACTAGAAGTTTTGCTAAAAGCAAATTACAAATTCATATCATCAACACTATCCAAATATTCCTTAATTTTCGGAATCACAGCTGCTATTGTCCCTTCTTCAAACGGATTTTTCAAGTTAGCCGACTTCATTAATCCAAAGAACGATTTGCTTCCACCAAGTTTACACAAATTTAAATAATCCTGCCATGCCTTTTCCTTGTCTTCCCTTGATTTTATCCAGAATTGGAAAGCACACACTTGAGCTAATGTATAGTCAATGTAATAAAATGGTGAGCTAAAAATATGCCCTTGTCTAAACCAGAAAATTCCATTTTTTAATTCTTCAATTTCCCCATAATCTCTAGTTGGTAAATATTTTTTCTCAATTTCAAGCCATTTTTCACGACGCTGCTGTGGCGTAACGTCTGGATTTTCATAAACCCAATGTTGAAATTCATCGACAGTTACCCCGTAAGGAATGAATAAAAGCGCTTCTGATAAATGAATAAACTTGTATTTTTCTGTATCATTTTCAAAGAACAAGTCCATCCACGGCCAAGTTAAAAATTCCATACTCATTGAATGAATTTCACAAGCCTCGTAAGTCGGCCATAAATATTCAGGCACATCAAAACCTCGGCTTTGATAAACTTGAAAAGCATGCCCTGCTTCGTGCGTTAAAACATCAATATCATGTGCAGTCCCATTAAAATTGGCAAAAATAAACGGTGCCTTATGTTCTGGAATATAAGTACAGTATCCGCCACTCATCTTTCCTTTTTTAGAAAGCAAGTCAAGCAAATTATTCTCAGTCATAAATGTAAAAAACTCATCAGTTTCCTTCGACAATTCCTTATACATCATTTTCCCATGACTCAGAATCCACTCAGGCGAACCATGCGGATCAGCATTTCCAGAATTAAATTTTATAGCCTCGTCATAAAATCTAAGTTTTTCCACTCCCAGTCTTTTTTCCTGTCTTTTACGAAGTTCAGTATGCAGTGGAACAATGTTTTCAAGTACTTGCTTTCTGTAACCTTCCACCATTTTTGCATCATATTCCAGTCTTGAAAGTTGTTTATACCCAAATTCCACATAATTTTTGTATCCCATTTTCTGTGCCATTTTAGTTCTCACTTTTACAAGTGAATCATAAATATTGTCAAATTTTTCTTGATTTTCAGCAAAAAAATGAGCCACTTTCTTTGCCGCCTCAATTCTTACATTTCTGTCTTTAGATTGAGTGTAAGGAACCATTTGCGATAAATTAAGCTCTTTTCCATCAAAATCAATTTTTGCACTGGCAATCAATTTTGAATATTTGCTAGATAATCTATTTTCTTCCTGTGCATCTGGAATAATCTCGTTCGAGAAAACTTTCAATGTATTTTCTGCTAAGTCGAACAGCAATTTCCCGTATTTCTTGATGAGTTCATCTTTAAATTTTGAATTGACAAGCGCTTTATAAAAATCATTAGTAAATCCAAACAAAATTGGACTAATTTCATCCATATACTCGTTTTCCTTATCATAAAATTCATCATTTGTATCAATACTATGCCGAATCGAAACAAGCGTCTGCATAGTTTCAATATGATTTCTCAGCTTTATAATTTTATCAAATGCCTCAATCTGTACTTCCACATTTTCTGCCTTTCCAAAACTCTCTATTAACTCCGAAAAATTCTCTTTTATTTTCTCTAAATCTAAATGTTCATACTCATATTCATTAAATTTCATATTCTAACATCTACCTTTCCAATAAATCATACTTAATTTCTATTTAGTTCAACTTAAAAAAATTTTATTATAAATTAGCATATATCTGAAAAATATCAGAATAATGAATTTAAACAAAATAATTTCTTAATTTTATAAATGAAATCATTATTAAGTATATCAAATTTTAAAAAAAATAACAATTTTAAAATTAAAAATATTATTTAAAAAATAACTAACTGTAAGTGATATGCTATGAAGTGGAAGTATAGAAAAGAAAAATAAAAAAAATGGCGTCCCCGGTTGGACTCGAACCAACGACCCTCTGATTAACAGTCAGATGCTCTAACCGGCTGAGCTACGGAGACACACAAAAGAAAAAAGTTTGGCAACTACCTATTTTCCCGGGACGAATCCAAGTATTTTAGGCGTAAACAGACTTAACTGCCGGGTTCGAAATGTAACCGGGTGTATCCCTGCTGCTAACATCACCAAACTTCAAGAATTAAATTGTCAAGTTAAGACAATGAGAAATAAATAGTAGTAGTAAAAGATTAACTAAAAAGCAGATGTAATATTAGTACCAGTCAGCTGAATGCATTGCTGCACTTACACCTCTGGCCTATCAACCATGTGTTCTCCATGGATACTACGAATACTCATCTCAAAGACGGCTTCTCGCTTAGATGCTTTCAGCGATTATCCGTTCCAGACGTGACTACTCAGCCATGCCACTGGCGTGACAACTGATACATCAGAGGTCTGTCCAACCCGGTCCTCTCGTACTAAGGTCAGAACTTTACAGTATTCAAGCGCCTGCAGTGGATAGGGACCGAACTGTCTCACGACGTTCTGAACCCAGCTCGCGTGCCTCTTTAATGGGCGAACAGCCCAACCCTTGGGACCTTCTCCAGCCCCAGGATGAGACGAGCCGACATCGAGGTGCCAAACACTTCCGTCGATATGGACTCTTGGGAAGTATCAGCCTGTTATCCCCGGGGTAGCTTTTATCCGTTGAGCGACGGTCCTTCCATACGGAACCGCCGGATCACTAACTCCTACTTTCGTACCTGCTCGACCCGTCAGTCTTGCAGTCAAGCTCCCTTATGCGTTTGCACTCTTAGGCTGATTTCCATCCAGCCTGAGGGAACCTTTGAACGCCTCCGTTACTCTTTTGGAGGCGACCGCCCCAGTCAAACTGCCCATCTAGCACTGTCTCCGTTACCAGATTAGAATTTCAACGGCATATGGTTGGTATTCCAACGACGACTCAGTTAAAACTGACGCCTTAACTTCACAGTCTCCCAACTATCCTATACACACACAGCCAAAACCCAATGCCAAACTACAGTAAAGCTCCACGGGGTCTTTCCGTCCTACTGCAGGTAGTCGGTATCTTCACCGACATTACAACTTCACCAGGTCTCCAGCCAAGACAGCTCCCAAATCATTTCACCATTCGTGCAGGTCGGAACTTACCCGACAAGGAATTTCGCTACCTTAGGACCGTTATAGTTACGGCCGCCGTTCACCGGGGCTTCAAATCGGAGCTCTCACTCCTCCTCTTAACCTTCCGGCACTGGGCAGGTGTCAGCCCATATACGTCGCCTTTCAGCTTAGCATAGACCTGTGTTTTTGGTAAACAGTTGCTTGGGACTCTTCACTGCGGCCTGTTTCCCCTTGAGGTGTTTCTCCTTTCAGGTATATCAGGCACCCCTTCTCCCGAAGTTACGGGGCTATTTTGCAGAGTTCCTTAGCTAGAGTTATCCTGTCGGCCTTAAGTTTCTCACTCTGTCCACCTGTGTCGGTTTACAGTACGGGCACTATTTTTCATCGATAGAAGTTTTTCTTGGCAGTGTAGGATCTGTGACTTATGCTAATGCACTTGCCCATCAGGTCTCACATTTAGACACGCGGATTTACCTGCGTGTCCATGCTACGCCCTTAGAAAGACTATTCCGTCAGTCTTCTCACATACCTTCCTGCGTCACTCCGTCTCTCAAGCGATAATAGTGGTACAGGAATATTAACCTGTTTTCCATTCGCCATCACATTTTTGCTTATGCTTAGGTCCCGACTTCCCCAGGGCGGACAAACCTTCCCCTGGAAACCTTGGACTTCCGGCCGGCGGGATTCTCGCCCGCCTTCTCGCTACTCATTCCTGCATTCTCACTTCTGATGCCTCCAGAAAGCCTTGCAGCTTACCTTCGACGGTCTACAGAACGCTCTCCTACCAGGCGTGAAAACACGCCTCCGCAGCTTCGGTTTATGTCTTAGCCCCGTTACATCTTCGGCGCAGATACTCTCGACCAGTGAGCTGTTACGCACTCTTTCAAGGTATGGCTGCTTCTAAGCCAACCTCCTGGTTGTCTGTGAATATCCACCTCCTTTCCCACTTAGACATAATTAGGGACCTTAGCTGGCGGTCTGGGCTGTTCCCCTCTCGTCCATGGACCTTGTCATCCATGGACTCACTCCTGACGATTAATATATGGTATTCGAAGTTTGCTTGATTTCGGTAAGCAGTACGCCCCCTAGATCATACAGAGCTCTACCCCCACATATCTTAACATCAAGGCTGCACCTAAATGCATTTCGGAGAGAACGAGCTATCTCCTAGTTCGATTGGCTTTTCACCCCTAGACCTATCTCATCTCCCAACTTTTCAACGGCGGTGAGTTCGGCCCTCCACTGAGTCTTACCTCAGCTTCAGCCTGGACAGGCCTAGATCACTAGGTTTCGCGTCTATGACCAGCGACTTAACGCCCTATTAAGACTCGGTTTCCCTTCGGCTCCGCTTTATTAACCTTGCCACTGATCATAACTCGCAGGATGATTAACCAAAATCCACGCAGTCACACATAAAGTGCTCCTACCGTTTGTAAGCACACGGTTTCAAATTCTATTTCACTCCCTTGCTCAGGGTTCTTTTCACCTTTCCCTCACGGTACTCTTCACTATCGGTCAACAACAGTATTTAGCCTTACGTGATATGGTCCACGCTGATTCACGCCAGATTCCTCGTGCCTGACGCTACTCGGGTGCTTCCAGTTGTTATATATATTTTATGTTCTACAGGACTATCACCTTCTTTGGTTCAGCTTCCCAACTGATTCTACTTACATACATACAACTTAAACATTATGACAATCCGTTAATGGAAGTCCCACAACCCCGTGTCAGCAATGCTGTCCGCTTGACACTGACACGGTTTAGGCTTATCCCCGTTCGCTCGCCGCTACTTAGGGAATCGTTTTTACTTTCTTTTCCTCCCGTTACTTAGATGTTTCAGTTCACGGGCTTACCGTTTTCACGCATATCCTCCAGATATGCAGGTTTTCCCATTCGGAAATCCGGGGATTAGCGATTATGTGCATCTACTCCCGGCTTATCGCAGCTTATCACGTCCTTCATCGGCTGTTGTTGCCTAGGCATCCTCCGTGTGCCCTTATTAGCTTTTTTCTCCAGAATAACTTTTACTCTAGTTTATTGTAATCTTTTACCTACTATTCATTTCCCATTGTCCTAATAATGAACATAGACATAAGAAGAAGCAGTGTTTGTTACTCCTTAGAAAGGAGGTGATCCATCCGCACCTTCCGGTACGGATACCTTGTTACGACTTCACCCCAATCACTATCCACACCTTAGACGCCTTCCTCCTTACGGTTGGACCGGCGGCTTCAGGTGCAAACAACTCTCGTGGTGTGACGGGCGGTGTGTACAAGACCCGAGAACGTATTCACCGCAGCATTGCTGATCTGCGATTACTAGCGATTCCGGCTTCATGAAGTCGAGTTGCAGACTTCAATCCGAACTTGGACCGGCTTTAAAGATTGGCTAAACGTTACCGTTTTGCAGCTCTTTGTACCGGCCATTGTAGCACGTGTGTAGCCCAGATCATAAGGGGCATGATGACTTGACGTCATCCCCACCTTCCTCCTGCTCTTCGCAGGCAGTCTCGCTAGAGTCCCCAACTTAATGATGGCAACTAGCGATAGGGGTTGCGCTCGTTGCGGGACTTAACCCAACATCTCACGACACGAGCTGTCGACAGCCATGCACCACCTGTCTCTACGTTCCCGAAGGCACTGCCTGTTCTCACAGGCATTCGTAGGATGTCAAGATCTGGTAAGGTTCCTCGCGTTGCGTCGAATTAAACCACATGCTCCACCGCTTGTGCGGGTCCCCGTCAATTCCTTTGAGTTTCAGCCTTGCGGCCGTACTCCCCAGGCGGATTACTTATCGCATTAGCTTCGGCACGGACACTCTTCATGCCCACACCCAGTAATCATCGTTTACGGCTGGGACTACCAGGGTATCTAATCCTGTTCGCTCCCCCAGCTTTCGCACTTCAGCGTCAGTTACCGTCCAGTGAACTATCTTCATCATCGGCATTCCTGCACATATCTACGAATTTCACCTCTACTCGTGCAGTTCCGTCCACCTCTCCAGCACTCTAGCCAAACAGTTTCCAGGGCAGGCTTGCGGTTGAGCCGCAAGTTTTCACCCCAGACTTGTCTGGCCGCCTAGATGCCCTTTATGCCCAATAATTCCGGATAACGCTTGCGACATACGTATTACCGCGGCTGCTGGCACGTATTTAGCCGTCGCTTCTTCTGCAGGTACCGTCACTTTCTTCTTCCCTGCTGAAAGCACTTTACAATCCGAAAACCTTCTTCGTGCACACAGAATTGCTGGATCAGGGTTGCCCCCATTGTCCAATATTCCCCACTGCTGCCTCCCGTAGGAGTAAGGGCCGTATCTCAGTCCCCTTGTGGCCGTTCACCCTCTCAGGCCGGCTACCTATCATCGCCTTGGTGAGCCATTACCTCACCAACAAGCTAATAGGACGCAAAGCTCTCCTGCAGCATCACTTTTCATTGCCGGGCACATGCGTGCTGGCAATTATATCAGGTATTATCAGTCGTTTCCGTCTGTTATCCCTGTCTGCAGGGCAAGTTCTTTACGCGTTACTCACCCGTCCGCCTTGGCTAGGCTGTGCAAGCACAGATTTGCCAAAGACTTGCATGTGTTAAGCATTCTGTCAGCGTTCATCCTGAGCCAGGATCAAACTCTTCATTCAATATATTTTCATATATTTAATTTCACCTTTTGTCTTGACGAGAATCTTATCTTATAGACAAGAGTTCTTGACATTAATATTTATCTTTTACACTTATTGCTTCTTCTATTCTTAATATCATTGTCCTTTGATACCTTTTTGTATCGACAAGATATATGTTATCATAATTAAATTTATTTGTCAACTACTTTTTTTCAAAAAATTTGGTTTTTTGTAATTATAGAGGTTTCTTTACCGGTATCCCTACTTTTCTAGGATATTTTACATTTGTTTTTTGAAGTTTTATAATTTCCAATATTATTCTTGTATCTTTGCTTTCTGGAAGTTTAAATTCAAATGTTTTGTTTATTTTTGAATTTAGAATCTTTAAAGCATTTTTTGATTCTTCTACTTCGTTTAGGTTTAATTTTTGCGGTAAAAATCGTCCATTTACTTTTATGAATGGAATCATATACTCCAGTATTATCCTCAAATTTGCTACTCCTCGGCAAAGTGCAACATCAAAACTTTCTCTTTTATCTTTTATTAATTCTTCTGAACGTTCAAAACTTGTGGTTACATTCTGTAAATTTAATTCTTTTATTACTTCATTTATGAATTCTATTTTTTTCCTTACTGAATCTACTAACAAATACTTTTTCTCTGGGTAATAAATGGCAAGTACAAGCCCAGGAAATCCAGCACCTGTTCCCACATCTATAAAAGATTTTTCATCATCATTTATAACTTTTGTTAAAAGTAAGGAATCTATAAAATGTTTTTCCAACATTCCTTTTTTATCGCGAATTGCTGTTAAATTCATAATTTGATTTTTGTTATATAAAAGTTCTAAAAATTTCAGCATTTGTGTAATTTTTTCGTTTGGCATTTTAATTTCTGATTTTGAAAGCAAGTTTAAGAAATATTCTCTTAAATTGGCTTCTTCGTTTATATTTTCCACTTTTTCTCCTTATGTTTCATTAATATATAAAAATTTTCTTTAGTTTGATTTTAAAATAGCTAGATTTATTTTAAAACTCCATCTAAATACATGAGCAGCACAGAAATATCTGCTGGTGTTACTCCAGACATTCTAGATGCCTGTCCTACATTATATGGTCTATTTTCCTTTAATCTCTGCTTTGCTTCCCTTGTAATTCCTTTCATGCTGTCATAGTCAAAATTTTTAGGAATTTTTTTATCATCCAATTTTTGCTGTTTTTCCATAATTTGGATAGCTTTGGCGATGTAGCCCTCATATTTTGTCTGAACTTCAATTTGGTATTCAGTTTCATCGTCAAAATTTAGATTTGGCACATTTTCAATGATTTCAGCGATATATTTTATATCCTGATATGTAACTTTTGGACGGCGTAAAATTTCCTTTAAAGTTGTTCCACTTTTTAGACTTTCATTGTATTTATCAAGAATTTCCATGAGCCTTTGGTTACTGCTTCCTAGTTTTATATTTTCAAGGTTTTCTATTGTTTTTTTAACATTTTTTTTCTTTTCCTGTACAATATCGTAATACTTTTTATCAAGAAGTCCGATTTTATAAGCTTTTTCAGAAAGTCTTATATCAGCGTTGTCTTCACGTAAAATAAGGCGGAACTCAGATCTTGCTGTAAACATTCTATACGGTTCAAACAATTCCTTATTTATTAAATCATCTATCATTGTCCCAATGTATGAACTTTCTCTGTCTAAAATAAACGGCTCTTGTCCTTTAATCTTCAAAGCTGCATTAATTCCTGCGATAATTCCCTGTGCGGCTGCCTCTTCATAACCGCTTGTACCATTTAGCTGCCCAGACAGATAAAGTCCTTTTACTTTACGAGTTTCAAGAGTGTAGTCAAGTTCGCTAGGGTCTACAATATCGTATTCCACCGCATACCCGTATCGCATTATATGGGCATTTTCGAGTCCTTCAATTGTATTTACTATCTTTTGCTGCAAACTAGCGGGATAACTTGTGGAAAGTCCACTTATGTAGACTTCTGCCGTGTCAAATCCTTCTGGTTCCAAAAACAGATGATGACTGTCTTTATCATTAAATTTTACAACTTTATCTTCAATTGATGGACAGTATCTTGGTCCTGTGCTGCTTATACTTCCATTATACATTGGCGCTTTGTCCAGATTATCGAGTATTATTTTATGCGTTGTTTCATTTGTCCGTGTTAAATAGCAGGATAATTGAGGTTTTTCCAAAACTTCATCATTTGGAGTTCTCATTGAAAATTTTAATGGAATATCTGTTATTCCTGGCTGTTCTTCCAATTTTTCCAGATTTAATGTTCTAATATCAAGTCTAGGAGGTGTCCCTGTCTTGAATCTATCCATTTTAAATCCTAAAGATTTCAGGGAATCTGTCAGGTCATCTGCTGATAACTCTCCCATTCTTCCACCTTTCACCCTTTTATCTCCAATGTATAAAAGTCCTCTCAAGAATGTTCCTGTTGCAAGTACAACTGCCTTTGCAAAAAACTCCATTCCTGTCTTAGTTCTTATCCCTTTTATAACTTTTTCAATTCTTTTAGAATTTCCTTCTAAAATTTCAATTTCTTCAACAATTAATTCTGTAACAATATCTTGAACAGTATCTAAGTTTTGCTGATTTTCTATTGTTTTTTTCATTTCCCTTGCGTAAATTTTTCTATCTGCCTGAGCCCTTAACGAACGAACTGCTGGTCCTTTTTTTGTATTCAGAATTCTCATTTGTACAAAGCTTTTATCCATATTTCGTCCAATTTCTCCGCCTAATGCGTCAACTTCCTTAGCCAGATGGCTTTTTGCAGGTCCTCCAACTGATGGATTACAGGACATAACTCCTATATTGTCAAGCGTTATTGTAAAAACCGCTGTTTTCAGCCCTAATCTAGCTGATGCCAATGCTGCTTCAATTCCCGCGTGTCCAGCACCAACTACGATTACATCATAATTTCTCATTTTATTTATAAATTGTAATTTTTATTCTCAAAATAATACTTTGACCTAAAATTACACTCTCCTTTCGCTTCCAATTCTTTTTATAAATCCATTATATATTAATATTTTATTTTTTTCAATAAAGTATTTTCAAAAAAGAAAAAACGAGTTATGCAACTCGCTTACAGTTTATTTAATAATTCGATTTTTATTTTCTGTTTTGGTGGAAATGACGGGAATCGAACCCGTGTCCAAAATAAAAAGTTCTTACTATCTTCTACAAGTTTAGTCTATTTAACGCTTTAACCGTTAGATATTAAACAGACAAAAGTCTAAAGGCGAGATTATAAGATTTCCCCAAATGACATAATCATACATTTGAGTAAGCCATTAAAAATGACATCATCTAATGGAAAAATGGCGTTCCCAAAAGAGATGAGCTGCTATCTTAGGCAGCTAATGCGTAATTATCGTTTCCGATTATTTTTAAGTTGGATTTTAAAGCTCCCGCTTACTTGCCAATAATAATCTTTTTATCCTGTCGAAACCAAAACATTCCCTTAATTATTTATTTTTAATTTTCAAGTCATTCTATCATAAAAACATTTATTTTTCAACAGCCATTTTAATTTTTTTAATGTTTCGGTACAAAAAGGCTTATTACACCATAAGACGCTAAAGTCATTATTACTGAAGCTATTACGACTCCTAATCCAATGTAAAAAAATGATCTTTTTCTATTAAATTGAAGCAACGCCGCAATTAATGCACCTGTCCAAGCACCTGTTCCTGGAAATGGAATTGCTACAAACAGCATTAAGCCAATAAATTCTCCTGTTGCAAGTCCTTCACTTCGCTTTTTCGCACGATTTTCTATTTTTTCAATAAATTTTACCATAATATTATGTTTTTTCATAAATTCAAAAGCTTTTACTGAAAACAGCAGAATAAATGGTACAGGAAGCATATTTCCAATAATCGAAACAATCATATTCAAATACCAAGGTAAGCCAATAGCCGCTCCAATCGGTATTGCACCACGAAGCTCAATTATAGGCAGCATTGATATAAGAAATATTCCAATCATTTTGTTTAAAAGTGGAGCTCCAATCAAAGTTACCTTTATAAAATTTTTAAAAGATTCCATCATTTTTATTTTTTACTTTATAATAATTACATTCATTAATTATTACAAATTCCTCCTTTATTGTTTATTTACATTATTTCAAGAGAACTTATACTCTATTTTTTTATTTAAAATCCTATCTAATTCTTACAAAAATTCATACATTTACAACATATTTCCAACTAAATTTAATTATTTTTTTGTAATCACAAATATTAACGGCTGTGATTTTTCCAAGATAAACTCAGATTCATTAAAGCCACCAAATACTTTTACATTGCTTATTCCTAATTGCTCAAAAAATTTCATAAAATCAAAATAATTAACATTTGTTAAAATTTCATCATTTTCAAACTTATCATCCAAAATAGTTTTAAAAATCACATTATTATCAGAATTTTTGTAATAATAACGCTCAAATTTCACATTTTCATTTTCAATCAATGGTAAATTTCCCAAAAAATCAGATTCAGATTTTTGATTTTCAAAAAATTTATAAAAATTTATTAGACTGTGTCTGAAAACTCAAAATCTATGTTATATTTAATGTTTTTTTGATTTTATAAATTATACAAATCACGATAAAATCAGTATTTATTATTTTTGATTTTGGAAAAATTTATTAAAAATTCATCATTTTGATAGTTTTCAGACACGCCCTAGTTGAATAATCAGTTTCCCATTATTTTCAAGCTGTGAATAAGCCTTTTTTAAAAATAAAAAAATCTCATCTTTGCTATTCAAATGCGGTAACGTATTTCCAACATTTATTATTGTGTCAAATTTTCTTAATTCATCAATTCTCATCATATCCAAATTTTTTACATCAACATTTTTTTCTCTAGCCTGCTCAATCAATTTTTCATTTATATCAATCGAAATTACATCATATCCTTCATTTTTTAGAAATTTTGACAAATTACCTGTTGCAGCTCCCACATCAAGCACTTTTTTCCCTGTAATATATTTTTGAAAAAAATTCTTCTGAACATCTGAAAGCGAAAAAATAAAATCATATTTTTCTGCGATTGTATCGTAAAACTTTTTCATATTTTTTTTATTTTCCATATTTTCTCCAAATTTTAAAATTTTTTGAATTTTAACAGCAAAGTTATAATTTTAGATTATTATATCACAATTTTTATAAAATAAGAATTAAATTTGTCCAGACTTTTGTGGTCAATACGTCTAATTTATACTAAACCCCATTTAAATAACGAATTTATTACAAGCTTTTTCAACAAACGATAAAAACCGACGGAGCTTTTATTTGTTCAGCTACGACTGTCTGACGACTGTAAGGAGGAGTTTCGGAGTTAGGCAAATAAAAGTCGTAGTCTAGCCATAGGTATTGCGTAGCAATCTTGCCACAATTTTAATTATCAGGATAAACCTTTACTGCAAGATAAGGATTTGCGGCAATGAGCAATCCTGCGAAAAAAACCTAATAAAAATAGTAAAAACTAATATTAAATAAAATAATCTAATACTAAATCCCATTATAAAATAGAAACTATGTTAAGGACAAAAAGTTTTAATTCCTTACTAAATAGTATGTAATTCAAAATTTATTAAACATTCGCTATTTAAACGGGAAATAGTATTATATAATTTTTTTGATAAAATTCTTATTCTTTAACAAGTATTAATAACATTTTGAAATTTTCTGTTTCAGCTTCTACAGCGTGAGGTATATTTGCAGGAAGAACTGCACTTTCACCTTTTTTCACAATAAATGGTTTTCCATCAACATAATATTTTCCTTCCCCATCGAGCACAGTAACCAAAGCATCTCCAGGTGCTTTATGTGGATCAAGGCTCTCACCTTTCCAAAAAGACATAATTGTCATTACTAAATTTGGTTTTGCCACTAAATTTTTACTTACAATTTTTCCTTCCTGATATTCAACAACTTCAGCAAGATTAAAAGCACTTGCACTTTCCAGCATTTTTAATGTCTTATTTTCCATATTTCCATCTCCTATCTTTTCTCCAATTTCAATTAACTTCAAATTATCCCTTGCTTCGATAGAGTAATTATGATTTGCTGTTATTTCAAGAAAATCTCCATTGGAAATTGTTTTCTTATTATTTTCAATAAAAATCTCTCCATTACCATTAAAGCAATAATAATAACGGTTTCCAAGCATAGCTTCTGCTGTTATTTCCTCATCTTTTGCTAAAGAAAATAAAGAAATATAGCTGTTTGGCTGATTTAAAATTCGCATACTTACCACTTCAGCTTCTTTAGAAGTAATAAGCCTGTTAAAGTTTATTGGTTTTGCAACTTCTATTTTAACCATAAATCTCTCCTTTATTTATATATAATATTTTTTCCAGCTTTTTCATAAACATTTCCTGAATAAATTGATATTCTCCCATTCCTACTAATTCTGTTTCCACAGTATATCCATTTTTTTCAAGAATTGTTTTCCATGAATTTTCAGTATCTGACATAATGTCTTTTTTTGCATGTTTTCCAGCAACTATTAAAAAAGGTTTTATTAGTATTTTTTTATAATCTGTATTTTGTAATTTCTCTAAAATATCTGAAATTTGAATCTTTCCTTCAATTGTTCCAATAAAAATATTGTTTTTTCCAGCTTTTTCATATTTTTTCTGTAACTTTTCATAACTTTTATCCGAAATATCTTCTGAACCGTGTCCTACAAAAATAATTGCATCATTGCCTTTTGTATCATTAAATTCCTCATTTTCAACAATTTTTTCATAATCTTCTTCCACAAACAATAACGGTTCTGAAATTTTTCCGTATTTATTATTCAATTTTTTGTACTCAACTCCATCCAAAATATGAAGTGACAGTGTTACAATATTATTAAAACCCTTATTTTTTAAAGCATTCAGAGCTTCTTCATAATTAAAGACTAAATAATTTTTTTCAGTTTTCAGTTTATGGCATACTCTTTTAGACGTAAATGCACGTTCAAAATTCTTTTCTCCATATTTTTTCTTTACGTTATTTTCTATAACCTCAATTGTTTTTTTTAATGTCTCGGTATGTACAGTTCCATAACTTGCAACAACAATCCCTTTTTCCATAAACTATATTTCCTTTCAATTTTATAAAGTATACTTGAACCTCTTTAAATATCTAAAAATTCATAGTTAAACAAGATAATAGTAACCTTTTAGTTTGGTTTTAAAATAATTTTATTATAGTATAACACATATTTAAAAAAATAGAAATTTAAAAATAAATATATTAATTTTTTATAATACAAAAAAGAAAACCGACCATTTCTAGCCGATTTTCAAAGTTAATTTTTAAGATTTCGGTTTAAAATCAATTATTTAGCAATTTTGCTTGCGAAGTATCCTAAAGTTCTGATTAATTGAGAAGTATAAGACATTTCGTTGTCATACCAAGATACTGTTTTAACTAATTGAGCATCTCCATTTTGAACAATTTTAGTTTGAGTTGCATCAAATAATGATCCAAAGTGAATTCCAACAATATCAGAAGATACTAATGGTTCTTCAGTATATCCGAATGATTCGTTAGCTGCTTCTTTCATAGCTGCATTTACTTCGTCAACAGTTACTTTTTTGTTTAAAATAGATACTAATTCAGTTAATGAACCAGTTGGAACAGGTACTCTTTGAGCAGCTCCATCTAATTTTCCGTTTAATTCAGGTACTACTAATCCAATTGCTTTTGCAGCTCCTGTTGAGTTAGGTACGATATTTACTGCAGCAGCTCTTGCTCTTCTTAAGTCACCTTTTCTGTGTGGTGCATCTAATGTATTTTGGTCTCCTGTGTAAGCGTGGATAGTTGTCATTGTTCCAGTTACGATTCCAAATTTGTCATTTAATGCTTTAGCCATTGGTGCTAAACAGTTAGTTGTACAAGAAGCTCCTGAGATAACTGTTTCTGAACCATCTAAGATTTCGTGGTTTACGTTGTAAACTACTGTTTTAACGTCATTTCCACCAGGTGCAGTAATAACTACTTTTTTAGCTCCTGCTTTTACGTGTTTTTCAGCTTTTTCTTTAGTTGCAAAGAAACCTGTTGCTTCTAATACTACGTCTACTCCTAAATCTCCCCAAGGTAATTTTTCAGGATCAGCTTCTGCGAAAACTTTAATTTCGTTTCCGTTTACTACGAAAGCTCCTTCTTTAACTTCAATAGTTCCGTTGAATCTTCCTTGAGATGAATCATATTTGAACAAATGTGCTAACATTTTAGCATCTGTTAAATCATTAATTGCCACCACTTCAAATTTATCTGTTTGTTCAGCCATTAATCTTAATGCTAATCTTCCGATTCTTCCAAATCCATTAATTGCTACTTTAACTGCCATTTTAATAATACCTCCTAAAAATTTTAATATATAAATTAATATATTGTTTCTTACAATTTGAGTATACCACATTTTTTTTGAATTTTCAACAGTCAAAAATTAATAAATTTTATAGTTTTTTTATATAATTTAATTTCAATTTTAAGTGTAAGTATTTGATAATAATTTTTAGCAAAAAAAAACTACTGTAACCAGTAGCATATTTATACATATAATTTATTTTTAAATGGCTGGGCTGAATGGATTCGAACCATTGCATGCTGGAGTCAAAGTCCAGTGCCTTACCGCTTGGCGACAGCCCAACAATTTTCCTTAAGACAGTAATTATTATACAAAAAAAAATTCAATTTGTCAACACTTTATTTTATAATTTTTAAAATTATTTTTTTAGGTATATTGTCAAGTCAAGTGCAACAATTATTTTTTTTAAAGAGTATTCTAGCAATTTGAATAAAGTCTGTCCTATTATAATAATTTTAATTTCTAAGACAGACTTTTTTGCTAAATTAATTATTTAAACCTTCAATTTTCCATACACCATTTCTTTTTACGAATGTAGTTGCGGCATCTTTAACTAAAAATGCCTCAGCTTTGATATTTTTCATTTTTTCTCCTACTATTTTTAAAGATTCCTGTAATATGCTTTCATAAATTTTTTCTTTTTTAGCATCATTTGATGAACTCATCAAAATTTTCTTTATTTCATCTTGACTTTTATATCCTAGATTTTTTAAAACCTTTTCTTCCATTTCCTTTTTGCTTTCAAGTGATATTTTTGATATATCCTTTATTTTTATATCATAGAAGACCTGAACTTTGTTATTTGGAAGATTTTTAAACTGTTTGATATCAATCTTTGTATCAATGTTATTTAATGCCATTGATATGTATTCTTTTGAAAATTTTTGAATAATTCTATTTTTTGCAGAAGCACTTATATTAGATTCTTTATCAAATATTTGGTTACCAATTATTTTTGCAATTTCTGATAATTCTGCACCTACTATTTCGTTCATAATAGATTGAAGCTCTTTCTGCAGCACTCTTTCAACTTCTTTTTTTTCGTTTGCTGTTATTTCATTTGACACACTTCCAATCTTAGAATTTTTGGAAGGTGCGGCAAAACTATTTCCTAATACAACTAACATAATCAAAAATAATATTTTTTTCATAAAATCTCCTCACTTTACATTTATTTTAGTTTTCATTTAATTATACCATATTTTTTTAATTAAAGTTATTTTCTAAATTTTCTATTTTCCATTTGTTATTCACTTTTTTTACTGTAACTGACATATCTTCCAGCAAAGTTTCTTCCTCTTTGAATCCCTTTGCTTTTTCATTAATGAAATTTACCATTTCTTCAAGAAATATATAATAATATTTTCTCTTTAATTCGTCATTCCCTTTATTTTTCATAACTCTTTCTATTTCATCTTCATTTTTAATTCCCATTTTTTTTATAATTTTTCTTTCCGTTCCATCATCCAATTCTAATATATCCCAAAATTTTTCTAAATTTTTAATTTTTATATCATAATTTACTTGCACTTCATTTTGAGAAACATAATCAATTTTTTTTATTACAACTCTTGGTTCTACTCCTTTTAATGTGAATTTTACTATTTCATCAATGTATTTTTCTGTGATTTCATTTTTCAAGGAATTACTTATAACATAATCTTTTCCAAACAATTTATCAAATGCTTCTTCACTAAGCTGTTTTCTCGCCTCTGAAATTCCAGCATTCATAACGAAATGTACAAAGGGCTGAATCTCCTTTTGAATTGCATTTTCCATTTCTTTTCTCTCATTTTCTGATACTCTAGCTGCTGTTTTTAAATTTCTTGATACTGTTGCTGTAAAAGTATTTCCCATTATTACTAGCATTAGTGCAAACAATACTTTTTTCATAAAATCTCCTTATTCTATGTTTTAGCTTCCTTACAAGAGTATAACATATTTTTATGAAATATTAAAATTAAAAATTATTTTAAAACGCAAAAACTTACGAAAAAATAATTTATGTGATATAATATAGGAAATTTATAATTTTGAAGGAGGATTTAATGCCTAGAAATAAGAAAGAAGGAATTATTTTTGGAGTTACAATGTGTTTTTTAATGGTTTGTGGAATGAGTGCCTATAATTTGGCCCTTGTTGGAAAATTGAGCTTTGCAAAATTTGCGATTGGATTAATTCCAGGATTTATTGTTGCTTTTTTCTTTGATACAGTTATCGTCGGACCTGTTGCAAAGAAGATTGCTTTCAAATTTCCAATTGATAAAAATATTAAATTACAGATTATTTTAGCAATTTCGCTTTTAATGGTTATAGGAATGGTTACATTTATGTCTATTTTTGGCTTGTTAATGCGTCCTGAAATACCGCAAAATATTGTAAGTGCCTATTTTATTGGATGGGGAATGAATTTTATTGCCGCCCTGCCGTTGCAATTGCTAATTGTAGGCCCAATTTCACGGTTAAAACTTCAAATGTTACAAAGATATTTCGATAGCAAAATATAAATAAAAACATGATTATCAAACTATTATCAGTTTCTTTAATCATGTTATTTTTTTACTATTTTACATATTTTTTAACTCTTATTTTTCAAATCACACCTTTTCCCAAATTCATCATATTCTTCTCTTGTTACAATCTTATTATTTCTATCAAAAAAAATCCAGTTATAAAACTTTCTCCCATCTCGTATAACACCTTTTATAACTGCCTTTTCTATTAAATTATCGTTTTTTCCCTTGCTAAACCATTTATTAAAATAACAAAGAAAATTATTTTTAATTTCCACAAAATCTGTAATTTCTATTTTTGCATTTATTTTTCTCCCGTTTAATCTATAAATCGGAACATCTTTTTCAAAATCTTTTTCTTCAATTTCAATAATATTATTTTCTACTTCCAATTTTTTCCATTTCTTGAGATTATTCCATTCTTCCAAAGTCATTTTTATCATATCAAAATCTTTAATTGGCTTAAAATCACGAAATTCTACAATTGTATATTCTTTAATAAATTTTCCTATTTCTTCATTTTCTAAAAACTCGTTATTATCAAATACAATCCTATTCACATTATTTTTTTCAATAAATTTTATTATCTTCTCAAAACCAATTTCCCGTTTTACAACATCATCAAAAATTTCTGTTTTTTCTTTCCAAATTGATTTATACAGTCCAACTTTTTTCAGTTCTACCCGAAATTCCTTCTTGTTTATTTTTTCTCCCGCTTTTATTTTCTCAAGAAGTTCAATTAATTTTTTTGAAAAAACAACTTTATTTTTATGAATTATTTCTTTCAAATATCTAATTGTGCTGTTTCTCAAAATATCATAATTTCCTAAAATTTCATTTTTCAATTTTTCATCATTCGTAACTTCATTTTCATAACATTTCCACGAATAATCCTGCCCATCAAAACAATGAAATATTTTGTCTCCCTTTTCTTTCTCAAAATCATAATAAGAACAGCTATACAGCGGATCATCTTCCCTTCTCAAATCAAATGCCACATAATTTTTATCTTCTTCTGCTTCTCCAATATGCAAAAAACATTCTGCTTCAAAAAAAGAATCATTTTTCTGATTTTCAAGTTTTATAATTTTCATATTTCCAAGTCCTTATACATTAAACAATATTAAAAAAAATTTCATTTATTAATTTTTGAATTTTTGAATTTTTGGAAAAAACTCACTTAATTCCATAGGTGCGTTTTTATTAAATTTATTTTTTAATTGAGGAAGTTTAGATTCTAATATTTTCTTTGGCTTTTCATTATCATAATTATATAACATTTTTTCAATTTTTTTATTTTCCACCTCAATCTGCTCTTTTGATAAAGTAACATTTTTTTGTTTTATTACTTGATACTGCTCTGCAAAAATTTGCATGGAAAATATAAATAGAATTATTGTTATTAGTTTTTTCATTATTCTTCAATTCCTTTTCTAAACTCATGCGAAAATGCCTTGTCGTAAAGTTTAGACTTAGAATATTCATTTCCCATAAAGTTTCCTACAAGAATTTGTGCCGTTTTTGTAATTTTTTCCTTTTTCACAAGTTCAGCAATTGTTTCTAATGTTCCCATAACAATTTTCTGATCTTCCCAAGTTGCTCTTTGAACAATTGCAATTGGTGTTGTTTTATCATAATGTTTTAATAATCTTTTTACAACTTCATCAATCATTTGTACAGATAGGAATATTGCCATCGAACATTTATGTGAAGCAAGGCTTTCAAGACTTTCTGCTTCAGGAACAGATGTTCTTCCTTCTAGTCTTGTACAAATTATTGTCTGGCTCACATCTGGCAAGGTAAATTCTTTTTTTATTGCAGCAGCAGCAGCCACAAATGAACTCACTCCTGGAATTACTTCATATTCAATCCCATATTCATCCAGAATATCCATTTGTTCCCTTATTGCACCATAAATGCTCGGATCTCCAGTATGCACTCTTGCTACCAGCTTCCCTTTTTTGTGTGCCTTTATCGTAACTTCCATCACTTCATCCAAATTCATTGAAGCGGAATTATAAATTTCAGCTCCATCCTTATGGCAATCAATAACCTCTTTTGGAACCAATGATCCAGCATAAATTATTACATCTGCTTCTTTTACGATTCTTTGCCCTTTTACTGTAATCAATTCAGGATCTCCTGGTCCTGCTCCTATGAAGTATACTTTTTTCATAAAATTACCTCTTTCTTTTTTTATTTT
The DNA here is from genome assembly GCF_000023905.1 of Leptotrichia buccalis C-1013-b. NCBI lineage: Bacteria > Fusobacteriati > Fusobacteriota > Fusobacteriia > Fusobacteriales > Leptotrichiaceae > Leptotrichia > Leptotrichia buccalis. Next base: position 102,934 of record NC_013192.1, on the reverse strand, counting down.
TATAATATTTCATTTATTTCAAAACTTACTGATATTTCTGTATTCAAATATATTTTTTTATCTTTCTTAAAAAATGCTTCCCAGACTTTCCCATTTTCAAGATAAACGGATATTTTATCAAGTTTTTCAACTTCTTCAACATTTATTTTTTCTATTTTTTTGTTTTTTATTTCAAAAATCTTTTCAAATTTTCCTGAAATGTCGTTATTAATTATCTCGTTATCCACAAAATAAATTTCATTAACCAATTTTTTCTGATAATCTTCAAAACTATTGCAAAATTCTCTAAACTGACTATTACATACCCATTCACACAAAATATCCTTTATTGTCAATTTCTTGATTTTATTAATTTCTTCCTTATTCTCTAAAATTTCTTTTATATCATTTTCCAAAAATTCCAACGGTGAATATCCGTATACCTTCTCATTACAAAAATTATACTTTGGAATAAAATAAATTTTATCTTCCCATTTTTTTAAATAAATTTTAAAAAATTTGTAATACTCTATATTTCCACATAATTTCCATTTTCATATTTCGGCAAATCAAAACTTTCACCATAATGAATTTCTTTTCCGTCTTTTAAAACTTGAATATATTCTTCATACCAATCCTTATCATCATAGACTTTTTTTATTTCCAACTTTTTTCTCTTTTCATGTTATTTATTTTTCATCAAATTATAAATTATTATTTTTAACTATTTTTGCTTTTCAAATATCAAATATTTACTTCCTGCATATTTCATAAGCCACACATTGTTATTTGATAAATAAAATTTAATATAGCACTTTCCCCTTTTTTAAAGTTACCATTTTGTTACTTCGTAATAAAAATGTGCCTTCTTCACAATTTTTCTGTTTTAAGCTATAATTAACATAGTTAGCTAACTCAAAAAAATATATCTGGAGGAAATTAAAATGGTTGATTATAATAAAATATTAAAAGAAAACTCTTACGGAATTTTAGCTACACTCAATGATAATAAACCTAAAACAAGAATTTTACAATATCTGTTTTCTGAAAAAAATAATGTATATCTTGCAACTACAAATAATAAAAACGTTTATAAACAGTTAAAAAAATGTCCTTACGTTTCTTTTCTCTCTCATTCAAAAGATTATTTATCATTTATATCCGTAAATGGAAATATTCATTTTACTGATGATATTGATCTTAAAACAAGAGTTTTAAATGAATATCCAGCAATAAAAGAACTTTTTAAAACTCCTGACAATCCTATTTTTGAACTTTTTTATATTAATGTAGAAGAAATCAGGACTTTTGATTTAAAAACTTATACCAATGAAAATTTTAAAATTGAAAAACTATAATTAATTTGATACAATTTCAGTTATTCGTATTTTGTTTTTCTCTGTAATTTATACCCCATTTATCCATACTTTCCAGTATTGGTTTTAAGCTGTACCCTGTTTCAGTAAGAGAATATTCAACTTTTGGAGGAACTTCAGGATAAATCTTTCTTATAAGAAGATTGTCCTCCTCCATTTCTCTTAAATTGTATGTCAAAACTTTATTAGAAATTCCGTTTATAGATTTTCTCAACTCTCCAAATCTTTTTGTTCCATCGAGTAAATCTCTTATTATAAGTATTTTCCATTTATTAGAAATTAAAGAAAGCGTTATTTCAACAGAACACTTCGGTAATTCTTTTTTATTCATAATTATCATTCTCTATTCCTTTTAATTTTATTTTCTTATTATACTCCCTCAAAACTTTTTCCACCTCATTTTCAAACACTTCCTTATTAGGAATATACAACGTGTATTTTGAAGCAAAAATCTGATTAGAAAGTCCACCTAGTGCATATTCAGACTGAATACCATTTTCTTTATCTGTGCACAAAATTATTCCAACTGGCTCATTGTCAAACTCATCATTTACTTCTGCCTTAAAATAGTTTAAGTACATATTCATCTGACCCACAGCTTCAGGCATTAATTTAGAAGTTTTCAGCTCTATCAAAACATAACTTCTAAGAACTTTATTATAAAAAACCATATCCGCATAATAATGATTATTCCCCAGAGTTATCCGATATTGAGAACCTACAAACATAAAACCTTTTCCAAGTTCAAGCAAAAATTTTTCTATATGTTTTACAAGAGAAGCTTCCAAATCACTTTCCAATAAGGATTTATCTTCAGGAAGTCCTAAAAACTCAAATACATATGGATCTTTTATTATATCTTGTGGTTTTTGAATAACATTTCCTACTTTTGACAATTCCAAAACTTTTTTCTTATTTATTTCTCCAGAAGAAAGCAGTAATCTTTGATATAATGATGTTGAAATTTGCCTTTTTAATTCTCGAACAGACCATCTTGAATTTTCACATTCCCTTTCATAAAATGCTCTTTCTTTATCATCAGATATACTCAAAATCTCACAATAATGGGACCAGCTCAATTTTCCAGACACTGTCTGGAATTTTTGATATTTCAAATAAAATTTTCTCATATTAAATAAATTTGATTTTGAAAAGCCCTTTCCATATTCTTTTGTCAATTTTTTTGACAATTCTTTTAAAAGTTTTTTCCCGTATTCCGCCCTCTCATTATTTTTCTGTTCATCTTCTATAATAATTTTCCCAATTTTCCAATAAGTCTGCACAAGAATATTATTAATCTTTACAGATACCTGTTTCCTTGCATTTTCCATCAATTCTTTGATTTGCAAATAAACCATATTACTCTCAATTCCTTTTTCAATTTTACCCATTTTAACCCCCTATTTATATTAAATTCTAAAAATAATTTATAACTTATCAAACATATTTAACTAATAACTAATTTTTTGTTCAACATTCGGATTTTGAACGGCTTTCTCATACAATCCCTTTAATTCTTCAAAATGATTTCCATTTTTTTCTCTATACTCTTTTTCCTTTTCTGTCAATTCCCTATTATACGGATTATCTCCCAAACTGCTGTGGAGTGCAACTCCAAATTGTGTTATAATATCAAATTTCATGATTTCCTGCGACAAACTTTTATCTGTATAAAATTTATAACCATCGTAATTTGAACCTCTTCCCGCATCATAGTAAATATCGTTATTGTATTTTACTTTTACAATATTTTTTATTTCTTTTTTTGTTTTTCTTTCATAAATAACTGCCCTATTGTTTTCGACCAATTCAGCAATATAATTACGGACATAATCCAATTTTTTATCTTTATCTGAAATACTATTTTTTATATTCTTTTCTTTTTTATCTCTATTTTTATTGTATAATTCCAATAAATCACTTTTTCTCACTAAAATATCATAATTTTCAGTTTTATACGTTACTATATTCTTTTTATCACTTGGCAATACATAACTCAAATTTATTTCCTTTTCAAAAATTTGACTTAATTCTATGTATCTTTTTTTCTTCGTATCATAAGTTCCTTTTACAATTGTTTCTGCTAGTCCTTGAATTGCTACTCCAAGTAACAAAATAAATAATATTTTTTCATAATAATTCCTTCTTTCTTTTAGTTCTTAAATTTTAACTACTTCTTATTAAATATCCCCATCAATCTTGTTTTCAACACAATTTTTCCTTTTATTTTTATTATTTATTTTCAAAGTTCCCAAATAAAATCCCATATTAACAATCATCGCATAAACAAAGTACCTCGACTCTAATGTCTTTATAATCCCAAATTTTTCGACACTATTTTCCCCTTCTTCAAAATACATCAAAACTTTGTAGGGGAAAGTATAAATTATTGCGTGATAGTCTTCTTTATACCAATTAAAGCCCATAAAAATAAATATTCCCATAATTATTAGACAGGCTGCTATTGTCAATATTCTTACAACTTCAATTTCTTCTTTATCAAAATATTTTTTTATAAAAAATCCAAAAAAGAAATTAGTAATAAAAAATGAAATTAAAGTTATATATTGACTAAAGCTTTTATCAATTCCAAAAATACTTTCTATTATTGCAAAAAAAATCATAAAAGCATTTGGAAAAAAGAATATATAAATTGGTATTAAAAAGTACATTACAACAAACCATAATGTAATTTTAGAAACTTTAAACAAATAACTTCTAATCTCTATTTTACTTCTAAATATTCCTAAAATGAATAATCCGTTGAAAAAACATAATTTTATAACTCCCATAATATCTATTCTAAATAGTAATATCATTGACAAAATTATAAAAAATATTGGCAATTTCAAAATTTTATCATTTTCATATTCTTCACTTTTTCCTAATAAATAAAATATTAAACCAAAAAATACGCCTACTACTACCGAAAATATTCCTTCAAAAACTATACGGTATGGCAAATCAAAACCATAATCCCAATCATATTTTCCAATCCAGAAATAATACATAAATAATAAAATTTGTAAAACTATAAATATTATTATTTTAGGTTTTAACTTTTTTACGCTTTTAGAAATCTTTTCCATTCATCTATTCCCTATTTTTTTAGAATTAATGTAGAAAAATAATGTACACTTTCAACATTTTCAATATCTGTAATAATTTCTTCATTTTCTTTTCCACAGTTTGAAACAATAACTATATTTTCTTTATTTCCTGTTTCAATAATCGCTTTTTTTATTTTTTCAAAATCTCGGCTAATTTTCATTAACACTAAATTTTGATTATTTTCAATTTCTTTATAAACATCAGTCTTTCTATTGACAGAAACTACTTTTAAATCTTCATCTCCAATCATCAGCGGTATATTAAGCCTTGCCGCAATACTGTTAAACGAAGTTATTCCCGCAATAGTTTCAACTTCCACATCATCTGAAATATGTTCCAATACATAAGTATAAGTGCTATAAGTCATTGGATCACCTATTGTTAAAAACGCTACATTTTTACCTTTTTCCAATTCAGCACTTATTACATCCGCATTATTTTTTCTAAAAACTTTTCTCGCTTCCACATCCTTTATCATAGGAAACTCCAGAAATAATTGCTCTACTTCTGGTTTTACATATTCTTTTACAATATTAAAGGCTGTACTTCCTTCTCCGCTTTTTGCCTCAGGCAGTACTATCACATCTACTTCATGCAGTCTTTTTGTTGCTTTAACTGTTATATTTTCAGGATCTCCTACTCCTACTCCTATTCCATAGAATTTACCTAATTTACTAGCCATTTTTTCTCCTCTAATTTTTATTCATTCCAAATTTTTTAGTTTCAAAAACTTTTTTCCAATAATTTTCTCGTTCTAATATATATTCCTGTTTTGTCTTGGTATCAAAAATTTCAAGTATAGAGTACTTAAAGTTAGTTTGAATATATTTTTCACCTTTTTCCTCTAAAACTTTTTTTAGTTCTACATTTCCTCCAGTTAAATTATTAACATACTCCATCTATTTAGTAAACAATCATTGCCATAAGCTGAACCAATATATAATTTTCCATTAAACACATCAGTAATAGCATAAATACGTTTTAGACATCATTAAACTTCCAACAACCACTCCAGAGCATTTACAACCTTTATTCCGTCATAGTCAGTATTTACCATTACATCATCTAAGGTTATAAGATACTTCGGATAGTTATCCTTAATATTTTTAAAGGTATCCAGTTCCCTTTTTAAAGTGTTTTCATCTAAAACTGTCAAAGCGACCTGATAATACTCAATTTCATTTGAATTAATAACAACAAAGTCAATTTCGTTTTTATCAAACTGCCCGACATATACATTGCCTTTTCTTCTAAGCAGTTCAAGATAAATTACATTTTCCAGTATATGACCCATATCTATATTTCTATTACCTAAAATCATCTGTCTGAGTCCTAAATCTGCAACATAATATTTTGATAATGTGGACAGGAATTCTTTCCCTTTTATATTGTATCTGCTAACTTCATGCACAAGTAAACTGTCAGTAAGCCCTCTAATATACTTTTCAATGGTTTTTGCATCCGTTTTTCTTCCCATTGAAGTTAGGGTATTCGCTATCTTTGAAAGCGAAGTTAAATTACCGATATTATCAAATACATACTTCACAACACTTTCAAGTCTCATTACATCTGAAATTTTCAATCTTGCAACTATATCTTTCAAAAGCACTGAGTTATATATTCCGCTTAAATATTCATGTATATTTTTCAAATCACTGTCTAACTGTAAAGTATAAGGAAACGAACTGTTTACTATATATTCATTATAATATTGTATAAGTGTTTTTGATGTCCTATTTTCCTTCTGCTCCAGTTTTTCATACTCTAATTTAGCCTGATAATACTCCTTAAATGATAAAGGCAACATTTTCAGTTCTATATAACGCCCACTTAAAAGGGTTGCCAGCTCGCTCGACATAAAATAGGCATTAGAACCTGTTATATACAGGTCTGTATTTTCTTTTATAAAAAGGCTGTCTACAACTTTTTCAAATTTATCCACATGCTGAATTTCATCTAAAAATATATAATTCCTTTTATCTTTAATCATTTTAGATTTTATATATTCGTAAAGTTTTTTGTAATCTGTAAGTTCTTCATAATCCATATCTTCAAAATTTATGGATATAATCTGATTTTTTGCAACTCCATTTTCAAGCAGAAAATCTTTATATATCTCAAAGAGAGTGGATTTTCCACATCTTCTTACACCAGATACGACCTTTATTATCTGTCTGTCTTTTGATTTTACTAAAAAATCTAAATATTCTTTTCGATCTATTCTTATCATTTTAACACCTCATTTCCTTTTAAATTATACCCCTTTTTTATTTAAAAATCAATTTTTGTGGAATGTAATCCTATTTTTTTATGAATTAACAAATTTTAAGGAATATATTCCTTAAATTTCGGAATTTTTATTTTTTAAAGGAATGTAATCCTATAATTTAAAAATTATCAATGAGGTTTTTCCAGCTTTTATTTCTTCATAAATTTAATTAAACTTGCATTTAGAATTTGATAAAACAAATATTCTGAAACAAGGGGTATTAAACCCCTTGTGAAAATAAAAAACTTAGGCTGTCTAACAGGTCTATTATACAAATAGTATTTTTTTCAAACATCATAGTATAGTCTGATTTTTTCAATCTGCTAACAACAACCGTAACAACTTCTATATCCTTAAAGCCCTTTTCTTTTAAAATTATCAAAAAACTTCTTACTGCTTCCCAGCTCTTTTCTTTCAGCAGAAATAATAAGTGTTTCTACTTCCAGATCCCAGCCGTTTCTTCGGCAATATTCTTCACATTTCTGTTTGGCTTTTTTTGCCAGAAGATCGTAAACTTCTGTTTTTTCAATGTATTTTGTAGCTTCTTCGGTTGTGTTGGAAGCCATTATCTTTTTAAGGTTTTCCATGCTTTCGCCTACAAGCAGCGCATTTGCAGCGAGTATTTCCATTTTGGCATCAGAAACTCTGCTATGTGTATGAAATATCCCGCCTGCAACTTTTACAAATTTTCCAAGTTCACCAATAAAGTAAATTTTTCTTGCCTCAAATTCGCACGCCCTGTCAAACATATAGCCCACAAAATTACTTATTACAACAGATAATGAAGTATTATCCTCAAAATTGTCAGTTAAATATTTTTTCCCCCTGTTTCCAAATAGAAATATTGCCTCACCATTTTCAGCATTTTCAAGAGCCATCTTCAATTCAATGGCAAGCGATGCTTTCCATGCGTCTTCCGACATCGGCTTTACTATTCCCGTTGTACCAAGAATTGAAATTCCACCGATAATTCCAAGTTTTGCATTCAATGTTTTTTTTGCAGTTTCTTCGCCTTTTGGCACAAAAATTTCTATATCTGCACCTTTTCCAGTTGGAAGAACACTTTCCACCGCCGCTCTTATCATTTTTAAAGGAGTAGGATTTATTGCAGAATTTCCAGGAGAGATGGGAAGACCTTTTTTGGTAACTTTCCCTACTCCTATCCCACCAAAAATATTTATTTTTGCATCATCACGCAAACTTACCTTTGAAAAAATCTGAAGTCCGTGAGTAACGTCGGGATCATCTCCCCCATCCTTTAAAACCGATGCAAGCGCATAGTTATCTGCTTTTTTTAATGAATCTACTTTTATTGTTATAGATTTTCCTGAGGGAAGTCCGATAGTTACTTCTGGTATATCCTGTTCTCCATCTTGCAGAAGATACATAAGTGCAGCTTTCGTGGCTGCTGTTGCAGAACTTCCCGTTGTATAGCCATATCTTAGTTTTCTACCGTTAAAATATACGTATTCTTCCATTTTTACTTCCTTCCCTTTGTTAGTAGTTTTTTTAATATCTGTCTCTTTCAAACATTTGATACAGTATTCCATGTAATACTGCCACAGCTACTGTACTTCCACCTTTTGTACCGTTAGTTCTTATAAATGGCACATCATAATCTGAAAGTGCGGCTTTTGATTCAGGACATCCAACAAATCCTACTGGTACTCCTGCAATAAGTTTAGGCTTTTCTGCCCCTTCCTTGCTTATTTCTTCAAGAAGTTTAAATAATGCTGTTGGAGCATTTCCAATCAAAAATATTTTTGTATCCTTATCTTTCACTGCTCTTTCAATTCCAACCATCGATCTTGTAATTCCTCTTTCCTTAGCTTCTTTTGCCACTTCTTCATCATTTACAAGACAATATGCTGAACATCCAAATTTCGCAAGACCTATTTTATTTAATCCAGTAACAATCATATTTGTATCACAATATATCTTGCACCCTGATTTTATAGCTTCCATAGCCGAATTTACCGCATCATTATGAAACTCTGTAATATCTGCATACCCAAAATCTCCAGTAGTGTGCACCAGTCTTTTCACAATTGGCTTCTCATTTTCAGCAAAGTGGTCTACCTTGTTCCCTAATCCTTCCGTAATCATTTCAAAACTTCTTACTTCTATCCCTTTCGGATCCTTAATATACGACATAAATTGATTCCCTCCAATATTTTTTTATGTTTTTAAACTAAAAAAAAATCAAACAATATTTTAAGTTTAAATTTTAAATACAGCAATTCCAGTTTAAAACTAGAATAAATCTTTTGCTATATCTATAGCCAATCCATTGCTTTTTTAACAGTTTTACAACAATTTTCAAGTGGATTGACTATAACTTTGATTAGTTCGATTTTTAAATAGTTTTACTATACAATTATATATTATTTTTTAAATTTTAGATAGCTTTTTTTACAATTTTTCAATTAAATATTTGAAAAATTTTATATTTGAATAAAAAGAAATGTGTGGATAACCCGCTAGAAGACTATTTTTTCTATATCCGCAAACCCAATTTCTTCCATCATTTTTTTCTATTTTATAAAATTTTTCTTTTTCATTATCTACAGAAATTTCTGAATAATGAAATTCGTGTCCTTTTGTATGAATTCCATTTTCAGTTTTTATATTTATGTAACCAAACCTTCCGATATTCAGCCTATTTTTCATAGAAATTTCCACATCTATAATTCCACAGAAATTCCCGCTATTTCCGTCTAGCAAATTCAGCTTGTTGGTTAAATAAATAAATCCGCCACATTCTCCATAGATTTTTACTCCGTTTTCATAAGCCTGTCTTATGCTTTCCTTCATAGAAACATTTTCAGACAATTCTTTCCAGTAAAGTTCGGGATAACCTCCGCCAAAATAAATCATATCAAGATTTTCTGGTATTTTTTCATCTTTTACAGGACTAAATTCTACTATTTCTAATCCCGAAAATCTCATCAGTTCCAGATTTGACTCATAGTAAAATGAAAATGCACCATCTTTAGCGACTCCAACACGTTTCCCTTTATATTTATTCTTTAAGTCCATTATTGGCTCAAAACTGTCCATACTGCTTTTTGTTTCAAATTCTTCTGCTATTTCGTAAATTTTTTCTAAATCTAAGCAATTTTGTGCAATTTCCTTAAACAGCTGTTTTTTTTCCTCAAGTTCTTTTGAGCCTTTCAATTCAAAAGCCTGTTTTAATCCCAGATGTCTACTTTCCACCGATAATTTCTCATTTTTCGGCAAATATCCTACGCATTCTATTCCCGTAAATCTTTCTACCGCTTCCTTTAAGTTTAAATATAGTTTCTCAGAAGAAACATTGTTTAAGATAATTCCCTTTACTTTAACATTTTCATCAAATAATTTGAATCCTAAAACTTCAGCAGCTATACTTGTGGAAATTCCTTTTGCATTAACCACTAGAATTACTGGAATATCAAGAATTCTTGATACGTGAGCTGTGCTAAAATTATCCTTTTCATGCCCAATTCCGTCATAAAGTCCCATAACTCCCTCGACTATAGCGATATTGCTCCCTTTTGCTCCTGTTTCAAATATATGTCTTAATGTTTTATCATCAAACATAAAAGCATCTAAATTACGAGATTTATTCCCTGTAAACAACTCATGATAACCAGGATCGATGTAGTCTGGACCAACCTTAAAAGGTGCCACATTTTCAAAAGCTGACATCAATATGCTGCTTACCGTAGTCTTTCCACTGCCGCTCATTGCTCCTGATATAAGTAATTTTTTCATAGCAAGTTTTTTTCCTCCAAAAATTTATAATAATCATTTTCATCAAGATTTTTATACTTGAGATAACTTTTTATTTTCAGTACATTTGGAATATTCAAATTTAATTTCTTCAAAAATTCAAAATCCTCAAAAACCTCGTCCCTGCTCCCTTGCCGTACAATTCTCCCTTTTTCAAGGACATAGATATAGTCAGCAAATTCATAGGCAAAATCTGTATCGTGCGTTGATACCACCATTGTTTTTCCTGCTTTGGAAAAATTATCTAGAATTTCTGATACTCTTTTTGTATTTTTAGAATCAAGCCATGCAGTTGGCTCATCTAGAATAAGAAGTTCTGGCTCCATTGCCGTAATTGCAGCTATTGAGACTCTTTTTTTCTGTCCATAGCTCAGATGATGACAAGGTCTATCTTTTAAATCTGTTATATTGATTTCTTTCATTGCCCTGTTTACATTTTTTTCTACTTCCTCTTTAGAATATCCAAGATTTTCAGGTCCGTAAGCTACTTCCTGAAATACTAAAGGTGCAAAAATCTGTATTTCAGGATCCTGAAAAATTATCCCGACTTTTTTTCTCAATTCTTCGAGATTTTTCTTTTTATGCTCTATTTTTTTCTCTTCAAAATAAATATTTCCCTTTTGTGCTTTCAAAAGTCCATTCATTATTAAAAATAATGTTGATTTTCCTGAGCCATTTTCCCCAAGAAATAATGTTTTTTTCCCTTTTTCAATATTCAAAGTCACATCTTTTAGAGCCTCTGTTTCTTCGTCGTATGAAAAAGTTATATTTTCAAGTCTAAGCATTGTATTTTACCACCAAATATAAATTTATTATAACTATTATTATTACGAATATTATTTCAAACCCAATTTTTTTATATTTTCTATGAGAAAAAATAAATTCCTTTCCCATTCTTGATTCCACAGCCTTTATAGAATTCAGATTATAGTAGTATGTTTTTTTTAATATAGCAACTACTAGCATTGGAAATGATTTCATCCCATTTTTAAAACTGCTGTATCCTAGTCTTACTTCCTGTGCATTATGTAATTTTTCCTTATTTTCAAATAATAAAAATATATATCTGTAAATTAGTAAAAACATTTCCCTAAATATTTTAGGAAATTTCAGCTTTGCAAATATATAGTCCAAATCTATAATTGGAGTAGAACAAATAAGGAAATAAACTACAGCTATCGAGGAAAATGAACGTAGCAAAAATGTCCATATATCCGCTTTTATAAACAGCAAGGAAATTACAGTTGTTAAAATAAATAAAGCCGGAATAAAGTTCAGCTTTAACAAGTCACCTATTTTCACTTTTACGACAAACAAAAGAAGTAAATTAAACAGTATAAAATTAAAAACAAATACTATTTTACTTCCAGTATAAAGTAAAAATACTAATGTCGTCATTGACAATATAAACTTTACTCCGGGGTTTATATTTTTTATGGGATTTGTGTAAGATACCTTATCTATTAGCATTTTTTCTTTCACCTTTGAAATAGCCTAATACATACCCTACAATTCCTGCACCTAATGCCGCCTGTAATGCAAACAGCAGACTTTCAGTTTCATCTCCTGGTAATTCTATTAAATTTTTAGCCCATGGCTCATAATCAGGTTTTATAGTTTTTATTACTTCTTCTCCCTTGTCATCAGATCCGCCAAATTCAGATTTTACGAGAAATAAAGGAATAACACCTATTAAAATTATTGCAATTATTAAAATAATATTCTTTTTAAATACACTTTTGTTTTTATTTTCCGACATTAAGCTTCCACCTCTTTTACGTTATATTTTTCAAGTATATTCATCACCACGTTTGTAAGTAGCCCTTCGATAACTGCAAGAGGAACCTGAGTTACTGCAAATACCGCTCCAAATTTGATAAATGAAGCAACTACTCCACCTTGTGGAGATGGATATGCAAGTGCAAGCTGAATTGATGTTACCACATAAGTCGCAAGATCTCCTAACGCCGCTGCCAAAAATACCGCTAACGCCTTATTCTTTTTCTCAAATCCTTTATACACTAAATATGATACAATTGGTCCTGCAATTGCCATTGAAACAGCGTTTGCTCCCAAAGTTGTAAATCCTCCGTGTGCAAGCAATCCTGCTTGAAATATTAATACGATTGTTCCAAGAATGGAAGTTACAAAAGGTCCGTATAATATAGCAGATAGCCCTACTCCTGTAGGATGTGACGAACTTCCTGTAACTGATGGAATTTTTAGTGCAGACAATACAAATATAAACGCACCCGCTAATGCAAGCGTCATTTTTTCCCGTACGCTCCCTTTAGAAACAGATTGAAGCTTCTTTATTCCTATTATCCAGAACGGAATACAAACCGCAAACCATACTATAACCCAATTTAGTGGTAAAAAACCTTCCATAATGTGCATTGAATAACCATTTACGCCTATTAACAGCATACTGGTTAAAACCAAAAACAATAATGTTCTCTTTTTCATTTTCTCTCCTTCTCTAAATTTAATTTTAACCTTCGGCAAGTTCCAAAAAAAAATCAGCCAAAGCTGAAGCCAATACACGTCAAAACTTCCACAACAATAACTATATCACCATCGTATAGTACGCTTATGGAACAAATCACCATTGATTTATTTTTACATTGATGTATATTAAATCTTCCCTTCCCAGAAAATTTTATATAAAAAATTATTAGGCAAGTCTCCTGACTAACTTCATCCTACTCGTACCCTTCCCAAAATATCCAAGATATCTCAGTGGTTTTGTATACTTTCGTCAGCTTCACAGTAGTGGGGGCTGTATCGGATTCTAACCGATTTCCTTATTAAGTTTGTAAAAACACCTATAATTTCTCTATTATTAGTATACTCTATTTTTTATATTTGTCAAGCTTAGTATAAAAATATTTTATAAACAAGATAAACATTATAACAAAATATACTGAGTATCTACTAATACTTCAAATTAGCTTTATTTTAGTTTACTATCTTTATATGTTTTTTTATTTTTGTAAGTTTCCTTTCTATCTGAAATTTCTATAATTAATATTAGTAAAACTTTACCCTTTATTTCAGCTACAATTCTATAGGAACCTATCCTGTATCTCCATAATCCTTTTAAGTTTCCTGTTAATGCTTTTCCTCTTTGTTTTGGATTTTGTGTATCTATTAAATTATCTGAAATCCATTTTTTTATAAGCTTAGCTATGGCTTTGTTTGATTTGATCAATTTTTTTAAATCCTTTTCTGCAGATTCAGTAAATTTAACTTCGTAAAATCTTTTTTCCATTATAATCCTAGCCTTTTGAAAACTTCTTCAGCAGAAGCAGTTTTTTCAGATTTTGAATTTTTCCATCTTTTCAATATTCTTTTTTCATCTTCTTCAGTTATTTCATCGTATATTTTATCTAAAATTAAATTCCGAACAAAAGATGACATATTAAGGTTATTTATGCTCGCATATTCCTTTAAAAATTCCAAATCCTCTTTCTCCATCCTTAACGATAATGTTGGCATTTTTTATCCCTCCAATTGTAATATTTATATTACAATAGTATCACTCGTTATTTTATTTGTCAATATATAAAATAATCACTGTCTTTTACAACTATTATTCAAATTTATTAAGTTAAAAGATAATTTTCAATTTTTCAAGATTTTTTATTACTTTTTACCACATATAATTGCTGTAATTTCATTATAATCTTGATTATTTATCTCATCACTTTCTTTATATTCCAGCTCTGAAATTTCATAAAATTCTTTAACATCATTTAGAAAAAAAACATCTTTTAAATCAAATTCTAAAAAAATATCTCCCAATGCCTGAAAATGTATTGCCATACTTCCTGATGGAAAATAGCAAGCACAAGTTATCATAGTATACCCTCTTTCTTTATCAAAGTTATCAAAAATTTTTCCTCCATGTATTGCATTTACTTTTTTATTGACATCTATGCCTATACTATATGTGTTCGATAACTTAAGTTTTTTATTTTCACAAAGAGTCAAGACCCCCTTGTTTCAGAATATTTGTTTTATTAAATTACAAGTACATATAGTTAGTTGTCGAACAGGTCTAATAATTAATTTTACAGCCTTGTTAAAAAAATTTGAATATAATTTTTAAGTGTTTAGATAAGGATTTTTATTTAAATTTCATAGATTATTAATAAATATTTTTCATAATCATACAATATATGTTATTCAAAAAAATAATAAAAAATAAAATTAAAAAGATAATATTAAATAGTCTAAATAACTGATTATTTATCATCTTTTTTGTATACTATCAAATTTTCATTTAGCATAATATTTTTTCCCATAACTTTGCATAAGTTCCAAAATAGGCAATAAATCTTTTCCTTTTTCTGAGAGGATATATTCTGTCTTTTTTGGGTAAACATTGTATTCCCGTTTTTCTATAAGTTTTTCTTTGATTAAATAGTTTAGATGCTTGATAATCATTTTTTCGTTGCTGCCTTTTATTTGATTTTTGAAATCTTTTGTTCTGACTTTTCCGTGTCTTAAAAGCCATAATATGATGACTGTCCATTTTTTTGATAATATTTTTTGAGTTAATTCCAGCGGACAAGTGTAAATTTTTTCTTCCATATAAATTTTCCTTTCAATGAAATTATTTGAAATTTTAAAAAACACCAAATAATCTTGATTTTACTACAATTCTTTTATTTTTTCTATATTTTTTTAGAAATTTTTATAAAATACCACACTCGAATTAGCAGTCCTCCTGTCCAGCCTATCGGTGCGGCAATCCAAATTCCGTTATAGCCTAACGATGTTTTGGAAAGCAAAATGGCTAGAGGCACTTGAAACATACAAAATGAAGTGATAGAGGCTATTAGTGGAACTAAGGATTTTCCGTAGCCTAGTAGCAATCCATTTAGTATTTGCATTGTGCAGAAAATTACGTAAAATGCTGAAATTATACGTAAATATTGATTTCCTATAAAAATCACTTCGGGATTTCGGTTAAATATTGAAATAAAGAATGCTGGAAAAATAAAAATAATAATTGAGATTATGATGGAAAATGAGATTCCTAAAATTAGGCTATCTTTTCCACCTTTAATTATTCTATCCATTTTTTTGGCTCCATAGTTTTGGGCTGTAAAAGTCATCAACGCCTGTCCTAAATTTATGGATGGCAATTCTGCAAAGGAGTCAATTCTGGAAGCAGAAATAAAAGCTGCAATACAGTCTGTTCCAAATCCATTTACAAGAATTTGAATAACAATAAATCCTAGGCTGATTAAAACTTGCTGTAACATTGCTGGCATTCCAATAATCAGTATTTCTTTTAAAATATTAAAATTTAAGTTGAAATAATGTTTTTGAAAAATTAAATTTGGATATTTAAATTTTATATAAAATAAGCAAAGAAAAAAAGAAACAAACTGTGAAATAACAGTTGCAATTGCCGCTCCTGCAACTCCAGAATTTAGTACTGCTACAAAAAATATATCTAGGATAATATTTAAAATCACTGCGGTAATTAAGATATAAGTCGGCGTTTTTGAATCACCTACGCCTTTTAGCGTATTTGTGAGGGAATTATAGCCAAAAGTTGGGACAACTCCAATAAAAATAATTTTTAAATAGATATTTGCCTCCAGTAACAATTTTTGCGGAACATTAATTAAAATTAAAATATTGTTTGACAGTAAAAAACCTAGTGTTGTAACAATAAGAGATAAAATTATGGAAAAGATAAATCCTGTATTTGCCGTGATTTTCAAATTGTCCATATCTTTTGCACCAAAATATTGGGAAATTAGAATGCTTGTCCCTAATGAAATTCCTATCGAAACAGCTATTATAAGTACATTAATCTGATAACTTGAGCCTACAGCCGCAAGGCTTTCCTTTCCTAAAAAATTTCCCACAATGATTGTGTCTGAAATATTGTAAATCTGCTGAAATAAATTTCCTATTAAAATTGGCAAAGAAAAATAAATTATTGTTTTCAGTTCATTTCCTTTTGTTAAGTCTTTCATCTTTATTTTTTCTCCTTGTTTTTATTTATCTGCCTGTTAATTGATATTTTAACATTTATTTCATTTGATATGAATAACATACTTTTTTGTGAGTATCTCAATAGATGTGTTCGATAACCTAAGTTTTTTTATTTTCACAAGGGGTCAAGACCCCTTGCTTTAGAATATTTGTTTTATTAAATTCTAAATATATATAGTTATCGAACAGGTCTACTGTATGCTGTTAATCCTGTTATTGTTAATAAAGAAGACTTTAAATAAAAATTTCTAGTTTGATGCCGATTTAACACTTCTTTTAAAGTTTCAGGTAATTGATTGTACGTGCTATCCGATAAATCTAAATTTGTAGTATGAGTCCCTATAATCATTTTATTATCTATAATAATTGGAACACTGCAAAAAGACTCAAATAAGTCTAATTCAAAATCATCAGGATTTCTGATTGTAATCGTAGTTTTATTTTCATTTTGACTATCTCCTATATTTTAATATTTTTTTTTATAAATCCAAGTTGCTCAAAATCCAATTTCTTCTTAAAAAAATTTCTCATATATTTTTAAATTTCCTCGTGTTACTGTGACACACTCAATCAAAAAATACTTGTCAAAAATATTTAATAATTCAATGAAACTTATTTAAACCAAACTCAAAAAAAGGCAGAAAATTTTTCCACCCTTTTTATTTTTTCTTATAATGAGAACCGCATTGCAAAAACCAGATTTCACCATTTTCTATTTTATAAACAATTCTATTTCCTTCATTAATTCTCCTGCTCCAGTAGCCAGATAGTTCATGCTTCAAGCCTTCAGGTTTTCCGATACCAGTATATCCATTTCTATCAATGTCTTTTATAAGTTCCAATATTTTTTTGAAAACTTTCTTATCATTTTTCTGCCAGAAAAGAAAATCTTCCCATGCTTCATCAGACCATCTTTTTACCATTACAGCACCTCGTGAACTGTTCCACCAGTTTTTTCAATTTGTTCCTTTGCTTTTAGAAGTCTTGTAATATTTTCTTCACTGTAGAAATAATCATCTTTTTCTGACAAGTCAATTTCCAGTTTTCTCTCTCTAACCAATTTTTTGGCTGCCATTGTAAAAAAAACAGGTAGTGTTATTCCCAATTCTTCGCATACATTTTCCAAATCAAATTTTAAATTATCGTCTAATTTAAATGCATAAGTTGTTTTACTCATTTTTATCACCCCTATACATAAATATATATAACTATTATAGCATAAAAATTATAAAAAATAAAACTTTTGTTATATAAACAACAGTAAAACTACTTAACTTCGACCATTTCTCCACGCACAGGAAAAATTGCGCTTAATAACGATTCGTATATGGATGTTTTGCTTTTTCAGAAATTTGTCCGCCTTCTATTACTTCTACTACATCTCCGTGGTACATTACTACAATTTCGTGTGCAAAAGATTCTATTAATGCTATGTCATGACATATAAAAATCATTGTTATGTTTTTTTCTTTTTGCAGCCTTACAAGAAGTTCCACTATGTTTTTTTGAATGGAAACATCAAGCGCGGAAGTTGCCTCGTCGCATATAAGTATCTCCGGCTCAAGCGAAATTGCTCTTTATCCTTCACGCTTCCTTTAGAGGCAGCCTGAAGTTTCTTTATCCCTATAATCCAGAACGGAATACAAACCGCAAACCATACTATAACCCAATTTAAAGGTAAAAAACCTTCCATAATGTGCATTGAATAACCATTTACACCTATTAACAGCATACTGATTAAAACTAAAAACAATAATATTCTCTTTTTCATTTTCTCTCCTTCTCTAAATTTAATTTAACCTTAGGCAAGTCTCCTGACTAACTTCATCCTACTTATACCCTTCCCAAAATATTTCAGTGGTTTTGTGTACTTTCGTCAGTTTCACAGTAGTGGGGGCTGTATCGGATTCTAACCGATTTCCTTATTAAGTTTGTAAAACACCTATAATTCTTTACTATTAGTACACTCTCTTTTTTATATTTGTCAAGATATATTTCCCCACAATTATATTTTTTTAAATTTAATATTATTACTTTAAGCTGTTTCGGTTCAATTTTAAACGTATTTTTAAATGTAATCATATCAACTTAAATATAATTTTAAAAAAATTTTTTCAAAGCTATTGACAAAATTAAAAATCATAGTATACTCAAAGTGAAAGTTAATTACAATGATGTAGAAAACTTTTTAAATAAAACATTATTAATTGTAAAATATGAATTATTAAATATAAAATGGTACAATAATATTTTGGAGCAAAGGAGCTTGAAAAATTATTTGATTTTTTAGTTCCTTTTTTATTTTTCACTAATTATAATTAATAGTTTATACATAATTTTAGATGAGGAGGTGAATTTAAAGTTAAATTATTTGTCAAATAAAAAATAATTTCAGGAGGAAAGATATGGCAACATTAAATGCGTTAGGAATGATAGAAACAAAAGGATTAGTAGCTGCAATAGAAGCAGCGGATGCAATGGTAAAAGCTGCGAATGTGACATTAATTGGGAAAGAACACGTAGGTGGAGGACTTGTAACAGTGCTTGTAAGAGGAGATGTAGGGGCTGTTAAGGCTGCAACTGATGCAGGGGCTGCTGCTGCTGAAAGAGTGGGAGAACTAGTTTCAATTCATGTAATTCCACGTCCACATTCAGAAGTTGAAACTATTTTACCAAGATAATTTTAAAAACAAAAAATAGTTATTATTAAAGAATTTGAAAATTAAAAAATTTTGGGAGGTAAGAGCTATGGCAACATTAAATGCACTAGGAATGATAGAAACTAAAGGATTAGTAGCTGCAATAGAAGCAGCTGATGCGATGGTAAAAGCTGCGAATGTGACATTGATTGGAAAAGAACACGTAGGTGGAGGACTTGTAACAGTGCTTGTAAGAGGAGATGTAGGAGCTGTTAAGGCTGCAACTGATGCAGGGGCTGCTGCTGCTGAAAGAGTAGGAGAACTGATTTCAATTCATGTAATTCCGCGTCCACATTCAGAAGTTGAAACAATATTGCCTAGATAGAAAAAATTTTAGAAAGGATTTGTCAAATGGAAGAAGAAAAAAAACAGAGAATGATACAGGAATATGTGCCCGGTAGGCAATTGACACTGGCTCATATAATTGCAAATCCTCAAAGAGATTTATCAAAAAAAATAGGGCTTCATGAAAACAAGGTAAATGCCATCGGAATTTTAACAATCACTCCAGGAGAAGCGGCAATAATTGCGGCAGATTTGGCTACAAAGAGTGCTGAAGTGGAGATAGGATTTGTCGATAGATTTACTGGGTCTGTTGTTATTAGTGGAGATGTTGGAAGTATAGAAGCTGCTGTAAATGAAGTAGTTTCATACTTTCAAAATGTACTAAGATTTAGTATAACTCAAATAACGAGGTCATAAAATTGAAAAAAATACTTTTAATTGGAAAGTCCATGTGTGGTAAAACAACATTGACTCAAAGAATACATGGATTGGACATAGAATATGAAAAAACTCAAATGCTTACATATTCAAATGATATACTTGACACTCCCGGTGAATATATGGAAAATAGAATGCTTTACAAAGCATTAATTGTAAGTTCCTATGACTGTGATGTTGTAGGAATGGTGCAAGCCTGCGATGAAGAGCGTAATATATTTCCCCCAAACTTTGCAACAGCCTTTTCAAAGCCTGTAATTGGAATTGTAACCAAAACTGATTTAGGTGGAAATCCTGAAAAAGCAAAAGAAATATTGGAAATGGCGGGAGCGGAAAAAGTTTTTATTGTAAGTGCTTATGAAAATAAAGGAATTGAGGAACTTGTCAAATATCTGGAAGAAGATTCCGAGAGTTAGAAGGTGATAAATAGATGGATTCATACGGATACGTAGAAACACTAGGTCTTGTAACTGCAATAGAAGCAGCGGATGCCGCATTGAAAGCCGCTAATGTAACTCTTATGAACTGCTATTATGTAAAAGGCGGAATTGTAACGATTGAAGTAGCAGGAGATGTGTCGGCTGTAACAGCAGCAGTTGATGCCGCTACGGAAAGTGCAAAAAGACTTGGTAATTTCCTGAGCAGTAATGTTATCGCAAGAATTGATTCGGAAACAAAAAAAATCTTGATAAGTGATTTAGGAAATAAGGAGAAAAAACAAAAAATTGAAAACAAATCAGTTGTTAAAGATACAACTATTGAGAAAAAAGCAACGGAAAAAATTTCAACCGAAGAAATAACAGAAGAAATAATAAATGAAAGTAAAAATGAAAATTTTGACGAAGAACAAAATAAAGAAATAAATGAAAAAGTTACAGAGATAGCTGAAGTTTATGAAAAAGTTGAAAATCCAGCTGAAAAATTAGATCAAAATAATGATATTCAGGAAAAAATAGAAGTTTTCGAAATAGAAGTTGAAAAAGAAGATGATGAAGCAGAAAAATTAAAAAAGCAATATCAGGGTATGAAAGTAATTGATTTAAAAAAAATGGTAAATAGCTGCAAATTAGGCTACACTTGGAATCAAATAAAAACAATGCCTAAGAAAAAACTGATAGAAATTTTGATAAAAAATAATAAGGAGGAAGCACAATGGCAACATTAAATGCGTTAGGAATGATAGAAACTAAAGGATTAGTAGCGGCAATAGAAGCTGCAGATGCGATGGTAAAAGCAGCCAATGTAACATTGATTGGGAAAGAGCATGTTGGTGGCGGATTAGTGACAGTATTGGTAAGAGGAGATGTGGGAGCGGTGAAAGCTGCAACTGATGCGGGAGCTGCTGCTGCAGAAAGAGTAGGAGAATTGATTTCAATTCATGTAATTCCAAGACCTCATACTGAAATTGAAGCTATATTGCCTAAAGCAAAAACAGTTGAAGAAGCTGTAACAGAATAGGAATAACTAAAACAGTAGTTATTTACAGAAAGGAAAGATTATGGATAAAGATTTGCAATCGATACAGGAAGTAAGAGATTTGCTTGCTGCTGCGAGTAAAGCTTTTGAAGAATACAGCCAATTTTCTCAAAGCCAGATTGATGAAATAGTTAAGGAAATCTGTGAAGAAGCTCAAAAACACGAAGTAGAACTGGCAAAATTGGCTAATGAAGAAACAGGATTTGGACGTTGGGAAGATAAGGTGCTAAAAAATAGACTAGCGTCAGTAGGTGTTTATGAAACTATAAAAGATTTAAAAACAAGAGGAATCATTAACGACGATAAAGAAAAAAGAATAACAGAAATAGGGGTTCCAATGGGAATAATCGCAGCATTAATTCCTTCTACAAACCCTACGTCTACAACAATATACAAAATAATGATTTCATTAAAAGCAGGAAATGCGGTAATTGTAAGTCCGCATCCAAATGCGAAAGACTCTATATTAAAAACCGCAGAATATTTAATAAGAGCTGCTGAAAGAAAAGGTGCTCCAAAAGGATTAATTGGAGTTATAAAAACACCTACATTACAAGCTACACAAGAGCTTATGAAACATAAAAAGACTTCATTGATTTTGGCAACAGGTGGAGAAGCAATGGTAAAGGCTGCTTACAGTTCTGGAACACCTGCTATAGGAGTAGGACCTGGAAATGGACCTTCATTTATTGAAAGAAGTGCAGACATTAGAAAAGCAGTTAAAAGAATAATAGACAGTAAAACTTTTGACAATGGAGTAATTTGTGCGTCAGAACAGTCAATTGTTACAGAAGAAGTAATAAAACATCAAGTTGCAGATGAACTGAAACGACAAGGCGCATATTTCTTGAACAAGGATGAAAGAGAAAAAGTTGGAAAAATTCTAATGAGAGCCAACAACACAATGAATCCAAAAATAGTAGGAAAAACAGCCTTATATGTAGCTGCAATGGCGGGAATAACAGTTCCTGTAACTACAAAAGTTCTAATTTCTGAAGAAACAGAAGTTTCACACTTCAATCCTTATTCAAGGGAAAAATTGTGTCCAGTACTAGGATTTTATACAGAAGAAACTTGGGAAAAAGCATGTGAAAAATGTATAGAAATTCTTCAAAACGAAGGAATCGGGCATACAATGTCAATGCACACAAACAACGAAAATATCATAAGAGAATTTTCATTGAAAAAACCAGTTTCAAGATTGCTTGTAAACACACCTGCGGCACTTGGAGGAGTAGGAGCTACGACAAATCTTATACCTGCATTCACATTAGGATGTGGAACAGTTGGAGGAAGTGCAACTTCTGACAATATAGGACCTCTAAATCTAATAAATATTAGAAGAGTAGCTTATGGGACAAAAGAGCTGGAAGAATTGAAAAATGAAGGTGTTTGTACTTGTGCATGTGAATTAAATACTGACACTAGTAATTCAAAAGTTAGCGAAAATGATATAGAAAGTATCATAAGACAAGTATTGGATGGAATTTATAAAAAATAGATAGGGTGTGATAAAAAATGCCTGTTATAACAGAAGGAATGCTTAGAAAATTAGAAAAGGAAGGGCATCTTGAAAAAGTACGAATAACTGAAAAAGACATCCTTACACCATCAGCCAGAGAATATTTAAATGTGAAAAAAATTGATTATCGAATTAAAAAATCTCAGGAAAAAGCTATAGAGAAAAAAGAAAACGATGAAAAAAAATCTGAAGTTTCTCAAGTCAAGAAATCTGAAGAAAAAATTTCTCCAAAAAGACAATACAGAGATTATTTTACAGGAGCAATTTACGACAAAAAACCTGAATATATGACTCAGCTTTTTGGAGACAATCTAGTTGTAAAAAATCATAAGAGAATTATTTTAAGAGGAAAATTTGATATTTTACAGGCTGAAATAATAAAATATTGGAAAAAATATGAAAAAAATAAAAAGCTGGAAAGTGATTTTGCACAGACATACAGATTTGTAAGAGATTTATTCATAAGTGAAATGACAGATATGGAATTTCAGGAAAGGAATGTTCTAGGATACGATATAGATACATTAAAAGACATAACTCATAATACAGTAAAATATTTTAAGACGGGGCATTTGTTTGAAATAAATATAGATTATGATGAATCAGTTATAGATTTAAATTATCTGAGAGCTCTTTCAAGGGAATGTGAGCTTGCTGCGGTGGAAGCTTTTTACAAGGAAGGAAAAGTGGAAAGGCTGGATATGCTGAAAGCATTGAACCGTTTGAGCAGTATATTGTACTTGATGATGCTAAAAGCAAATAATGGAGATTATAAATAATCTCAAATTTCGGGAGATGCTATGGACAGAAATGAATTGGAGAGAATAATAAGAGAAAAATTACAGGAAATTCTAGGTGCAGAAAAGGATGATACCTTTATGGTTGAGGCTTCAGGGCGTCATGTACATCTTACGAAGGAGCATGTGGAAGCACTTTTTGGAAAAGGTTATGAACTTACTCCAGCAAAGGATTTATCACAGCCAGGACAATTTGCGGCAAAGGAAAGAGTCAGAGTGATTGGTCCAAAAGGAGAATTTTCCAATGTTGTAGTATTAGGACCTTGCAGAAGTTTTTCGCAAGTGGAATTATCGCTTACTGACTGCCGTCAAATAGGAGTCAAGGGAGTGATAAGGGAAAGTGGAAAAATTGAAGGAACGCCGGGAATACTGCTAGGTGTAGGAGATAAATATGTACAGCTGGATAAAGGTGTTATTGTTGCCAAAAGACATATTCATATGACAAATGAAGATGCAAAAAGACTTTCTGTAAAAGACGGCGAAACTGTAAAAGTGAAAATTCACAGTGACAGGCCGTTAATATTTGATGATGTTTTAATAAGAGTAAGGGACAGTTTTAGACTGAGCATGCACATAGACTTTGATGAAGCCAATTCCTGCGGGTATACTTCAGGAATGACTGGAAGTATTGAAAAATAAGGCGTTGTAAGGAGATAAAATGGATACTCAGAAATTGATAGAAGTGCTTGCAAGGGAAGTGTTAAAGGAAATTGCCAAAAGAGAAAATCAAAAATTATCTGAAAATAACGAGATTATTTCTAAAAAATCAGTAGTAACAGCTTTTTTGGGAAATGATGAAGTTTTGAAGGATGAATTGAAAAAAGAAGCATCATTTATGGAAAACATAAAATTAGACAGCACTTGGGAAGAAATCGGACAATGTGAAAATAAAAAAAGACTTGTAGTGTCAACTCTTGGGATAAATGAGCTGATTGAGCTTTCACAAGGGAGAAAAAGTGTTATAACGGAATTTCTTTTTAACGATGGGGAAGTTGTACTTGTGGAAGAAGGGCTGGAATATAAAAAATATACCAAACCTGCTGCATTAATCAATCTTTATGACGGGTATCTTGATAAAGTCAGGGAATTTGGAATAAAGGTTGTAAAAAGAACGGAAGTTAAAAATGTTTTTTGTACGAAAGAAAAAGTTTATTTGAAAGGCTTGGTAACAGAAAGAAGGCTCAGAAAGCTGAAATTAAAAAATCAGACGCTTGAAGTTGATGCAAAATCTAAAATAACTTCCCTTGCGATGGATTATATAAAAGAAAATAGTATTGAATTATGCTATGAAAGAAGGCAATAATATGTTAATTGGAAAAGTTGTGGATAATGTCTGGGCAACAAGGAAGGATGAAAAACTGAAAGGACTAAAACTAATGGTAGTTGAAGTGGAAGGGACAGATGAAGGACGTGGAAGCAGAAAAATGGTGGCAGCAGATTACATTGGTGCTGGACAAGACGACAAAGTGATAATTGTTACAGGAAGTTCTGCAAGACATATATTCGATGCTGAAACCCCAGTAGATGCGACTATCGTAGGAATAATAGACAGTTTGGAATCGGAAAAGGAGTAAAAAAATGAGAAAAAGATTGATTACGGTAAAAAATCTTTTTGAATATGTTCAAGAAAATGAACTTGTGATTCAAGCTGATATGATTATTACTCCAGGAGCAAAGGACATAATAAGGGATAAGGGAATTGGAGTAAAATATGAAAAATGTTGCTGTGAATCAGAAAGTAAAATGAAAAATGAAATAAAAAAAGACTGTCAGAATTTTGAGAAAAAAGTTATTGACATAATTACAAAAGAATTTAAAATAACGGATTCTGAAACAGTCCAAAAAATATTATCCAAATTAAAAGAATTACTATAAAAAGAAAGGAAGTGGAGTCAATGGGGTTATTTCAAATAAAACCGGATATTCATTATGGCGCTAATTCTTTGGATATATTAAGAACACTGGAAATGGAAAAAGTATTTTTAGTTACAGATGAAAATATGGTAAAACTGAAAGTCATAAATAAAGTGACAAATATCTTAAAATCGCGAGGAATAGAAGCCAAAGTATATTCGGATGTGAAGCCTGATCCCACTGATGAGGAAATTATAAAGGGAATGCTGGAATTAAGTGCACATGATCCCGACTGCATAATAGCACTTGGAGGAGGTTCACCAATAGATGCCTGCAAATCAATGATTTATTTTACAAATCAGATAAAAAGGGCAATGGGACAAAATAAAAAGCCAAAATTCATTGCTATTCCAACAACGAGCGGAACAGGTTCAGAAGTGACATCTTATGCAGTTGTTACAACGAAAGATAAAAAAATACCGCTAAGCGATAGCGAAATGCTGCCCGATATAGCAATCTTAAATCCAGAATTTATAAAAACTCTTTCACCATCAATAATTGCGGACACAGGAATGGATGTTTTGACACATGCTATAGAAGCATATGTTTCAAAATCTAGAAACTTATTTACAAATACATTTGCCATTGGAGCGATAAAGACAGTATTTGCTGACTTGGTAAGTAATTTTGAAAATCCGCAACTGGAAAAAGAAAGAATTAATTTACAGATTGCCTCTTGTATGGCGGGAGTTGCATTTAGTAATGCAGGATTGGGAATAAATCACAGCATAGCACATTCTCTGGGAGCAAGATTTCATAAACCGCATGGAAGATTAAATGCTGTAATCATGTCAGAAGTTATACAATTTAATGCACGAAATAAAAATGCGGCAAAATATTACAGGGAAATTGTGGAAGCGTTAGGATTTTCTCCTAAAGAAGATGTAGAAGGTGTGGAGATACTGGCAAAGGCTATTAAAATGAGAGCAGCTAAAATGGGAATACCAAACAGTTTAAGTGAACTTGGAATCCCGAAAGAACAATATTTTGATGAAATGGAAGGCATAATTGATCAAATAGAAAATGATATGTGTACAGGAGAAAATCCACGAAGATTTAGCAGAATTGAAATGAAGCAGTTATTGACAGATTTATATTAAATTTTAGGAAAAGAGAAAAAGATGAGAAAAATAATAGTTGTAGACGATGAACCGATAACAAGAATGGATATTTGCGAGATACTTAGGGAAGCAAATTACGATGTAGTTGCTGAGGCAGGAGATGGATTTGATGCAATAGAACAAAGCAGAAAATATAAACCAGATTTTGTAATAATGGATATTAAAATGCCTATACTGGACGGACTGAAAGCAGCGAAAGTAATAACAAAGGAGAAATTGTCTAGAGGTGTTGTTTTACTTACAGCCTATTCCAGTAAGGATTTTATAGAAGAAGCTAAAAATATAGGAATAATAGGATATATTGTAAAGCCTATTGATGAAAAATCTTTTATTCCAAATCTTGAAATTATATTTAACAAGCAAGAAGAATTCGAGGAACTGGAAAAAAAATATTTAAAAACGAGTCAAAAACTGGAAGACAGAAAAAAAATAGATATTGCCAAGAGTATTCTGATGAAAACAAGAGATTTTACGGAAAAGGAGGCATACGAGTATATAAGGACGCTTAGCATGAATAAAAGATGCGATATGGGAAAAATATCTGATATTATAATTTTATCTGGAGATGAAAATGCTTAGAACGATATGTAAACAATATACAAACCTTTCAAATAAAGATATTGAAAAGCTGGAAAAAATATGTGAAGGGCTGCCTGTTATGAGCAAGCTGCTAAAGGCGGACGTATTTATTGACTGTATGACGGAAAATAGGGATACGGCGATTGTGGTTGCTGAAGCAAATCCAAGAAAAGGATCAAGTTACACCCAAAGCGTTGTAGGGAAATTTGCTTATAGAAAAAATGAGCCAGCAGTATTAAGAACACTAGAAACTGGACATCCGTCAAGAGATTATAAAGCATTAACGCAAGAAAATAAAAGCGTTACACAAAATGTAGTGCCTATAAGAAGTGATAGAACAAATGGAGAAGTGATAGCCGTTCTTATAGTTGAGGAAGGCATGAATGAAGAAAATATCAATAAGGAGCTAAGTTTTTTAAACAATGCAACTGATGACATTCTTATGAGTTCCGTTGGAATGCTGCGGGAGCGAAAAATAATTGACTACATTAATGATGGAATTATAATTTTTAATGAAGAAGGCGTGTGCATATATGCTAATTCTAGAGCGAAATATGTGTACAGGAAGATAGGCTATAAGGATTTTTTCCTTGGAGAAAAGTTTGACAATATTGTAATTGACAATGTTGAATTTGAAGATGTGCTAAGTGGACAAGTCAAAGAAAAATCCGATATAAATATCTCAAATATGGTTTTAAGTCTGGAATATATCTTGGTAAAGGAAACAAAAAATGTTAAAAATGTAGTTTTGTTTATTAAGGACATTACCGAAATTAAAATCAAGGAAAAAGAACTTGTCTTAAAATCAGTTGTAATCAAGGAAATACATCATAGAGTGAAAAATAATTTGCAGACAATAGCAAGTTTGCTTAGGATACAGGCAAGAAAAACAGAGGATAAAGCTGTAAAGGCTGCATTTAGCGATAGTATTAACAGGATTTTGAGTATTTCGGTAACTCACGAGCTGCTTGCTCAAAATGGACTTGATGAGCTGAAAATAAAGGAAGTCATAAATAAAATTCTGAAAAATTCGGTGAGAGAAAATCTGGAAGGGCATCTGAAATTGAAAATAGATGTAATAGGAGATAACTTTGAAATTAATTCAGATAAGGCTACAACTATTGCCCTTATAGTGAATGAACTTGTGGAAAATTGTATAAAGCATGCTTTTAAGAAGCGGGACAAAGGACATATAACAATTAAAGTGAAAAGAGGAGAGATGAAATCCCATATTTCCATAAGTGATGATGGAATTGGAATGGATGAAAAGGACTTTGAAAAAGGAAGCATTGGACTACGAATAGTAAAAAGTCTTGTAAAGGAAAAACTTTATGGAAATCTGGATATAAAAACTGGAAAAAAAGGAACTGAAATAAGTTTTGGATTTGAAAATTGATTTGTGAGTATTTAAATATCAATGAAGACAAAGGGGTCTAGCATAATGATAGAAGAAATATTAAGTGTGGGAATAGATATTGGAACTTCTACTACGCAGCTTATTTTCTCAAAAATTTATATAGAAAACAGAGGAACTGCATTTACAGCGCCTCAGCTTAAAATAATAGGAAAAGAAGTTGTATATAGAAGCGAAATTTATATTACTCCATTAGAAAATGAAACAAAAATAGACGCAAAAAAAGTTAAGGAAATAATAGAATCTGAATACAGAAAAGCCAATATACAATACAAGGATGTTTCGACAGGAGCTGTAATAATAACAGGAGATACTGCAAGAAAGGAAAATGCGAAGGAAGTACTGCAAATTCTTAGTGGAATGGCAGGAGATTTCGTCGTTGCAACAGCAGGACCTGATTTGGAAAGCATTATTGCTGGAAAAGGTTCGGGAGCTTATGGATATTCCGAACAGAAAAATACAAGTATCGTAAACTTTGACATCGGAGGAGGAACTACAAACATTGTAGTTTTCAATAGAGGGGAAGTGGAAGATACCACTTGTCTTGACATCGGAGGAAGACTTATAAAATTTGATGAAAACGGGAATACACGTTATATTTTCAAAAAAATGTATGATATTGCTGATGATGTAAATATAAAATTGGAATTAGGCAGAAAAATAAACGAGCAGGATTTGAGAAAAATAACGAGAAGAATGGCACAGCTTGTTCTTGAAAGTATTGAACTTTTGCCAAAAACAGATTTGTACCATAAAATAGTAACATATAAAGATTTCAGAAAACATAATAACAACATTGAGCATTATTCATTTACTGGAGGAGTTGCAGATTTTGTTTATGGAAAAACTGAAAAGGACTTGTACAAATATAACGATATAGGGGTAGTACTTGGAGAGGAACTGGTAAAAGTCCTAAAAGAGTTAAATATAGAGCCTCTAAAATTAAGTGAAACAATTGGAGCGACAGTAGTTGGTGCAGGAAGCCATACGACAGAAATAAGTGGAAGTACAATAACTTATACTGAAGGAATTTTTCCAATAAAAAATATTCCTGTATTGAAACTGTCAGAATCGGATGAAAGTTTGCCACATAATGAATTAGGAAAGGTTATTGAAGGGAAACTAAACTGGTTTAATTCTGAAAATGAAATTGAAAATGTAGCACTTGCCTTTAAAGGGAAACACAATATGGCATATACCGACATAATGGAGCTATCTTCGGTAATTTCAGATGTTATAAAAAGAAAACATAACAAAACTCATCCTGTAATCGTTATAGTTGAAAACGATATGGCAAAAGTATTGGGACAATGTATGAAACTTGCGCTTGATGGTTACGATATAATTTGCATAGACAGTGTAAAAGTGAGAGATGGAGATTATATTGACATAGGGGCGCCACTAGGAAATGGAAATGTATTGCCTGTTGTAATAAAAACATTGGTATTCAGTTATTAAATAAAAAATTTAGAGAGGTGGCATGTAACAATGGTATTAAAAACTAAATTATTTGGACATACGTATGAATTTAAATCTGTAAAAGATGTGCAAAATAAAGCAAGTGAATTTAGATCAGGAGATGAACTTGCTGGAGTAAGTGCAAGCACAGCGGAAGAAAGAGTTGCCGCAAAAGCTGTACTGGCTGAATTAACATTGAGAGATTTGAGAAATAATCCTGCAGTACCTTATGAAGAAGATGAAGTTACAAGAATTATACAGGATGCTGTAAATGAAAAAATTTATGGAGAAATAAAAAACTGGACTGTAAGTGAATTAAGAGAATGGATTTTAGACTCTCATACAAGTGGTGACGACATAAAGAGAATTAGTAAAGGTCTTACAAGTGAAATGGTAGCAGCAGTTGCTAAACTTATGAGTAACATGGATCTTATTCAAGGAGCAAGCAAAATAAGAATTAAAAAATTCTGTAATACTGAAATAGGTGGAGATGGAATACTTGCAACAAGATTGCAGCCTAATCACACAACTGATGATCCAGATGGAATTATGCTTTCTACGTATGAGGGGCTTAGCTTTGGGCAAGGAGACGCATTGTTAGGGTTAAACCCAGTTGATGACAGTGTTGACAGTGTTATGAGAGTATTGCACAGATTTCATGAAATAAAAACTAAATGGGAAATTCCTACACAAATATGTGTATTGGCTCATGTAACTACACAAATGGAAGCAGTTAGAAGAGGAGCGCCTACAGACTTGATTTTCCAAAGTATTGCAGGATCTGAAAAAGGAAATGAAGCATTTGGTATAACTGGAGATATGATTCAGGAAGCAAGAGAATTGGCATTAAAACATGGAACAGCAACAGGACCTAACGTAATGTACTTTGAAACAGGACAAGGTTCAGAATTATCATCAGATGCACACCATGGATGCGATCAGGTTACAATGGAAGCAAGATGTTACGGATTTGCGAAAAAATTTGATCCATTTATTGTAAATACGGTTGTTGGATTTATTGGACCAGAATATCTTTATAACAGCAAACAAGTAATAAGAGCTGGACTTGAAGATCATTTTATGGGTAAACTTACAGGAATTTCAATGGGAGTTGACGCTTGCTACACTAACCATATGAAAGCGGATCAAAATGATATTGAAAACTTGAAAATATTATTGACAGTTGCTGGATGTAACTACTTTATGGCTATTCCTGCGGGAGACGACATCATGCTTAACTATCAAACATCTTCTTATCACGATGATGCTACATTAAGAGACATATGTAACAGAAGACCTATAAAACCTTTTGAACAATGGTTAGAAAAAATGGGAATAATGAAAGATGGAAAACTTACAGATAGAGCCGGAGATGCTTCAATTTTCTTAAAATAGGGAGGAAAAATCAATGTTATCAGAAAGAGAACTAAAAGACGTAATTGAAAAAATAATAAGCGAAATAAAAATAGAGGAAACGCCAGCAAAAGAAACACCTGTCACAGTTATGGAAGAAAAAACACCAGTTGTCAGCACAAGTTCCACTTATGACCAAGATGAAAACCCACGTGAAAATCCACACATTGTAAATGGAGAAGTAAGGGATATCGGAAAAATAAATGTAAAAGAGCAGATGCTTGTGGATAATCCTGAAGACAGGGAAGAATATATGAAATTAAAACAAAAAACATCTGCAAGGCTAGGAATCGGAAGAGCTGGAACAAGAATGAGAACGGAAGTTTTGTTAAGATTGAGAGCAGATCACGCTGCTGCACAAGATGCTGTATTTAATGACGTTCCTACAGAATTTCTAGATGAACTTGGATTATTTGAAATTACTACTGAATGTGAAAGCAGAGACCAATATATTACACGTCCTGACTTGGGTAGAAAAATTTCGCAAGAAGGAATAAAAATCATAGAAGAAAAATGTAAAAAAAATCCAACAGTGCAAATAGTAGTGTCAGATGGACTAAGTTCAACTGCGATTGAAGCGAATGCTAAAAATATAATACCTGCAATGTTAAATGGGCTTAAAGGATATGGAATTGATACTGGTACGCCGTTCTTTATCAAATATGGAAGAGTTGGAGCGGGAGATCATGTTGGAGAAATCTTGAACGCTGAAGTTGTGTGCATATTAATCGGAGAACGTCCGGGACTTACAACTGCAGAAAGTATGAGTGCCTACATTACTTACAAGGCTCGTCCAGGAATTTCTGAAGCAAAAAGAACAGTTGTGTCAAATATTCATAAGGATGGAACTCCATCAGCAGAAGCAGGGGCACACGTTGCAACATTAATCAAGAAAATAATTGACGCAAAAGCAAGTGGACAAGATTTGAAATTATAAAAAATAATTTAAATAGTTGAAATTTAAGAATAAAAATAAAATTAATATTTTTAGGAGGAAAAATGAAAGGCGATAGATTAAAAGCTAATGTATTAGCTGTGAGATTAATTCCGAATGTAGATAGTGATATGGCTAAAGAATTAGGATTGCCAAACGAACATAGAAGTATAGGGATTTTGACGGCAGATTGTGATGATGTTACATATACTGCTTTGGATGAAGCTACAAAAAAAGCCGTTGTGGATGTAGCTTATGGAAAATCATTCTACGGTGGAGCTGCAAATGCGAATACAAAACTGGCTGGAGAAGTAATAGGAATTTTATCAGGACCTACTCCTGCTGAAGTAAAAAGCGGACTTGCCGCAGCAGTTGATTTTATTGAAAATGAAGCAGCGTTTATAAGTGCAAATGATGATGACAGCATCGCATATTTTGCACATTGCATATCAAGAACAGGAACTTATTTGTCAAAAACTGCAGGAATTCCAGAAGGTGAATCTTTGGCTTACTTAATAGCACCGCCATTAGAAGCAATGTATGCTCTGGATGTCGCATTAAAAGCTGCTGATGTGAGATTGGTTGCATTTTATGGACCGCCTTCAGAAACAAACTTTGGTGGAGGACTTTTGACAGGAAGCCAATCTGCATGTAAAGCTGCTTGTGATGCGTTCGCTGAAGCTGTAAAATTTGTAGCAGATAATCCATTAAATTATTAATGAGTAAATCATCATTATATAAAATAGAATTGCCTTGTAAATTTTTAACATTATTTCCATTAAATAAATAATTATTTTGATTAGGCAATTCTATATTTTTCTAAAATATTTGTGAAAAACCTTATAGTTAAATATAAATTTTATTTGCAATTTTTTACAATCAAATAAAAAATATTTTATAGGAATTAACAAAAATATAACATAATTTTGAGTATTTTCACTTAAAATAGAAAATTTGAGTGAAAATTTGGGAGGAATGTAAAATGGGAATAGATAAAATAATAATTATTATTATGACTATTTTTATGGCAATTGGTGGAATAGATAAGATATTTGGAAATAAACTGGGATATGGTGAAAAATTTGAAGAAGGAATAATGGCTATGGGTTCACTTGCGGTTGCCATGGTCGGGATTATTTCTTTAGCACCAGTTTTAAAAAATCTTTTGACACCAATAGTAGGACCAATTTATTCAGCATTAGGAGCAGATCCGGCTATGTTTGCAACAACACTTCTTGCAAATGATATGGGAGGAGCTCCACTTGCATTAGAAATGGCTAAAAATCCAGAAGCTGGAAGATTAGCGGCATTTATATTAGGTTCGATGATGGGACCAACTATCGTGTTTACAATACCAGTAGCATTAGGAATTATTGAAAAAGATGACAAGCCATTTTTGGCAAAAGGAATTTTAGCTGGAATTACTACAATACCGTTAGGAGTACTTGCAGGTGGATTAGTGTCTGGATTCCCGATAGGATTGATTTTAGTGAATTTGATACCAATAATAATTGTTGCTACATTAATTATTTTAGGTTTAATTTTTATGCCTGAAAAAATGACAAAAGGATTTGAAGTTTTTGGTCAAGCTGTGGTAATTATAATTACAATAGGGTTAGTGGCTGCAATTATTCAAAAATTAACAGGTTTTGTTGTAATTCCAGGGATGAAATCAATTGATGTAGGATTGGAAACAGTTGGAGGAATTGCAATAGTTTTAGCTGGAGCATATCCATTGGTACATTTTATTACAAAAGTATTTGGAAAACCACTTGAAGTATTAGGAAAAGGACTTGGAATGAATGAAGTTGGTGCGGCTGGATTAGTTGCAACTTTGGCTAATAATATTCCAATGTTTGGAATTTTAAAAGATATGGATGCGAATGGAAAAGTTATGAATATTGCTTTTGCAGTAAGTGCGGCATTCGTCTTTGGAGACCATTTAGGATTTACAGCTGGATTTGAAGGTGGAAAGTATACTCAAATGATTTTCCCAATGATAGTTGGAAAATTAGTGGCAGGAGTAACAGCGATAGTTGTAGCAAAAGTATTATTCTGCAAAAAAGAATCTGCAAAATAAAAATATAAAATAATATTATCCAAGAAGAGAAAAGATGAAATTTAATGTGAAAAAATTAATTGGATTATTGGTATTTTTACTTATGGCATTAGTGTTATCAGCTGCCAATTTAGACGAATTAAGGTGGGTTCCCAAAAATAGGGAAGCCTTATCAAAACTTATAGATGAAAACAAGAATAAAGGAAACTATGTTGTTTTTGACTGGGATTATACATCAATTTATCAAGATACTCAAGAAAATCTGTTTAGATACCAAATAGATAATTTGAAATTTGAAATGACACCTGCTGCCTTTTCAAAGGCAATTAGAAAAGATATTCCATTAGATAATTTTGACAAGGAATATTCAAATGTGAAGGGGCAAGCTATTAATATTACAAAAATAGCAAATGATTTAGATAAAAGATATACTTTCCTTTATAATAATTATATAAAAGATAAAAAAATGTCTTTGAAAAAAATAAAAGCTACAGAAGAATTTAAAGACTTTAGAGGGAAATTGGCATTTCTTTATGAAGCAATAGGTGGAAGTTTTTCTCATGATATTGCTTATCCATGGGTTCTTTACTTGTTTGATAATATGACTGTAGAAGAAGTGCAAAAATTGGCAAAAGAAGCTAATGATTTTGGAATAGGAAATAAACTTGGGAAATATGTTCTTGAATCAAGTGACAAGTTAACAGGTGAAGCTGGAAAAGTAAAATACGAATATAAGAGTGGATTAAGAACTCAGCCTGAAACAGCTAATTTATTTCATGAATTTGAAAAAAATGGTATAAAAGTGTATATAGTTTAGGCTTCTCTTGAAGATATAGTAAAAGTTTTCGCAAGTGACAAATCTTATGGATATAATTTAAGTCCTGACAGCGTTTACGGAATGCGTCTTGAAATGAATGGAAATAAATATAGAGCTGAATACAAACATGGTTATCCACAAACACAAACTAAAGGAAAAGTTGAAGTAATAAACAAATACTTAAAACCAAAACATGGTGGAAAAGATCCTATTTTAGTTGCAGGTGACAGTATAGGAGATGCTAACATGCTTTCTGAATATAAAGGTACAAAAATTTTACTTCTTATGAAAAGAAAAGGAAAACTTGACGACTTAGCAAAAGATCCAAGAGCATTAATTCAAATAAGAAGTGAACAAACAGGATTATTCGTTCCTGAAAATTAATATAGTAATTTGGGAGGAAAAAACTATGGATTTAAAAAATTTAGACAGAGAAACATTAGAAAAAATACTTAGAAAAGTAGTACAAGAAGAACTAAAGAAAAAAGTTGGAGGATTTGAAAAACATATTGATAAAAGTGGAGTTGGGGTTGTTAAAATTCCTACTGTAAAACCAGAAAAATTTGATACAGGAAATCCAAATGACAAAGTATTCCTAACAGACGTATTTTCAATTGAGGAAAGTGGAAGATTAAGCTGTGGAGTTATGGAAATGGAAGAATCTACATTTGATTGGGAATTGAACTATGACGAGATAGACTATGTAATAGATGGAACATTAGAAATCATAGTTGATGGAAATAAAGTTACAGGAAATAGAGGAGATGCCATTTTAATTCCTAAAGGTTCAAAAATAAAATTTAGTGCTCCTAACTTTGCAAGATTTTTATATGTAATTTATCCTGCAAATTGGGAAGAAACTATAAAAAAAATAGTATAATCAAAAAAAGAGGCTGTTAGTCACTACATTGTACAAAGGTGATAACAGCCTTTTGTATTATTCAAATGGAAAAATACTATAAAGATAAATTTATTGAATAGTTTCAATAAAATCTACAGCTTTTCCCAAAATACGTTTTATCCGTTCATTTTTTACTATGATAGGAGAATCAAGATTTTCAATAATATCGGCTATTTCTCCATTTTCAAATATAGCTATTTTGTCGCATAGACAATAGCAAGCTTCAAAATCATGGGAAACAAAAATGTATGTTAAATTCATAGTTTCCTTTAGTGAACCAAGCAGTTCAAGTATTTGCTCCTGAATGATAGGATCAAGACCGCTCACAGATTCATCAAATATGATTATTTCAGGTTCCAGTATTAATGCTCTTGCGATACAGACTCTTTGTAGTTGTCCTCCGCTTAGCTGAATGGACTTTTGTGACATAAATTCAGGGTCAAGTCCTACTTTTTTTAAAAAATTTTTTGCACGTTTTTTCATTTCCTCGTATGAAATTTCCTTTTTGTAGTGTATTTTTAGAGGTTCAGTCAAAACTTCCTCTACTGTATATTTTGGATTTACTGCACCAAAAGCATTTTGAAAAACTAGCTGAATTTTACGATGAATTAAGGATAATTGCTTTTTATTGATATTTTTGTATGATATTTTATTAAATATGATATTTCCTTCATCAAAGGGTTCCAGTCCTACAATCAATTTTGCTAATGTACTTTTTCCTGAACCACTTTCTCCCATAATACCAAGACATTCGTTTTGTGAAACAAATAAATTTATTTTGGACAAAATGGCTTTCTTATCATAGTATTTGCTTACATTTTCAATTACTAATTTTTTCATATTAAATTCCTTCTTTTTTGTATCTTGTGTAACGTTTTCTTAATATTAATGATTTGCCGTAGTCACTTTGAGGATTTTTTAACATATCAAAAGTATTACCTTTTTCAATCAAATTTCCATTTTTCATAATAATTATTTTTCCACCAAGTTCTTTTGCAAGATTGTAATCGTGAGTAATTACTATAAGTGAAGTGTTTTGAGATTGTAGATTTTTAAGTAATTCAGTAACTTTTTCAGTATTATAGTAATCAAGGGCTGAAGTAGGCTCGTCGGCTATCAGGAGCTCAGGTTCCAGTTGAATCATCATTGAAAACATTATTCTTTGTAACATTCCCCCACTTAATTGGAATGGATATTTTTTCATTAATGCTTCTGGATTTGGAAGATTTAATTTTTTCATTTCCTCAATCATTTTGTCTATACATTCTTTTCTTGACAAACCAAGCCTGCTTTGAAACAGTTCCACAGCGTGAGATTCCACATTTTGAAAAGGATTAAACACAGCCATAGGATTTTGGGAAATATATGAAATTTTTTTACCTCGGTATTCATTCCATTCCTTTTCTGATATTTTTAATAAATCTTTTCCATCAAAAAATATATTCCCATTTATGCTGGCATTATCAGGCTTTATTCCTATTAATAGTCTGGAAAGCATTGTTTTTCCTGAACCACTCTCACCAATGATAATGAGAGTTTCCCCTTTGAGTAATGTAAATGAAATATCATTTAGGATTGTTTTGTTATCAATACTGACTTTTAGTGCATTTATATTTAATTTTTCCATAATTTTTTAATTCCTTTATTATCAAAAGTTTCACCTAACAGGTTAAATGTTAAAACTGTTATGAAGATAGCAAGTCCTGGATATAGTACCAGCCCTGGAATTCGTCTGAAGTAAGGCTTTGCGTCGTTTAGCATCATTCCCCATTCGGATATGTTTGGCTGCACTCCTATTCCTAAAAAGGAAAATCCTGAAATCATTAAAATTATATTTCCAATATTCATTAGCGCTGCAATTAAGACAGGCTTGAAAACAAAAGGAAGAATATGTTTTCTTATTATGAAAAAGGGCGAAGCTCCGATTGCCTGTGCTGCCTGAACATACTCCTGCTGTTTGACGCTAGAAACTGTATTTCTTAAAATTCTTGCATAGTAAATCCATTCAACAGCGCTTACAGCAATTACAATGTTTCCTATTCCTTGTCCTAAAATGCCGACAAATGCCATTGACAAAAGAAAACTCGGAAAAGCCATGAAGACATTTACAATCCATAAAAATATTTTATCTAGTTTCCCTCCAAACCAGCCTGCCAAAATTCCCACAGGAAAGCTTATACATAAAGTAACAACTGTAATTAGGGCTGAAATCATAAGTGATAGCCTTGTTCCGTAAATTAATCTTGAAAGAACGTCCCTTCCCATATGATCTGTTCCCAGTTTATGAATTTTGCTTGGAAGCTGCAGTTTTTGTGAAATATCGGTGAACTGCGGATCATAAGGAGCAAGTAAAGGTGCAAAAATAGCAATGAAAATCAATACAGCAAGTAATGATACTGAAAAACAAAATAATTTTCTTTTTTTCATAATTATAATACACCTCCAGCTTTGGATTTTTCTTTTATTCTTAATCTTGGATCCATATATTTTACAAGTACTTGAGTAAATTCATTTACAATAATAGACATTACTCCAAAAAATAAAAGACAAATTTGAATTAATGGAAAATCCCCAGTTTTTACTGCTGTAGTAAATAATTTTCCAATACCCGGCCAAGCGAAAATTTCCTCAATTAATACACTTCCTGTCAGTAAATACATAATATTTGAACTTAGAACTGTAATAATTGGAATAGATGTATTTCTTAGTAAGTGGTTGAGAATTATTCTTTTTTTGGAAACACCTCGAATGATCGCATTCTCAACGTGAGCTTTTTCCATTTCTTCAAGTATATTTTTTCTTATAAAAAAAGTCGTCTGTGCAATTAAAGGCAGTACAAGCGTTATGCAAGGCAATATAAAATTTTTCCAGTCGCCTCTTCCTGAAACAGGCAGGATTTTTAATGAAACTGAAAAGAAAATAATTAGTATATAGCCTAGCCAAAAAGTGGGAAGAGATACTCCTGTGTACGATAAAACTTGGATTATGTAGTCAAAAGCTGTATTTCTCTTAATTGCGCTTAGGATTCCTAATAAAGGAGATAATATAATCAAAATTACAAATGAGAAAATCCCAAGCTGAAAAGTTGGAACAATAGCTTCATTTACAAGTTCTGTAACAGGAGCTTTTTTTGTATATGATGTTCCAAAATCACCTTTTAATATGTCTGTGAGCCAGTTAAAATACTGAATGTGCAAAGGTTTGTCCAGTCCCAGATTTTTTCTGGTTGCTGCTAATGTTTCTGTGGTTATGC
Source organism: Leptotrichia buccalis C-1013-b (assembly GCF_000023905.1). NCBI lineage: Bacteria > Fusobacteriati > Fusobacteriota > Fusobacteriia > Fusobacteriales > Leptotrichiaceae > Leptotrichia > Leptotrichia buccalis. The sequence continues at coordinate 63,327 of NC_013192.1, read as the reverse complement.
TTACATGTGATGCCCTTAAATAATTTTGGGCAGGATCTCCTGGCGACAGTTTTACAAGAAAAAATGTGATAACTGATATTGCCAGAAAAATCGAAAATAATGATATTAATTTTTTTATCACAAAATCATCCCTTAAAATTGAATATATATTCAACCTCTTTAAAATCGAACTATTTCTTGTTAAAATAATGGTTTTGTTATAAATTCTTTTTAGCAAGGGGTCAAGACCCCTTGTTATGAAACAAACTAATTATTCTATTTTTAAAATGTAGTTTAGCATGGCTAAAGCAGTTGTAATTTCTGAGTTCAGCTTTAAAGAGGTTTTATTATTTCAATATTTGTAATTTATTTTACTTTTACTGTTGTCCATACAGGGAGCCTGTTTTCTTCAGGCATAAATTTCACGCCTTCCAGTTCTCCTGTTCTGTAAACGCTTAGTAAAGCCTGATAACTGATTGGAATATATACGGCCTGCTCTTGTAAAGTAGTTAATACGTATTTATACATTTCGTTTAATTTAGTTTGATCAGGTTCAATTAATAAAGCTCTGATAGTTTTGTCTAGCTCAGCTTTCATAGGTAAGCCTAGCTGTGCGGCATAAGCTGGATTTGTTCCATTAACTGAATCATCAGCCATTGCAGTCAGGTAAGCGTGTGGATCCCAAGGGGCACCCCATGAATAGTCAGACATTAAGTCATAATTTTTTGTAGTTGCATTTTCCCAGTATGCTTTTTCTTCCATTGCCTTTAAGTCAACTTGGATACCAATTTTTTTCCATTCTCCTTGAATGTATTCTCCTACATTTTTATCTGTAACTTTAGAACTGATGTAAGGGAAAGATAGAATCATTTTTTTACCATCTTTTTCTCTCATACCGTCAGCACCTTTTTTCCATCCTGCCTCATCAAGCAATGCCTGTGCTTTTGCCAAGTCAAAATTATATTTTGTAACTTCTACATTTGTGTGAGGTACATTTGGTGCAAAAATCGTATCAGCAGGTTTTTCAATACCACCAAATATATTTTTTGCTATGCTTTGCTTATCTACGGCGTGACTTAATGCCTGTCTTACCTTAAGATCTTTTAAAATAGGGCTTGTAGTATTTAAAAGTATCATTCTTGTAGACATTGGTTCAGAAGTGGCTGTAGTGTATTTTTTATCTTGTCTGTATGTTTCAAATCTATCTAGGCTGATTAACCCGTTTCCATAGATCAAGTCAATATCACCTGATTCAAATTGAAGTGCAAGTGTTTCACTATCAGGAATAGCTTTTATTACAACTTCTGAAGCGGCAGGTTTTTCTCCCCAGTAATATTCATTTCTTACAAAAACTGAATATTCATTGTTTTTATGTTCTTTTAATACCCAAGCTCCTGTTCCTATAGGTTTTTTGATTCCTTTTGAAGTATCTCCATTGTCAGGAAATCCAGCATCTCCAAGAAAACGTATAGGACGGATCATTGCCAAGTCATAGAGTGTTGCAGTATAAGCTGTATCTAAAACTATTTCAAATGTATAGTCGTCAATTGCTCTGTATGATTTCAAATGATTAGTAAATGCAAACCATGAGTGATTTGATTTATTTTCTTTAGAAAAGACAGTATCAAAGTTTTTTACAACATTTTTTGCATTAAAATCTGAACCATCTGAAAATTTTACATTTTTTCTTAATTTAAAAGTATAAGTTTTTCCATCTTTGGAAATATCCCAAGATTCTGCCAGCATTGGCTTAATTTTTCCATTTTCCCCATAAGAAACAAGACCGTCATAAACCATATCTTGTGTAATAAACTGGCTTGGCAAGTATTCGTGAGGATTTAAGTTCCCAGTAGGCTCCTGATTAAATGCCAATGTAATTTTACCAGATTTTTCTGTTTTTCCTTTTGCTGCATCTTTTTGCTTTGGCTGGCAAGCAAAAATAAGTCCCATCATCAACATGACGATAATCGTTTTGAATGAATTTTTCATCTTTTCTCTCCTTCTATTTTATATTTTTATTATTTTTATATTACTTCAAAAAAATAAAAAAACCGTTTCTCTAAGACAAACGGTTGAAAAATACTGATATTAAAAAAAGACTAAATAATTTCAGGGATTTCATCTAACCATCTGCCGTAGTCAATTAATGAATAATTATTATGGATAGTTATCCGACTTAAAAACTGTAAAATACAGTTTTTTCACGGTTGCGGGACAGTGTAAGAATCTCACTTACTTCCCTATCTTTCGATTTTTTCAAATCAGTCATAATAATATTTAAGTTTATGTTCAATGTGTTTTCAAATTTTTTAATATTCAAGCTATTAAAAAATAATTTAGAATTTGTGTAAAATAGTTATGATTTTGAAGTTCGATTTTGAAGTGTTTTTACTATAAAAATAATAATCTTGTAATTTATACAAATTTTAATACATTTATGTATTTTTTTACAACATTATTAGTAAATTTCTGACTTTTAAATAAATTTAAATATGTGAAATAATATAACATATGTTATTTGAATGAAATTTAGCAAGAAGTTTTTAATTTTATAGGTGTAAAAGTAGTTTTATCGTATAATTTTTATTTTTTATTTGATATACAAATATTTTTTCTATACAAATAATTTTAAATATGTTATAATTGCAAAAAAGAAAAGGAGATGTAAATATGTCAGAAATAAAAAATAAAGTAACATTTAAAGGAAATCCTGTAACTCTTGTAGGAAACGAAGTGAAAGCAGGAGATGTAGCACCTGATTTTACAGTTTTGTCCGCAGAGCTGAAAGAAGTAAAATTAAGCGACTATAAAGGAAAAGTTGTTGTAATTGCGGTATTTCCATCAGTAGATACAGGTGTGTGTGCATTACAACTGTCAAGATTTAATCAGGAAGCGGCAAATTTTGGAGATGATGTGCAATTATTAAGTATTTCAGTTGACTTGCCGTTTGCACTTGGAAGATATTGCGCAGATAAAGGAATTAAAAATGCTTTGACAACTTCAGACCATAAAGAGCTGGATTTTGGGACAAAATATGGATTTGTAATAAAGGAACTGAGATTATTATCACGTGGAACAGTTATTGTGGATAAAGATGGAATCATAAGATATGTGGAATATGTTCCTGAAATTGGAGAACATCCAGATTATGAAAAAGCATTGGAAGTAATAAAAGAGCTAGTATAGGATAAAACTAGAAAAACTTGTTTGAATTTAAATTAAAGAGTTGAGATTATTCAATTTTATCAATTTAATTTTAAAACAGTAAAATATATAATGAAGTAGGATTTTTATTATTTTGCTTCATTATTTTTTATTTAATTTCAATTTTTTTGTAAATTTTTTTAAATTTATGCTAAAATATGATAAAAAATTAAATAAATCTAGATTTCATCAGATTGCCATAATCTTTGAGCTTGATTTTAAAGTGGCATTACTATGAAACTATATTTTAAGAAAAAAAAGGAAAAGAAATATGATAAAAGAATTTATAATTTTGATGCAATTTATGACAAGACTGCCAATTCCTGTAAATATGGAATATGATGAAGAAAAACTGGGAAAATCAGTAAAATATTTTCCACTAGTTGGAGCAATAATAGGAGTTTTTCTTTTTGCTGTAAATTTTTTGGCAGGAAAGATTACGGGAAATAGGCAAATTATTGCAATAGCTTTAATAATAGCGGAAATTTTGATAACAGGGCTTATTCATATTGATGGGCTGGCAGATACTGCGGATGGACTTTTCAGTTATGCGAAAAAGGAAAAAATGCTTGAAATAATGAAGGATTCAAGGATTGGTACAAATGGAACGGTAATACTTATATTATATTTTATAGCAAAGTTTGTGTTTCTTTCTCAAGTTAAATCTGGATATTTGCTTCTTTATCCAATAATTTCAAGATTGTCAACATCAATGAATGCAGGATTTGGAGAATATGCAAGAAAAGATGGAATGAGTAATGGAATTATCGACCAGAATGGGAAAAAAGAAGCTATTATTTCTATCATAATAGTAGCAGTATTGTCCTTTGGAATTATGAAAATAAAAGGTCTGACAATATTACTTCTGGCAATAATATTTATACTTTGGTTTATGCAAAATGTAAAGAGAAAAATTGGAGGGATAACAGGAGACACTATGGGAGCTTCTTTGGAACTTACAGCATTATTAGTTTTATTTGCTGGAATAATATTAAATTAATTCTAAAAGTGAACTACTCCCGTTTTTAGAAGCGGGAGTTTCTTGGGAAGTATCTGCTTTTGTTAGCCAAATATATTTACCAAGCTCTTTGAGTAGTTCCTACCCTGTTTTTTTATTTCCTAATATTTCAACATTTCTTTTCCAATGTTTTTTATATTCAATGCCGCATTGTAATCTCTATCAATTTCAATTCCACAGCATTATACGCTTCAGACAATTTTTTCGATAATTTATGTAGAAAATCTCTTCGACAATTTTTGATATATTCATGCAATTTTGATATTTTGATTTTTTGTTTATACCAATTTTTAGAAAATCTCACTTTTCTTGATAATGATTTTTGTAATTTTTTCAATTTTTTCTCCAACATCCTAAAATATCTTGGATAATCAGCCCTTTGGTTTTCAGAACTGATAAATAATTCAGACATTGAAAAATCAAGTCCAATCACTTTATCATTACTTGGATTTTTTTGAATTTCTTTTTCAAATTCTGTCAAAACAGAAACATAGTAATTTCCATTACTATTTGTCAATGTTACCAACTTTATCCTGTAATTCCCCGGTATTTCTCTATGATATTTCAATTTTACTCTTTTCAATTTTGGCAAAACCAAATATTTGTTTTCCTCAATTCGTATTGAGTTATTCACACAATTTGTCGTGTAACTTTTAATATTATTCTTTTTAGATTTGAACCTTGGAAACTTTGCTCTCTTCTGAAAGAAATTCGTAAACGATCGTTTTACATTCAATTGAGCATTTGAAAGTGCCAGACTGTCTACTTCTTTCAAAAATTGGTTTTCACTTTTCAATCTGGCAGGTGTAATTATTTTATTTTCCCCAGTTTCTTCATAAATTTTATTCGCAGTGTACAAAATTGTATTGTAAACAAAACGAACACATCCAAAAGTCTTGTTTATCAATAATTCCTGCTCTTTATTTGGATAAATTCTGTATTTGAATGCTAAATTATATTTCATAAAATTACACCTCCTTTTGATTTTGAGTATTATTTTTAATTATTTCTTTAGAAATTTATCATTAAGATTTCTCTTCGATATTTTATACAAAAATTGTATCATAGACGTATCCTTTTTTCAATTTTTTTACAAAAAAAGACAGAGTAAAAAAAATAGGGGCAGTCATTAAATACCACAACAAACTTTTTTGACTGCTTTTTTTAAAATATTTTACTTTGTGATACTTCTTTCAAAACTTCCCTAAGCGTACATTCTCCTCCTCTCAAATATGGCAGATTTGTGCTTTTTCCTGTTTCATTAACAATTTCTGTCAAGCATTCCATCTCTATTGCCTTTTCTAGTGAACTCGTTCTTTTGCCGCTAAAGTACAATTCATACGCCTTTTCCCTGTTTTTTCCATAGTTTGCAAAGAAAGTGTGGTATAACGCTCTTGCCTTTATCTTTCTTCTTGAAAATGCTTTTGGCCTACTTGATAGAAATCTTGAGCATTCGTGGGACACTAGGGCTTCCGTCCTTGAGCCTATGTAGTCTTCCTCCGTATATATTCTTCTTATCTTCTCATATTGGTTAAACAGCATCTTCGTATAGTCTTTTCTTCTCTGACTTACATTCTCCTTTTCCTTGAAATTTTCATAAAAGTTTTCAAGTTCTTTAAAATCGCCTCCCTTTAGCCATTTGTAAAGATTTTTTGATATTTCCTTGTCCCTTTTAGAAATTTCAGCTATGGCTTTTACTAAATGGAACTTGTCATAAATGTGTATTGGCTTGTAAATTCCAAGTTCTCTTACAAAGCTGTCTATCCATATTCCTCCATCAGAGTTCACAATTAGTTTCTTTTTGTCCATATTGTATCTTTTTTCAAGATAGTTAAGTACATACTCCGACACTTCCTCAAGCGATACGGATGTAGGAAACATTATTGTGTGCTTGTCAATGAGTTTGTTCCTGTCTGTGCAGATTTCCTCAATTCCACGATGTATTACAACCATCCTCATATATGTATTTTTACTTCTTCTACACTTCATATGATCTTCATCAATCTCCATATATACTGGCGAATTGTCGTCTCTTTCAAATCTTTCAATATCAAGTTTCGGCATTTGAAAAGAATTGACAAGATTATACACGGTAGCCCTTGAAACACCGTAAGTTTTTGCAAGAAATGAAGCTGTAGTATACTGATATTCAAAAAGTATAGTAAAAATCATCTCCTCAGAAAGCCGTCTATACCGCTTAAGTCCAATTTTTTCATCAATGTAATAGTGAATGCCTGTTTTTTTGTTTACATATTTTCGACGTTCAAAAGTTACATCCCCGAAGGCAGTAGTAACAGTTCTTTTAACAAATCCTTTGCTTTTAAACTTATCTTTTCTTTCGTTGGAATGAAAGAAGTGATCATCAACTCTTTTGACATAAACTCTAAACAGCATTTCAAAAGCTTTTGTGACAAACAGCTTAAACTGCTGCTCAAACGGAAGTCTGAAGGAAAAAATATTTTTAAAAAAAGTCTTTACAAGTGAAAAAAAATTTGATATTCTAATCATAGAGGAAACCACCTTTCAATAGGATTGGCGATTATATTGTAACTGGTTTCCTCTTTTTTGTTAATTTGAAATTTAATTAAATTTATTTGCCCCTATTTTTTTTTACTCTGTCAACTAATATTTAAAATTTCACATTATTTTTAGAACTAAATGCATTTTGAAAAAATCCATCAGATAAGTTAAATTCAAAAGTTTCACGGCTGATGTAACCGACAGTTTTGTCGCTTTCGTAAAGTTGAATGAGAAAATTTGCCATTTCTTCGGATGTATGATAGTTTGGATAAGATTTATCATAATCAAAATCAGTTTTACCAGTTGCTACATTTCCAAAGTTAGTTTTGGTTGCGGCGGGTGCTAGGATTTTTGCTTTTAATTGTGCGTTGTTTTGCTTTAATTCTAGCGCAAGTCCTTCTGTGAAGGCGTTTACGTAAAATTTTGTGGCACAGTAGACAATTCCGTTCGGAACGATTGTGTAGCCTCCTGCTGAGGAGATATTGATTAATTGAGATCCTTTTTCGTTGTAGTAATCTTGGACGTATAAAGAAGATAGCAAAGTTAATGCCTCTACATTGATATGAAGCATATCTGAAATTTTATTTAAAGGCTGCTCTTTTACATCGCCATACATTCCAAAACCTGCATTGTTTATTAAAGTTTCAATGTGATAATTTTTTAATTTTGAATATAGTTCAGGGATTTTACCGACATCTGTTAAGTCAAAATCTATTACAAGAATGTCCAAATTAGGATTTTTCTTCAAAATGTCGCTTTTTAAGTCTTTTAGTAAATTCTTTCTTCGTGCAATCAGAATAAGATTTTTATTTCTTTCTGCAAATTTTAGAGCCACAGCTCTACCTATTCCCGAACTTGCTCCTGTTATAACAGTATATTTGGTTTTCATAGTTATTACCTCCATAAATTTGATAAATAAAGGATAGCAGTTAGAGTATAGTATAAGTCAAGAGTTTTTTGAAAGGAGAAAATAAAATGAAAAAGAATGAACAAAAAATAATGCAAATAAAGGAATTTTCAGAAAAAACAGGCTTAACACCATATACAATAAGATTTTATGAAAAAAAGGAACTGTTTCGTGTAAAAAGAGACGAAAAGAATAGAAGAATATACGATGAAACTGACATTGAATGGATAAAAATGTTAAAAAGATTAAAAGATATGGGAATGAAATTGAGTGAAATTAAGAAATATTCAGATTTACGATATGAAGGGAACGGAACGATAAAAGAAAGAATAAAAATTTTGACAAATCATAAAAAATATGTAAACATAGAAATTGAAAAGTGGCAAAAATATTTACAAAATCTTGATGATAAACTTGAGATTTATGAGAGTTTTTTAAAAAGTATTTCTGAAAAATAAAAGGGTCATAAATATATAGAAATTTAGGAGTAAATATGCTTACAGATACAAATATAATTTGGGGATTTGCCTTGTTATCACCTTTTATAATTCCAGTATTAATTTTATTAACTTTCTGGTTTTTTGTTTCAAAACGAAAGTTTAATTTTCTTATTGCATTTACGATTTTATCATTATTATTTGTTAGGTATCTTCGTTTTCCTTATGACACAGTTAACCGTAACAGTGAGATTAAAATATCAAAAAATTTTTTGATAAAAAGAACTTTGAGTTCGGATTTAGAGCATGAAGTTTATAAACTTGTTGATAAGACGAAGCTTGAAGATTTGATTTTGTATTTAAATGGATTAGCTAAAATTAATAATACTTGGGTTGGTTATATAGAAGAAACAGATTCTTACGAAGGAAAATATGGTGTCAAACCAGAAACATATTTTTTCATTAACGACAATAAAATTGAATATAACTTAGATGAGAAAACTTTAGAAAAAAGATTAGGTTTAAAAGAAATAAAATTACAGGATGCTGAGTACTTTGTTGATAAATTTGGGAGTAAAAAAGAAATCTTATATCAATATCAATTAGATAAAACAGGAGATTTAGATGAAAATATTTCTTTAAATTCAGAATTAAGCAAGAAATTGGAAATAAATTATAAAAAAGACAGAGCATTCTATTTGATGTTTTGGAGTGTAATGTTGCTTATGGAAATTATTTATCTGTTTATAAAAAATAGAAAAATTACAAAAAGTAATAAAGATTAGTAAGGAGAAAAAAGGATGAAAATAAATTTATGTCAAAAGCAAAAAGTTTTTTAGTATTAGTTTTATTTACAGTAATTTACTTTTTCTTTCAGAAAACAATATATCCAGCATTAGCACTTTTGTTCTGGCTGGTTTTTGCGATGTCGTCAGCAGGAATTATTCTTAATACTCTGGAATTTTTACATCTTCCGCAAGTGGCTATGACCACTATTGCTGTTGTAATTTCGGGAATTGCTTTAATAATGGTGCTTATTCTTGTATTTTACTTAGGATATTTGTGCAGTAAATTTTTGAAAAAAATGGATAAAACGGTATTAGGCAGTGTAATGACAGCTATTTTAATTTATTTTTTGTATAAAGTTTTTACAGAAACAGATGAAAGTACAGCAATGTTTGCGCCGACAGCACGGGAAATACATATTTTCTGTACAGCATCACATATTTTTTACACAGTTGGAGTATTTTTTAGTGATAAAGTCAAAAAAATATTAGATAGAATAAAATTTAAAAGAAAAAAATAAAAGAAGGAGGAAAAATAAGTGGAAAAAAATACAAATAAGCTTGTGAGAAAACCGAATAATTTTTTAGGATTAATTTTATTTGCGATAATTTATTTTTTAGTTCAGAATGTGATATATCCGCTATTAGGATTTTTATTCTGGTTTTCTTTCACGCTGATTTTTGGAGGAATAGCAGATGCTTTGGGAATTTTAAAAATAAAAGAAATTCAAGTTATTTTAACTTATCTATTTTATTGTGTTTGTTTGGTAATATTATCTGGATTTATGTGTTATTTAGGATATTTATGTAAAGATTTTCTAGGAAAAATGAATAAAATAGGATTAAATACCGTAATGATTGTAATATTGATTTATTTTTTGTACAAAACTGTTGCTGGAGATCAAAATTCAATAATTGATGCTTTAATAGATGAGAAAAAGTATATATTTTGTACTATATTTCATATTTCGTATATAATGGGAGCATTTCATAGCGATAAAGTCAAAAAAATATTAGATAGAATAAAATTTAAAAGAAAAAAATAAAAGAAGGAGGAAAAATAAGTGGAAAAAAATACAAATAAGCTTGTGAGAAAACCGAATAATTTTTTAGGATTAATTTTATTTACAATAATTTATTTTTTAGTTCAGTCAGTAATATATCCAGTGTTAGCATATTTGTTTTGGTTTATTTTTACATTATTTTCTACTGGGATTTTGTTGGAAGCTCCAGAGCAGATTTTGAAGATTTTTGTAATTGTGTTTTCGTTGTTTTGCTTGATAATAATATTGGGAATTATGTACTTCTTAGGATATTTGTGCAAAAGATTTCTAAAAAAAATGAATAAAAAAGTATTAATTTTGGTAATGATTGTAATATTTATTTATTTTGTGTTTAGAGCTATTTTTGAAAATGAATATAGTTCGATAATGTCTCGTTTGACAAATGGGAGAAAATATATATTTTGTATATTATCGCATGTTTCATTTGTAATTGGAGTATTTTATAGCGATAAAGTTAAGAAAGTATTGGACAGAATAAAATCTAAAAGAAAATAAAAATATTTTTTGCAAATCCAATTTGCTTATGGCATTTTTATCTGTTATAATTGTTTTACTAAGAATAAATAAGTTATTTATGAAAACATTATAATTTTTTTAGGAAAAATTAAAATAAGAATTCAATATTGTTGGGAAAAATTGGTAATTTAGATTTTTTAGAAAGTAAGAGGGGATTAGGAATATGAAACGTTATTGTTACGCAAATTCTATCGAGAATTTTTTAAACGAAGAAAAAAGTAATTGGTTAAATAAAATGAAAAAGAATTTTCGAGAAAATTATAATTTGGAACTTGGAGAGCTGCAAATTAAGGCTTGGGATGATAGTTTTGAGCAGTTGAAAAAAATTCTTGTAAAAATTGAAGAAATTAAGAAAAATTTTAATATTATATTTGAATACGAATTGCCGTATGAAGGTGGAAGAAGGATAGATGTTATTATTTTGAGTAATGAAAAAGTTTTTATTTTAGAATTTAAAATGAAAAAGAATTTTTTGGTGGAAGATATTGATCAAACAGTAGCGTATTTTCGTGACATTCAAGAATATCATTTTGAATCAAGAAATAAAAAAATAATACCAATTTTAGTACTTACAAAATCTGAAAATAAAAAAACTAAGAGAAAAAAGAGCATTACTATATGTTCAATTAATTATTTATCAGAAGTAATTCAAAGAGTAGTAACAAAAGAAAATAAAATGAATGGAAAAAGTTTAAAAAATTGGATTTATTCAAAATATGAACCACTTCCTACAATTATAGAAGCTGCACGAGTAATAATGAAAAATGAGGAACTTCCAAACATTCGTAGAGTAAGCAGCACTAGGATTCCTGCTGCTATGGAAAATTTACAAAATATAACTATTGATGCCAAAAAGAAGAAAAAACATATTTTGGTGTTTGTTACTGGAGTGCCGGGAGCGGGGAAAACATATTTAGGATTACAGTATGTTTATGATATTTGCGAAAGCATTAAAAGTATAAATTCTATTTATTTGTCTGGAAATGGTTCATTAATTAAAGTTTTATCAAATACGCTGGGAAAAAATAGTAATGTATTTGTAAAAAGTATTCACAAAGTTATTAATGAGTATTTGGAAAAGGGAGCAACAGATTTTGATAAAAATGTAATTGTATTTGATGAAGGGCAGCGTGCTTGGGATAAAGAGCGAATGAATTTTAAGAAAAAAATTAATCGCTCAGAACCAGATATCTTAATTGAAATGACAGAAAAACGCTTAGACTGGGGAGTTCTCGTAGTTCTTGTAGGAGAAGGACAAGAAATTTATAATGGCGAAAGCTCCAATTTAGCACATTGGAACGAGGCGATTAGTAAAAGTGAGAAAAAATGGGAAGTTATTTGTCCAGAAAGATTAACTTCTATATTTAAAAGTTCGAGTAATATTATTAAAAATGATAATTTTGATTTGGATATTAGTTTGAGAAGCCATTTAGCTAATAAAGTAAGTCAATTTGTAAATTTTTTGTTAAATAGTGATATAGAAAAAGCAAAAGAATTAGCTCCATCAATTTTAAACTCAGGATTTAATATGTATGTTACACATAGTTTTGGAAAAGCTAAAAAATATTGTTTTAAAAGATATTCTAAAAATGAGAAAAAATATTACGGCGTAATGGCTTCATCTCAAGCTAAATATTCCGAAAATTTCAAAAATAAGAAAAATAATACTGATATAAATGTAGTAAAATGGTTTAATGATAATGATTTTAATTATCGAATAGAACAGGCAATTTCAGAATTTCAATGTCAAGGTTTGGAAATTGATATGCCTATAATTGGATGGGGCGAGGATATGTTGTGGAATGAAAAAGAAAGAAAATGGGAAAACTTTGATAAAAATAATGCAGGAGATAGTTTATATCGTGTTAATAGTTACAGAGTTTTGCTTACACGTGGACGTGATGGCTTTATTATTTATGTTCCAAAAAAATTATCACCAGTTTATGAAGTTTTAGTAGGAGTAGGAATGGAAATTTTATAATAATTTGACTTTTTTAATAAAAGTTAATTGTAAAAGAAAAAGACTACAAAAACTTGATAATAATAGAATTTACATAATAAAAGAGAAAAAACCTTTTCAAAAAGTAGAGAAAATAAAAAATTTAAGATACTGTATTAGGGCGTGTCTGAAAACTCTCCAAATGATGAATTTTTAACAAATTTTTCCAAAATCAAAAATAATAAACACTGATTTTATGGTGATTTGTATAATTTATAAAATAAAAAAAACATTAAAAATAACATAGATTTTGAGTTTTCAGACACAGCCTAATATAATTTTATAGATTTTTAGAAATAAAAATATTTAATAACTAAAAGGAGCAGAATTTATGGAAAGAAAACACAAAAATATAATGTTGCTGGGGACAGGTTCTAATGTCGGAAAAAGCATAATCAATGCAGGATTTTGCAGAATATTTTATCAGGACGGGTATAGTGTGGTGCCGTTTAAGTCACAGAATATGGCTTTAAATTCGTTTATTACGAAGGATGGAAAAGAGATGGGGAGAGCTCAGGTGGTGCAGGCTGAAGCGGCTAATATCGAGCCACAGGCATTTATGAATCCGATATTATTAAAACCTACAACAGACAGAAAATCACAGGTTATTGTGAATGGAAAAGTTTACAAAAACATGGATGCGAGAGAATATTTTGCCTATAAGCATAATTTAAAAAAAGATATAATGGCGGCGTACAACCACATAAGGGATAACTTTGATATTTGCGTGCTGGAAGGGGCAGGAAGCCCTGCGGAAATTAACTTGAAGGAAGACGACATTGTAAATACAGGGATGGCGGAAATGGCTGATTCGCCTGTTATTCTGGTTGCTGATATTGACAGAGGCGGTGTTTTTGCGGCAATTTACGGGACAATTATGCTGCTTGAAGAAAGTGAGAGAAAACGGATAAAAGGTGTAATTATAAATAAATTTAGAGGAGATAAGAGCCTTTTGACTCCTGGAATTGAGATGATTGAAGAGTTGACAAATGTGCCTGTTCTGGGAGTAGTGCCGTTTGTGCCGCTAGGAATTGAGGAAGAGGACAGTCTAGGGATTGATAAGTATAATGTGAAAAAAGAAGGGAAAATTCGGATTTCGGTTATTAAACTAAAACATATATCGAATTTTACAGATATTGACGCACTTAGCCATTATAGCGATGTTTCCTTGAAATATGTTACAAAAAGCTCTGAACTTGGAGATGAGGACATTATTATTATTCCTGGCTCTAAAAATACTGTGGAAGACATGAAGGACTTGATTGATAAAAATATAAGCAGGGAAATTATAAGGCTTGCAAAAAGAGGAACGATAGTATTTGGAATTTGTGGTGGTTTTCAAATAATGGGACAAAAAATAATGGATCCTCAAAATATTGAATCTAATCTAAAAGAAATTTCAGGCTTAGATTTATTAGACATAGAAACAGTTATGGAAACAGCAAAAACAACAACACAGTATGAAAAGAAAATAAAAAATGCAGATGGAATACTCGCTGGAATGGATGGCATTGAAATAAAAGGCTATGAAATACATCAAGGCTACAGTTATCCTGTAAATGAGGAAAAAACTGAAATAAAGTGTATTTTTGACGACGAAAAGTTAAAAGGTGCTGTAAAAGGCAATGTTGGGGGAACTTACATTCATGGAATATTTGACAATTCTGAATTTACAAATCATTTTCTGAATGAAGTGAGAAAATTGAAGGGGCTTGACAAAGTGAATGAAGATTTTAGCTTTAAGGAATACAAGAATCAAGAATATGATAAGTTGGCACAGATTTTGAGAGAGAATGTGGATATTGAGAAAATTTATGAGATAATGGGATGTGAATAGATTGATATTTTTTATAAAAATTTTGATAGCGTATGTATTGGACTTGATATTTGGAGATCCGCAGAATGTCGTTCATCCTGTTCAGGTTATTGGGAAGATAATAAGTGCTGGAGAAAAAGTTTTGTTAAGAAAAAAGTATAAATTTTTAGCTGGGGCAGCGCTTAATATTTTTACTGTTTCTATAACGTACACATCAATGTATCTAATTTCCAAGTCTGTAAAAATTTCAGTATTTTTTATGATTATTGAAATTTACCTGATGTATACAATTTTTTCAATAAATTCATTGGCACGTGAAGGAAACAGAGTTTACAGGATTCTGAAAGAAGGGGACATAGAAAGAGCAAGAAAAGACTTGTCCTATCTTGTGTCAAGAGATACGGAAACGATGGATGAAAAGATGATAATAAGAAGTACAATGGAAACAATTTCTGAAAATACAGTTGATGGAATAGTTGCTCCTATGTTTTATATGTTTTTGGGAGGAATGCCGCTGGCAATGACGTATAAGGCGATAAACACGTTAGATTCGATGGTCGGGTATAAAAATGAGAAATATATGGATTTTGGTAAATTTTCTGCAAAGGTTGACGATGTGGCTAACTTTATTCCTGCGAGAATTACAGGAATTTTGATAGTGCTTGCCAGTATGATTTTAGGCTACGATTATAAAAATTCGCTAAAAATATTTCTAAGAGACAGAAAAAATCATAGCAGTCCAAATTCGGCACATTCAGAAGCGAGCGTTGCAGGGGCATTGGGAGTGCAGTTTGGAGGAAAAGTATCGTATTTTGGGAAAGAGATAGATAAACCTACGATAGGAGATAAAACAAAGGAATTTGAACTGGAAGATATAAGAAAAAATATAAGAATAATGTATGTTACAAGTTTTTTAAGTTTAGTGATATTTTCACTTATATTTACAGGAGCTTATTTTTTTATAAAAATTTTGAATATCAAATAAAAAAATATTTACTTATACTATTCCCCTTAAAATAATGGATTTGTTATAAGTTCTGTTTAGCAAGGGGTCAAGACCCCTTGTCAGAAAATAAATAAAATATAATTTCTTTTTTTTGAAATGGGGTTTAGCATTAAAAGATGAAAATATATGAATAATTGGTTATAATAAATTATATTTGAAACCTTTTAATATCGAATTGATAGAAATTTAGTCATAATTTTTGAATTTGATTTTTACTATAACAATAGAATGAATGGAGAAAAAAATGGATTTTCATGGTGGAAATATTTATAAAATATTCAGGGAAAAAAATATAACAGAAATACTGGATTACAGCTCAAATATCAATCCTTACGGAGTGCCTGAGAGCTTAAAGCAGAAAATTGCTGAAAATATTGGGATTCTTGAGAGGTATCCTGACCCTGATTATGTGGAATTGCGTGAAAAATTGGCTTGGCTAAATAAAGTTGAACTGGAAAATATTGTGCTGGGAAACGGTGCGACAGAAGCTATATTTTTGTTCATAAAAGTGATAAAACCAAAAAAAGTGCTGGTTGTGTCACCTACTTTTGGGGAATATGAAAGGGCAGTAAGAGCATGCAAAAATTCTGAAAGTCAGAAAATTGAAATTGAATATTTTGAATTAGAAGAAAAAGAGGAGTTTAGGCTTAATATTGGGAAATTAAAAAAGGAACTTGAGAAAAAATATGATTTGGTAATAATTTGCAATCCGAATAATCCGACTGGAAAATTTTTGAAAATGGCTGAAACAGAGGAAATTTTGAGAGAATGCAATAGATATGATACAAAGTTATTTATTGATGAGGCATTTATCGAATTTTTAGAGGACGGTCTAAAGGAAAGCATTGTAAATAGTGGGGAAAACAAGAAAAATTTGTTTGTAACTCGTGCATTTACAAAATTTTTTGCTATTCCAGGATTACGATTGGGATATGGAATTTATTTTGACAAAAATTTAGAAAATAAAATCGCTGAAAAAAAAGAGCCGTGGAGTGTGAACAATATCGCTGAAATGGCTGGAATAACGGTGCTTGATGATACAGAATACATAGAAAAGACATTAAACTGGATAACAGAAGAAAAAAGATACATGTATGAAAGACTGAATGAAATTTCAGGAATAAAGCCTTATAAAACTGAAATAAACTTTATTTGCGTAAAAATAAAAGATGAGCTGATTTCTAAAGGGCTGAATGTGAAAAAATTGCGGGAAAAGATGATGGAAGAAGGAATTTTGATAAGGGATGCGTCCAATTTCAAATTTTTAGATGAAAGATTTTTTAGGCTGGCAATTAAGGACAGAAAGAGTAATGATAGGGTTATTAAGGCTTTGAAAAAAATTTTAGAATAAAAAAAGGAAAGATGTATTATTTATGAAAAGAGGATTATTATTTATTTTATCGGTATTTTTAATTTGCTCACTTTTTGCTTTGGGAGAAAACTTTCCAGATAATGCAAAAAATGTAAATGGATTCGTTCCGGCAGGCTGGAAAACGATTCTTTCGGCTAAAGGGGATTTGAATAACGATAAACTTGAAGATACCGTCGTTGTTATTGAAAAAGATGATAAGGCGAACATTGTGAAAAATGAAAATCTTGGCTCTGAATATTTAAACTTAAATCCAAGAATACTTTTGGTTTTGTTCAAGCAAAAAAATGGAAACTATATTTTGGTAAGCAAGAATGACAAAGGTTTTATCAAAAGTGCAGGAGATAAGGAAAATCCAGCTCTTATGGATACTTTAGACAATATTAGCATAAAAAATAATATTTTAAAAATTAAATTTAATTATTTTTTGAGTGCAGGAAGCTGGTCAGTAACACAAAATACATACACTTTTAGATTTCAAAACAAAAAATTCGAACTTATCGGATTTGACAATAATTCATATATGAGAAATTCTGGCAATCAAGAGGAATTTAGCATTAATTTTTCTACTAATAAAGTAAAAATTACTACTGGCGGAAATATGTTTGATGAAAAGGCAAATAAGCCTAAGGAAGAATGGAAAACTATTAAAGCTAATAAAAAATATGTATTAGATGAAATGACAAGCGATATAGTCGATGAGATTGCAAAATATGTTTATTAGTATTTTATACTAAACTCCATTTAAAAAATAGCAGTAAAACTTTATAATAATTAATTTGATAGACTTGTTAGAAAAATCGAATTTAATTCTTAAGTATCCAACTTAAAGACTTTTATAATTTTATTTATAAATACTATGATTAATAATAGTTTTTCTATTTTTTATTTGATTTTTTGTAACGTAAGGGCATCAGACACCATGCCCTTACAACCCCGCTTACGCAAAACTTTCTTATAAAGAAAAAATAAAACTCGCTTCGTAAAACTACGCTCAGACAGTTATTTTTCCTTTAACGAAATTTTGCTTATTTAATATTTTCCAAATTTAAGAACTTAAATATAATAATCTTTATAATTTAATATAGAATGTCGTGATTTTTTTGGAATGAAAACGACTGTCTGAGCGTTAGCGAGTTTCGTTTTTGTTTCAAAAAAATGCTTAGACGAGCCAGGGTTAGTGCGTAGCACTTTCGCCATTTTCTTTAATATGTTATAGTTAAATATGTTAAAATAACTATTATTGCGAAATGAGGGGAAATGGCGACTGATTTCCCTTGCTTATATAAAAAGAAAAAACATAGGATTATGAAAAAATATTTATTAACAATAAGCAGTTTTTCAAAATTTAAATAAAAAAACTTTATATGGATACTTAATGATAAAATTTAATTAAAGGATATTTTAATAGTTATATAGGTTTTACTATATATTTTTACTTTTTGTTACACTTGACAAAGAGCCTTTTTTAAACTTCTATTTAGCTTTATTAACATTTCTTAAATATAAAATCCCGCCATAAGGAACTAATTTCAGTTCTTTTATTCCCGGTCTTTCAAGAATAATATGAGTAATTTCACCGTAGCCCATTTTTGCTGCAGGATTTTCTTTCTCATATATATTTTCAGCTTTGATTAGAGCATCCGTTCTGATGTTAATATCTTTTGTTTCAGAGGCAATTTTTATAAGTTTATCATATTCAGAATTAGAATAAGAACCGTAATTATAAGGACTGTCTGATACAAATCTTTCAAGGTAAAGTATCGGGTCATTAAATCCTAACAAAATTTCATTTTCAATTATATCAAAATCTTTTTTTCTTGATTTTAAAATTAAGTCCTTATAAGACATTCTTGT
Organism: Leptotrichia buccalis C-1013-b; assembly: GCF_000023905.1. Lineage (NCBI taxonomy): Bacteria > Fusobacteriati > Fusobacteriota > Fusobacteriia > Fusobacteriales > Leptotrichiaceae > Leptotrichia > Leptotrichia buccalis. The sequence goes on along the minus strand of NC_013192.1, from coordinate 44,850 downwards.
AACTTCGACATCTATTCCAAGATGTTTTTTTAAATTTTCTGAGAACCCGTCAATGGAATTTTCTTTAATGACAATATTTAAAACAGGCATTTTATTTATTCCTAATTCTTTTAATCCCTCATCTAATAATTCTTTTATATTTTTGTAATGATAACTCTCACTTTCAGTTTTTCCATTTTTTGCAGCTAAAGCAGAGAAATTTTTTCCATTAATACTGATGTATTCCGGAACAAATCCGTATTCTTTCCTTGTTTCTCCTGCCATTACAGCATCTATAGCCTTTCTGACCTTAGGATTACTTAATGCTTTTACTTTAGTATTGAAAACATAATAATGAGAAGAACCTGTAGATAATCTCTGTGTTTCTTTCATGTCATTTTTGAGCTTGGTTCTTGAAAAGAATTGAGAATATACAACAGTTGCATCTATTCCTTTACTTTCAGCAATTCTTTTATAGTCGTCTCCGTCCCATAAACCGCCATAAACATTGATTTTATTCATTTTTATACTGTTACCGTTCCAGTAATTTTTATTTTTTTCCAATAATAATTTTCTTTTTCCTATACTTTTTATGATATAAGGTCCTGAATATAAAATATTTTCAGGTATTTTTCCGTATTTTTCTCCCAATTTCCCAAAAAATTCCTGATTTAAAGGTGAAAATTCTACTTTTGTCATTAACATATCAAAATATCCTATCGGCTTGGTTAGTTCCAGTTCAATAGTTTCATTATTATCCAATATTTTTATCCCTACATTTTCGGCTTTTACCTTTCCTTCATAAAATTCTCTGCCGTTCTTTATAAGAAAAAGGACATCCGTATTCGGAGATATTATTTCAGGATTCAGCATTCTCAACAATGCAGTTTTAAAATCTTCAGCTTTTATAGGAGTTCCGTCAGAATATTTCAATCCTTTTCTCAGATGAAAAGTCCACTTGGTTTTATCCTTGCCTGTTTCCCATTTCTCTGCCAGTCCAGGAACTATTTTCCCATTTTCATCAATTCTGACAAGTCCTTCAAATAAAAGGTCAAAAATATCGGCAGCTTCATAATTTCTGATATTTTCAGGGTGTTTATCATTAAGCAGCTGAGCATCGTAAGATTCAGGAAGAAACAGATGTACTAAATTAAAAGTATCAGGAGTACTTTCAGCAACATTATATTCAAATTTAGCCCCACTAATTGTGTCCACAATTGTATTAAATATATTTTTTTCTGTCTTATTTTCAGAATATGTTCCTGTCTTACTTTCAGAACATGATAAATTGAATACTCCTAATAATAATATAAAAATTGTATACATTTTTTTCATTTTATTCACCCTCTCTATTTTTTTTAGCAAAAATCAGCAAAATTCCCAAAAATATTATTACAAATAAATTTACACAGAAATACATATTAAATATCTCAATGTATAAATTTTTATACCTCAACACAAATTTTAAGAAATGAATAAAAAGCTTAAATTCATGCCCCACTTTAAAAGAGTAATTTTTATACAAGTTAGAAAGTTCCATTATAAAATTGATTCCTAATAATCCTATTATTGAAACAATAGCAGTATAAATTATTCCTATTATTCTGTGTTCATACAATTTCTTTTCGTATGTTTTTACTGAAAATAAAAAGACTACTGAAAAAAATGCAGTTGCTGATGTTGCTATTACTCCTGAAGGAATTCCGGAAAATAAAAACAGCATTATTTTCTGAATGAAAGTAAAGTTGAGTTTCATCTGTTTAAGAACTTCAGATGTTCCAATAATTGAATTTATAATAATTAAAATTCCTATGAAAATTATTACATAATACTTTATTTTATGAGATAATTCCATACTATTTTCATTAAAATAGTCTTTTATCATTTTTATAAAAATAATAGCTGATACAATTATTACAATAAGAGAAAATAATGTAAATATTGCAGCTAGCATTGTTATTTTTTCTTTTACATCTGTACTCCTAAATTTCATTATAAAAGAAAGATAATATTGCATATATATCATTCTCTTAAACAATACAAGAAAAACTGCTAAAACGACTATACCTGTTATTTTCATCAATCCTTGAAATACACTGCTGATATTCTCTTTTTCAAAATCTTCAAATTTTTCATTTAAATCATTTATTTTCATATATTCTCTTACCTCCGGAAATGCATATTTTTTTATTTATTTTCTATTCTTATGTAATTATTAGCAGTAAAAGATTAAAATAAAATGAGATTTTTGATCTCTAAACTTAGCAAGGATCCTTTTCTCTTAAAATAGAAAACCTGTCTTTTCTATTTTGTATAGTAAAACCTATTTAAAATTGAACTAATTTATTAAATAAAACAGAAGTAACTGCTTCTTCTAGTGTATTAAAATTATGGGCTATGTCTTTTAATTTTTTCTTCATATTAGCCCATAATTTTTCTATTGGATTTAAATCCGGCGAATATGGCGGAAGAAATAATAGATAATGCCCCGTTTCCTTAATTATCTTTTCTAATATATTCTTTCTATGAAATCTGGCATTATCCATCACTATTAGAACTCTCTTCCCTAATTTTTCAATATCTCTTAAAAGTATTTCCCTGAACCATTCTTCAAAAAATTCACTTTCCATTGTTTCCCTGTATATCATACTTCCTATTAGTGCATTCCCTATTTTTCCAGCAACCAGATTTATTCTTGAATATTCTTAATCCTCTTTTCTTCCTTTCAATAGACATTCCTCTTTTACTCCAGCCGTATTCACGGTAGTAATATTCGTCAAAGCCTGTTTCATCAATATAGATTATTTCTCTGCCTGAACTTGCTTCTGATAATTTCTTTAAATATCTATTTACTTTTTTCTCGTCCTGCTCCCTGTATTTTGTCTGTTTTTTTTCTTGTGTATCCTAATTTTTTCAGTGCTACTCTCACTGTCTCCTTTCCACAGCCAAAATCTTTTGCTATTTCACGGATGTATTTATCTGCATTCTTTGGCTCTTTCATATATTCATCAAGTTTTTCAGGATCAAGCACCTTAAATTTTCTTTTCCGTGTTCTTGATGAAAGATCTCCTGTTTCCTTCTTAAGTTTTATCCATCCGTACAATGTGCTGGAACTTATGTTGAACTGAAATAATGTTTTTGTTTTTCCATTTTCGTAATAAAAATTTAAAATTCTTTTCCTATAATCTTTTTCATATGCCATAAAGTTATTATACCCTATTTTTAGGTTGGTTTTGTATAAGTTTCACTATATAATCGCATAATCTCGTAAAAAAAATGACTTTAATTTCATGAATTTTTTGATTTTTATTCTTTAAACGGGAAGGAATATCAAATGGGGATTCTTATGATTTATAAGATATTCCCTATTATTTTATTTTGTTATAAATTTACTGATTAGAATGTTTGAGAATCTTATTATTAAATTGAATTGACAAAAAATGGAAAAGTTAATAGAATGTAGATATATAGTAATTTACACTATGTCCTATTTAAATAGCAGATTTATTATGTAGTATTTTGAGTAAGGGGTCAAGACCCCTTGTCAGCAAATAAATAAAATATAATTTCTGTTTTTTTTATGGGAGTTAGTATTATAGAGCATAAGGAGTGAAAAAATTCTGTGAATAATTTATTTAATCAGAAAATATTGGCTAAAAAGGCTGAAGAAGAAATCGATTTAAGTAAACATAATTTTTCTGAAAGAAGAAAAGTGCTAAATAAATGGATAAATAATCTTGAAAACGGTGTTCTGGATAAATCGAAAGAAGAAGAGTTTCAAGGAGAATTTTTATACGATATTTTTACAACTGTGTTGAGGGCTGTGAATAAATCGGATGGAAAAAATGAATGGAATTTGGAAAGAGAAACTAAAACAAAGTTAGATGGGCAGAAGGCTGATGGAGTTTTGGGATTTTTTGATGCAGATGGAAAAAAAGATGTCAGGGCTGTAATTGAACTGAAAGGTGCGAAAGTTTCGCTAGATGTAAGGCAGAAAAGAACTGGCGATACAAGAACGCCTGTAGAACAGGCTTTTAATTATGCTCCAAAATACGGAAAAAACTGTCAATGGGTTATAGTTTCAAACTATAAGGAAATACGGCTTTACAGGGCAAATGATATGACAGAATATCAAGTATTTTTTCTTGAAAAGTTAAAAGATGATTTGGAATTTAAGAAATTTATTTATATTCTTTCATTTTATGCTTTGGTAGGAACTGAAAAGAAAAAAGCGAAAACAATAGAACTTTCTGAGGAGTACCAGAAAAATCAAGCTGAAATTGAGAAGAAATTTTATAATGAATATAAAGCTATTAGATTACATATTTTTGAAAATATGCGAAAAAATAATCCCGCAGTAAATGAAAATACGATAATTGAAAAAGTTCAAAAATTATTAGACAGATTCCTGTTTATCTGCTTTTGTGAAGACAAGGGCTTGCTTCCGAACGAGATTTTTTACAAGACTTTAGAAAAAGGTAAAAACTTTGGAGATGTTTTTGAAGTTTTTAAAATGCTTTGCAATTGGATAAATTTAGGAAATCCGAGAGAAAATATTTCTCATTTTAATGGAGGGCTATTTAAAAACGACGATATTTTAGAGAGTCTTTATGTGGATAATGAAGTTTTTGAAGAAATGAAAAAAATATCTGAATATGATTTTGACTCTGAACTGAACGAAAATATCTTGGGGCATATTTTTGAGCAATCTATAAGCGATATAGAGGATTTAAAAAAAGAATTAAATGGGGAAGAATTTGACAAGAAAAAAGGGAAACGAAAAAAAGACGGTATTTTTTACACACCAAAATATATAACAAAATACATTGTAGAAAATTCGATAAAAAACTGGCTTGACGACAAACGAAAAGAGCTGGGCGAAGATAAACTTCCTGAACTTTCCGAAGCAGATTTTGAAATAAAATATAGTAGTAAAAAAAGTGATGAAAGAATTTACAGCAAAAATTATAAAAAGCATATAGAATTTTGGACAAAATACAGAGAGGCTGTAAAAAATATAAAAATTGTAGATCCTGCCTGTGGAAGCGGAGCATTTTTAATCACAGCTTTTGAATATTTATTAAATTACAACAATTATCTAAATGATAAAATTTTTGATTTGACGGGAACAAAAGATTTATTTTCCGATACGACAAAGGAAATCTTGCAAAATAATATTTTTGGGGTGGATTTGAATAAGGAAAGTGTAGAAATCACCAAATTATCATTATGGCTAAAAACTGCTGATAAAAATAAAACACTTGCAACACTTGAAAACAATATAAAATGTGGAAATTCATTAATTGATGATATTGAAATTGCGGGGGAATTAGCATTTAACTGGGAAAAGGAGTTTCCGCAAGTGTTTAATACAGCAAAAAATTATCAAAATTTCGTTGATACTGCAATTGCAAGGGGTCAAGACCCCTTGTCAGAAACAAAAAAAATACAAGGAAAAGATAGAAAAGTCTGGACACAAAAATATGGAAAAAAAGAAATATATTCAGAGGAATTGTTATTTTCTACAATGGAATATATTAATAATAACCGAGAAAAACATAACCTTGAGCCATACTGCAAAGAAATAAAAAAAGTTATTGAGAAAGAAATTGTAATACCATTACCTAAAGCCTTAGCGAATATCAAAAAACCTCAAAATGTACAAGGACATGAATTACATAATAATAAAACTGAAAAAATAATTGATAAAAAAAATTTAATGACACTGTCTGAAGCAAGGGGTCTTGACCCCTTGTCAAATATAAAAATATATCATATAACCACTGCATTACACAATAGCCGAATATCAGAGCGTATGATAAAATATAAAGTGAACAAAAGTAACGATATTCAACTATTAACTTCAAAGGAAGAATTATTAATAACTAAAGTAATCGCAAAAATAAGATTAGATGATAATTTAAAGATACTGGCATACAATATATGTCAAGACCATATTCACTTATTAATAATATCTGAAGAAAATAATATTGAAAATACTGTAAAAAAAATAAAATCATTGACAGCACGTAAACTAAATCAATATAGGCTGTGTCTGAAAACTTGAAATCTATGTTATTTTTAATGTTTTTTTTATTTTATAAATTATACAAATCACGATAAAATCAGTGTTTATTATTTTTGATTTTGGAAAAATTTGTTAAAAATTCATCATTTCGATAGTTTTCAGACACGCCCTAGAGAAAATTTAGCGAAAAATAATAATATGGCATATGAAAACTTCAATAATAGTAATAATAGTAAAATTTATCAAAATCTTACTGATACCACAAGGGGTCAAGACCCCTTGTCAGGATTTGATGTTGTGGTTGGAAATCCGCCGTATGTAGATTCCGAAAGTATGGTAAAGTTTATTCCTAAAGAACGAGAATGGATTAGTAAAAATTATGAAAGTGCAACGGGAAATTGGGATTTATATGTACCATTTATTGAAAAAGCATTGAGAATATCTAACAAAAATTCTTATATGAGTTATATAACTCCTAATAAATGGCTATCAATGGAATATGGAAAATCTATAAGAAAACTAGTAATAAATAATCTTGAAACGATTTATGATTTTACTAATGTAAAAGTTTTTGATTCTGCTGATGTTTCATCAGTTGTATTTATATTATCTAAAAATCCAAAAGAAAAAATAATCATAGAGGGGAAAAATAGAAGAACTATTAATAAAGAGGAGATAGTTGATAAAGAAAATCTTAGTGTTATTACTTCTGAAGGATTTAAAATCGTGAATAAATTAAATACAAGTATCTTGAAAGTGAAAGATTTCTTTGAAGTATTTTATGATGAAAAAATAGAGTACATAGCTGGTAAATCTACAAGTATACTGTATAGCGAGAATAATAAATATAACAAAAGTGGATTATGTATTTTAAATTCAAAATTGGTAAGTTATTATATAAAAAAATCTTATGAAGCTTCTAGCATGGGTGGCGGAATAAACTTTACTCCTGATTTAATAAAAAATATCCCTATGTTTGAATTAAGTCCACAGATAGAAGTAATATTTTCAGAAAAAGCTGATAAAATGTTATTTTTAAACAAAAACCTTCAAGAATTATCCCAAAAATTCCAAAGACTATTAACTAGAAAATTTGAATTAGAAAAATTATCGACAAAATTACAAGACTGGTATTTACTCGACTTTTCAGAATTTATAAAAGAATTGAAAAAAGCGAAAATAAAATTATCCTTAAAAGAAGAAATAGAATGGGAAGAAATATTTGTAGAGAAGAAAGAAGAGGCTGAGAAAGTAAAAAATGAGATTGAAATGACGGATAATGAGATTGATGGGATGGTTTATGAGCTATATGGGTTGAGTGAGGAGGAAGTTAAAATAATTGAGAAAACTTAAATAATTTAATTTATGAGAAAGGAGTGACCACAAATGAAAATAAAAAATCTTCACATAGAAGAATATAACGGACTTGAAAATTTAGATATAAATTTTGAGTCAGAAGGAAAAGTTTTGGATTTGATAGTTCTGGCTGGGATTAATGGGAGTGGAAAAACTAGAGTTTTGGAAAGTATTCGTTATTGGTTTGAAATGTTTAGAAGCAAAGCTGTTAATGTGGAATTATTTTATGAAGAGAATGAAAGAGAAGTTTTGGAAAGTCTTATGAATAGTGAAGGATTGACAGAAGTTGAAAAAGAAGCACAAAAGGATATTGAATTTACAGATTGCTTGAAAAATATAAAATTTTATAACTATGATTACAGACACAATAAAACAGAAAATCAAAATTATAATTCAAAAATAATAAGCAGAAGTTTTAGAAAATTAAAAATATTTCCCAAAATAATTTATGTTCCAACTGAGATTAATTTTGAAGAAATTAAAAAAGCTCAAACAAATTTAAAAAAAGAATATAGTTTTATTAATATCGTAGATTCATACGAAATTAAGGATATTCCATCTTATATTGCAACTCGGATTTCTAAAGTTGCGAATGAAGAGGAAGATTTGACAATGGGACAAGTTAGAAAAAAAGTTTTTGAGGAAATTAATGGAATTTTTGAAATTTTGGAGTTGGATGTGAAACTTTCAGAAATATCGAAAGATGAGAATAGTATGCCGATTTTTACTAATTCTAGTGGAAAAAAATTTGGGATAAATGAACTTTCTTCAGGGGAAAAGCAGTTATTTTTACGAACTTTGGCGATAAAAATGCTGGAGCCTGAAAATTCCATAATTATGATTGATGAACCAGAACTTTCATTACATCCAAAGTGGCAACAAAAAATTATTGATGTTTATAAAAAAATTGGGAAGAATAATCAGATAATTTTAGCAACACATTCTCCGCATATTTTAGGGAGCGTTGAGAAAGAAAGTATAATTTTGCTAGTAAAAAATAAGAATGGTGTTGTGGAAGTTAGAACTGGAGAAAATTTTGGAAATTCGTATGGACAGACTATGGAAAGAATACTGGAAGATATAATGGGGCTTGAAACAGATAGAAATCCTAGTGTCCATGAACTTCTTAATCAAGTAAGAGAAATGGTTAAGAATGATAATTATGAAAGTTCTGAATTTGAGCGAAAATACAGTAAAATAAAAGATATTCTAGGAGAAGACGATAGAGATTTATTTTTAGTGGATATGGATTTGCAAATAAAAAAGGGGAGAAAAAATGCTGAAAGTAGATAAAAACGATGAGCCAAAATTTTTTGCGGAATTTAAAAAGAAAAGTAATCCGAAAAGCTGGAAAGATTTTGATTTTGAAATAAAGGACAAACTAAAAGAGTATATGCTTGAAAATGAGCAGAAAATAGATGGAATTTACTTTTGCCCTTATTGTGAAAGACAGATTTCTGTTGAGAAAAGTCAAATTGAGCATATAAAACCTAAAGACAAATTTCCAAAGTTGTTTCATAATTACAGTAATTTTTTGACTGGTTGTCTTGAAAATCAAACTTGTGGTTCAATAAAAGGGAACAAATGGGATGATAATTTTGTGAATCCAGTTGAATATAATCCTAGAGATTATTTTGAATATAGTATTAGTACAGGCGAAATAATTCCAAAATATGAAAATGGAATATAGTATGAAATGGCAATGAAAACAATAGAAATTTTAAATTTGAATCAAAAAAAATTATGTGAAAGCAGAAAAAGTTTTATTTATCAAAATTCTTCAAGAAAAGAAGGGAAAATAGTAATTAATATTGAAAATTTAAAATATATAACAAAATTTCCTACGCTAAAAGAATTTCTTTTAAAAAATTTAAAATCTGCAACTGAAAAATAAATAAAAAAACGGAGAGAAAAAAGATGAAGGAAAATTTAGTAAAAAATTTTTATATTCTAAGTTTTAGTTATAAAAATTTGAGTTTGGAAGAAAGGGAAAAGTTTGTAAAAGAGGGGTATAGACATGTTTTGAGGGAGTATTTGGAAAAAAGGATTATAAAGGGGTATGTGGCTGTTGAAACTTGCCTTAGGATAGAGCTTTATTTGGATGTTAGCAAGGAATTTGAAATTGAGAAGTTAAAGAGGGATTTTAAGATTGAGAAGATGAAGGACTATAGAGGAACTGAAGCTGTGGATTATTTACTGCGGGTGATTTGTGGGCTGGATTCGATAATAAAGGGAGAGGATCAGATTCTTGTACAGCTTAAAAAAGCATATTTTGACGCTCTTGATAAAAATATTACGTCTTCTTTTTTGAATATAATGTTTAATCAGGCGATAGAAACTGGGAAAAGATTTAGGGCGGAAAGCAAAATAAATGAAAAAAATATTTCACTTGATTCGATAGCTGTAAAATTTATAAGAACAAAATTTGAGAGCCTTGAAAATAAAAAAATATTTGTAATTGGAGTGGGAGATTTGAGCCAGTCGATTCTTACACTTCTTCACAAAATGAACAATTGCCATTTGACAATGACAAATAGAAGTTTACGAAAATCGATTGAATTACAGAAAGTGTATCCAGACGTTCAGACAGCAGAATTTAATGAGAAATATAATGTTATAAAAAATATGGATATTGTAATAAGTGCCACTTCTGCACCACATTTGATTCTTGAAACAGCGAAAATTCAAAATATTTTGAATGATGGAAAAAAACGGTTTTTCCTTGATTTAGCCGTTCCTAGAGATATTGAGGCAAGTATAGGGGAGTCTGAAAACGCTTCACTTTATCATTTGGAGGATATTTGGGATGAATATAATAAAAATGTGGAAAAACGGGATGAAATTGTAGAAAAATATTCTTACATTATTGAGGAGCAGTTGAAAAAAATAGCGGAAAAACTTGAAAAAAGAAGAAAATATACAAATCAGAAAAATATTGAGATAGGTGAAAATAGATGAAATCGAATAAAATAATTATTGGAACGCGAGGAAGTATTTTGGCACTTGCACAAGCGGAAAAAGTGAAGGAAATGCTTATTAAAAAATATGATGAATTAAGAGAAAATGAGAATTTTTGCGAAATTGAAGGATTTGATAAAAAAAATCCACTGGAAATAGAACTGAAAGTTATAGTTACAAAGGGAGATAAAGATTTAAGGGACTTTACAAAAATAAAAGGAACTACGCAAAAGGACTTGTTTGTGAAGGAAATCGAAAAGGAAATGCTGGAAAATAAAATAGATTTGGCGGTGCATTCGTTAAAGGATATGCCGCAAAATACTCCAGAAGGGCTTTTGAATGCGTGTTTTCCAATGAGGGAAGATAACCGTGATGTGCTTGTTTCAAAAAATGGAAAAAAATTAAAAGAACTTGATGAAAATTCTGTAATTGGGACAGGGAGCATAAGACGGGAAAAGGAGCTTTTGAATTTGCGAAATGATGTAAAGATAAAAGCAATTCGAGGTAATATTCACACAAGGCTGAAAAAACTTGATGATGGGGAATATGATGCGATTGTGCTGGCTGCGGCTGGATTAAAAAGAGTTGGGCTGGAAAACAGAATTACTGAATATTTTGATAAAGATTCATTTATGCCAGCACCAGGACAAGGGATTTTGTGTATTCAATGCAGGGAAAATGATAATAAAATACGACATCTTCTGAAAATTATAAATGATGATGAAGTTACGATAATGTGTAAAGCTGAAAGAGAATTTTCAAAAATTTTTGATGGAGGATGCCATACTCCGATAGGCTGTTCATCGGTTATTGAAGGAAATACATTAAAATTAAAGGGAATGTTTAATGATAACGGAATCAGAATATTTAAAGAAGTTGAAGGAAATAGAGAAAATCCAAAGGAAACTGCACAAAAATTGGCTGAAGAAATAAAAAAAGAGGAGATGAAAAATGAGAAAAGGTAAAGTTTATATTGCAGGAGCAGGCTGTGGAGACGAGGGGCTTATAACTTTAAAATTGAAAAACGTGATAGAAAAAGCGGACTGCATTGTTTATGACAGACTTGTAAATGAAAATATCTTACAGTATGCAAAGTCTGATGTGGAAATGATTTATATGGGGAAAGAAAATACTGCTGGAGGAAAATTACAGGCAGAAATAAATAAAAAATTAGTAGAAAAAGGGAAAGAAGGACTTGCGGTTCTAAGATTAAAAGGAGGAGATCCTTTTGTATTTGGACGAGGAGGAGAAGAAATAGAGGCTTTAGTTGCTGAAAATATAGATTTTGAGGTAATTCCAGGGATAACTTCTTCAATCGCTGTGCCAGCTTATGCTGGAATTCCTGTTACTCACAGAGGAATCAATACTTCTTTTCATGTGTTTACTGGACATACGCAATTTAATGGAATAGAACTTGATTTTCCAGTTATTGCAAAATTGGAAGGAACTTTGGTCTTTCTAATGGGATTAAGCAATCTTGAAAAAATAGCAGAAAACTTGATAAATAACGGAAAAAATCCAAAAACACCTGTTGCAATAATAAAAGATGGAACAACGACAAGACAGAAAACTTACACAGGAACATTGGAAACAATAGTAAATACAGTAAAAGAGCATAATGTAAAATCACCTGCCATTATTTTAATTGGAGAAGTAGTAAATTTACGGGAAAACATGAAATGGTTTGAGAATAAGCCGTTATTTGGAAAAAATATTCTTGTTACAAGAAATAGGGAAAAACAAGGAAATATATCAAATAAAATAAATGAACTTGGCGGACAGGCTTTGAGCCTTCCATTTATTAATATAGAATATGTCGATTTTGAAATGCCTGATTTGAAGGAATACAGTACCCTTCTATTTAACAGCATAAATTCTGTTATTGGATTTATGAGAAAAGTAAAGGATATTCGTTCTTTGGGAAATGTTAAAATAGGTGTAGTGGGAGAAAAAACTGCTGAAGAAATTGAAAAATATAAAATAATTCCAGATTTTTATCCAGAAGAATACACGGTAGAAAGACTGGCTAACGAAAGTGTGAATTTTACTAAGGAAGGAGAAAAAATACTATTTATAGTATCTGATATTTCTCCAGTAAATGAAAAAAAATATTCAAATTTATATAACCGAAATTATGAAAAACTTGTAGTGTATAAAACTCAGAAAGTTGAAGTGGAAAAGGAAAAAGCTGAAAAATACATAAAAGAAAGCGACATTTTAATGTTTTTAAGTTCATCAACTTTTAAAGCCTTTGCTGATAGCATAAACTTGAGTGAAAATGAGGAAATAAAAGAAATTCTGAAAAATAAAATTATAGCCTCAATTGGTCCTGTTACTACAAAAACTATTGAAAAATATGGATTAAAAGTAGAGATAGAGCCGAAAAAATATACGGAGGAAGGATTATTTGAAAAAATATTGAAATTTATTAATAATTAAAATTTTTGTATAAATTACTATCTTTTTTTTAAATTTTGATATTGTTAATTTAAATTAAAACTATAAAAAGCTCTAATCGACAAGGATTAGAGCATTCTTTTTATAATTTTTTTAAAATTCCATAATTGTTTTTTATTAAAAAAATTATTATTTTATTTTCATTTCATTAATTTTCCACGCACAGGAAAAATTGCACTTAATAGCGACTTAGTATACGGATGCTTTGCTTTTTCAGAAATTTGTCCGCCTTCTATTACTTCCACCACATCTCCGTGATACATTACTACAATTTCGTGTGCAAAAGATTCTATTAATGCTATGTCATGACATATAAAAATCATTGTTATGTTTTTTTCTTTTTGTAATTTTACAAGAAGTTCCACTATGTTTTTTTGAATGGAAACATCAAGTGCGGAAGTTGCCTCATCACATATAAGTATCTCTGGCTCAAGCGAAATTGCTCTTGCGATTCCAAGCCTTTGTCTTTGCCCTCCGCTCATGTTTTGCGGATACTTTGTTACAAATTCTTCAGGTAAGTCAACCATTTTAAGAAGTTCTTCCGCTTTTTGCTTTCTTTCTGACTTTTTCAATCTTCCATAATTCATCAAAGGCTCTGTCAGAATTTGCATAACATTCATTTTAGGATTAAAAGCTGACCATGGATCTTGAAAAACTATCTGGATATTTTGTCTATTTTCCCACACTTCCTGTTTTGTAAACTTGCTTATATCCCTTCCGTGATACAAAATCTCTCCAGAAGTTGGCTTTTCCAAGTCCATAAGCATATTTACAAGTGTTGTTTTTCCTGATCCTGATTCTCCAACAATCCCCAAAGTTTTTCCTTTATGAATTTTTAAATTTACGTTGTTACAAGCCACTACTTTTTTATCATTTGGTTTTTCATAAATTTTTGTAAGATTTTTTGTTTCAAGAATTACATCATTAATATTAGACAAGCCTTTCACCTCCAATTTCAGGCACAGCTGCTAGAAGTTTTTTTGTGTAGTCACTTTTTGGATTTTCTATAACTTCGTTTTTATTACCTGCATCAACAATTTTTCCATTTTGCATAACAATTATTTTATCTGAAATATATGCGGCAACTCCCAGATTGTGGGTTACCATTATGATAGAAGTGTCAAATTTTTTTCTGAGGTCCATTATTTCCTTCACTATTTGAGCCTGTGTTATAACATCTAATGCACTTGTAGGCTCATCTCCCAAAATAATTTTTGGATGAAAAGTAAGCGCCATTGCTATTCCTACACGCTGTTTCATTCCACCTGACAATTGGTGTGGGTAGCTTTTCATAATGATTTCAGGATCTGGCAAGTTTACTTTGGAAAACATATCTTTTGCTTTTTCTTCAGCTTCTTTTGCTGACATTTTGGAATGTGTCTGAATGTATTCGACAAACTGTTTTCCTATTTTTCTTATTGGATTAAGAGTTCCTCCTGAATCCTGTGAAATCATAGTTATTTCAGTCCCTCGCAGTTCCCTCCATTGATTAAGGCTTTTACTGAGCATTGATTCTCCATTATAAATTATATCGCCTGAAATTATTTTTCCTCCATTTGGCAATAATCCTAAAATAGAAGAAAGAACGGTAGATTTTCCACTACCGCTTTCCCCCACAATTGTTATTATTTCACCTTTTTTCAATGAAAGAGAAAAATTTTCAACTACTGGAGGCTTATCTCCATACTGAATTGTCAAATCTTTTATCTCTAACATAAATTCTCCTTAATTAGCTTTTGCTACATCTTTTGTTATCCAGTAGTAATCCATTGGATACATTTTAAGCCCTGTTACCACTTTGTTGCTGTAAAGGAATGTAGTTTCATATCCAAAGAATAATGTCGCCGCATCGTTCATTATTAACTGCTGTATTTTTACAACAAGATCTTTTCTCTTAGCTTTATCAAATTCTTTTGATAACTCATCTAGCATTTTGTCAACTTCAGGATTTGAATAACCTGTTTTGTTTGTTTCTGCTTTGCTATACCAGTTTTCATGTAAGTATTTTTCAGGATCTCCAGTATTTGCAGCAAGTACGTTCCAAATTAACATATCAAAGTTTGAATCGTCTCTCATACTCAAAACTGTTTCATAGCTTACAGGTTTTAAAGTAACTTTTATACCAATTTCCTTCATATCAGTTTGGAATGCCTGAGCATAAATTTGCAATTCTTCTCTACTTGTATAAATTACAAAGTTCAAGTCAATTTTTGATCCATCAGGACGTTCTACAAACCCATCTCCATCCACATCTTTATATCCTGCATCTGCTAATATTTTCTTAGCACTTTCACGGTTATAGGCATTTTCATCCTTTAATTCATTAAATCCGAAGTCCAATGTTGGTGGAACTGGTGCTTTTCCTGGAGTTGCTCCACCTTGTAATAAGTTTTGTGTATAGTTTTCTCTATTTGCACCTCTTATTATTGCTTCTCTCAATGCTTTGTCTTTCAATCCTTTTGTTTGATTCATAAACGCATAAGTTGATCTTAATGATTTCAATTCGTTTATTACAATATTTTTATCTCCTTCAAAATCAGCTTTATTAGTAACTTTCAAGTTGTATGCCACATCAATTTCTCCTGATTTTAGAGATAATGCTCTTGTATTTTGATCATTTATATCTTTAAATGTTACTTTTGCCAATTTTGCTTTTCCATTCCAGTAATTTTCATTTCTTACAACAACTGTCTGTTCACCAGGCTTAAATTCTTGAACAACAAACGGTCCTGTTGATATTGGCCCTTTTTGAGCGAATTCATCCGTATTAACTGACGTGTCAACTATTAAGAACAACGGATCTGCCAATGATTCAGGCAATATTGCTACAGGCTCTTTTGTTTTTATTTTCAATTCTTGTCCACTAGCTTCTATCGAAGTATATTTAAAGAATGATTCTGCTCTTTTATTTTTAGCAAATACTCTTTCTATTGATTTTTTTACTGCTTCTGCTGTCAATGGATGTCCATTTGAGAAAGTTACTCCATCTCTTATCTTGAAAGTCCATTCTAATTTATCATTACTTAATTTCCAATTTTCAGCAAGCAATGGCTTCAAGTTACCTTTTTCATCAAAAATTGTCAAGTTCTCTCCAACACCATAACGAGTTACAACCCAGCTAAAATACTGATCTGTAGGCTCAAGCGTATCTGCAAACGAAGTTACTCCAACTACAAGTTCATCTGGATTGCTTTTACTTTTTGCACTTTTCCCGCCACACGCTACTAATAACGTTAATAATGCCATAATCAAAACTAAAAATTTACTTTTACGATTTTTTAACATTTTTCATCTCCCTATATATTTAATTTTTTGTTACTTTTTTATTTTTAAAAATTATTCACTTTTCACATCAACTAAATCTCTTACCGAATCTCCCAGCATATTGAATATAATTACAACAATTACTATTGCTAGCCCTGGATACATCATCATCCAAGGAGCTCTACTAAGTGTTGTTCTTCCTTCGTTAAGCATTGCTCCCCATTCTGGTGTCGGAGGCTGTGCTCCAAATCCTAAGAATGAAAGTGCCGCTATTTCCAGCATTAATGTTCCCATATCTGAAACCGCTGTTACTATCATCGTTGTAATCATATTTGGAATTATATATTTAAATATTATTGAGTAATCCCTGCTTCCTGTTATTTTTGCCGCTTCCACATACAGTTCCTGTTTTATTTTAAGAACCATACTTCTTGCAAGCCTTGCGTATTTTGTCCAAGTAACTGCCGCTATTGCTATAATTGAATTTTTCACACTCGGATTTAAAAGTCCAGCTATCGCTATGGCAAGAATTAATCCTGGAAATGCAATCATCATATCTCCAAGTCTCATTATCACCGTATCAACAATTCCTCCAAAATATCCTGCAAGCACTCCCAGTATCGTTCCTACAGCAAAAATTATGAACATCAAAGTCAAAGTCATGAATATCGAGTATCTTGAACCATATATAACTCTTGAGAACAAATCCCTTCCAAGCTGATCTGTTCCAAAAATATACTGTTTTGATGGTCGCAATAAACTTGGACCTAATTGTTTAAAAGGATCATTTGGTACTATAAATGGTGCAAAAATTGCAATTAATACCACAATGATTGCAAGTGCTAGAAATATTTTCAGTTGTGTATTTTTTCCCATAAATTTTAATTTGTTCAAGTTTAAATTACCTCCTCAACTCTTGCATCTAGATATTTATACGAAATATCAACTGCGATATTTACTATCAAGTACAAGAATGCAATTATTAGCACATAAGACTGAATTAACGGATAATCCTGAGCTGATATTGCTTTTACTGCCATTCTTCCCATTCCTGGCCAATTATAAACTATTTCTACAACTGCAGTTCCTCCCAGAAGGCTTCCTAATGAAAGTCCTAGAAGCGTTATTATAGGTAGCATTGCATTAGGCAATACATGTTTCCACAAAATATCACGTTCTTTTATTCCCCTCATTCTAGCTCCTGTTACATAACTTTTGTTTAACTCTTCAAGAAATATGTGCCTTATTTGCCGTATATATTTTGCAGACATTGCTATCGCTATCGTTAATGCAGGTAAAATCATTGAACCAAAATCAGCATTTCCACCTGAAACTGATACGAGTCTAAGCTGTACTCCAAATATACTCAAAAATACTAGCCCTAACCAAAAACTTGGCACAGACATTCCCATGAACGTCATCATTCTTATCAAATAATCCTGCCATTTATTTTCTTTTACAGCTGCAAGTATTCCAGTCGGTATTGAAATTACACACATTAAAAACAGTGCCATAAACGAAAGGGACAATGTAGGAATAAATGCCTGCCCTATCTTCTGAATTACTGGAACTCTTAACGAATAGGATTTCCCAAAATCACCTTGCAGAACTCCAAATAGCCATTTCCAGTACTGGATGTAAAAAGGCTTATCAAGTCCAAGTTCAGCTCTTGTCTGTGCTAAAAGCTCAGGTGTTGGAAGATGTCCGCATTCTGTAAGCATAACTTGAGCAGGATCTCCTGGCGAAATATACATTAGACAGAATGTAAAAAAACTTATTCCGAAAAGCACAACTAATATTTGTATCAAGTATTTTATTAATTTTTTGTTATTTTTCATTATTTTATAGTGAGTTAATCACATCTCCTTTACTTTTTCAATAAATAAAAAAATCCAACCGAGAAAAGTTGAACTGAATTTCATATATTAAGACAGACGAATACCAGTATATAATAATCATCTACAATATATTAAATTTTTCCCTTCCCGAAAAATGTAATCTTATATAGGCAAGTCTCCTGACTAACTTCATCCTACTCATATCCTTCCCGAAATATTTTATATTCCAGTGGCTTTGCATATTTTCGTCAGTTTCACAGTAGAGGTGGCTGTATCGGATTTTAACCGATTTCCTTATTAAGTTTGTAAAACACCTATAAGTTTATTATAAATATTTTTTTATTGATTCCTTATTTTGTATGTTAATAGACTTCCTGAAGTTTATCCATAAACATATTATGTATAAATTTATATTCTCCCATTCCTTTTAGAACAGGTGTTACTTCATAGCCCTCATTTTGCAGAATTGTCTTCCACGAATCTTCCTCATCAGAAGCCATATCATTTTTGGCATGATCTCCAGCTACTATCATAAATGGCTTTAACAATATTTTGCTAAATCCTCTTCCTTTTAATTTTTGAATAACATCTTCAATTGTCACTTGCCCTTCAACAGTAGCTATGAAAATATTATCTTTCCCAGCCTTTACATATTCCTCTTGAAGCCGTTGATATGTACTGTCTGCAGAACTTTCAGATCCATGTCCCATAAACACGATGGCATCATTTCCTTCAGTACTGTTAAACTCTTCATCATTTACAACTTTTCGAAAATCTTCGTCGGTTACTAAAAGCGGTTTTGATATTTTTCCATATTTATCATTAAGTTTTGCATATTCGATTCCATCTAGAATATGCAGCGACATTGTTACAATCTCATCATAACCTTTATTTTTCAAAGCCTCCAGTCCTTCATTCTGATCAAATATGTGAATTCCTTCTTTTTTTTTCACTATTTGTCTTATAACTCCCGATGTATAGGCTCTTTCTACTCTTTCACTTCCATATTTGGCTTTTACCTTATTTTCAATCGAATCAAGGCATTTTTCTCTCGTATCCTTATGTGATGTACCGAAACTCGTTACTAAAACTGCTTTTTCCATAAACATTTCCTTTCATTCTAAATTTATAGAAATCTTTTGTCTTCTATTTTCTATTTCACCTAAAGCTAAATTTTTTACCTCCTTCCTATAAGCTTATAACAATTTTTACATAATTGTTCTTTACATTTGAATCCCATCAAGCTCAACCAGATCCCCAAACTAATGTAGTTGTATAAGTTTAAGTTTGATAATCAAACTATTTTTTCTTTATTACCTACATTATAATAATTATTTGTTTTTTTTGCAACTGTTTTTTTTAATTATTTTAACAAAAAGATAGCAAGAAGTCGTAGGCTTTCTATAAGTGGGAGATGAATTGCTTTTTTTGTGACAGAGTAAAAAATATAGGGGCAGTCATTAAATACCACAACAAATCTTTTTTGACTGCTTTTTTTAAAATATTTTACTTTGTGATATTTCTTTCAAAACTTCCCTAGTTGGACATTCTCCTCCTCTCAAATATGGCATATTTGTGTTTTTTCCTGTTTCATTAACAATTTCTGGCAAGCATTCCATCTCTATTACCTTTTCTAGTGAACTCGTTCTTTTGCCGCTAAAGTACAATTCATACGCCTTTTCCCTGTTTTTTCCATAGTTTGCAAAGAAAGTAAAGTGTAGTATAACGCTCTTGCCTTTATCTTTCTTCTTGAAAATGCTTTTGGCCTACTTGATAGAAATCTTGAGCATTCGTGGGATACTAGGGCTTCCGTCCTTGAGCCTATGTAGTCCTCCTTGGTGTATATTCTTCTTATCTTCTCATACTGGTTAAATAGCATCTTCGTCTGGTCTTTTCTTCTCTGACTTACATTCTCCTTTTCCTTAAAATTTTCATAAAAGTTTTCAAGTTCTTTAAAATCGTCTCCCTTTAGCCATTTGTAAAGATTTTTTGATATTTCCTTGTCCCTTTTAGAAATTTCAGCTATGGCTTTTACTAAATGGAACTTGTCATAAATGTGTATTGGCTTGTAAATTCCAAGTTCTCTTACAAAGCTGTCTATCCATATTCCTCCATCAGAGTTCACAATTAGTTTCTTTTTGTCCATATTGTATCTTTTTTCAAGATAGTTAAGTACATACTCCGACACTTCCTCAAGCGATACGGATGTAGGAAACATTATTGTGTGCTTGTCAATGAGTTTGTTCCTGTCTCTGGAGATTTCCTCAATTCCACGATGTATTACAACCATCCTCATATATGTATTTTTACTTCTTCTACACTTCATATGATCTTCATCAATCTCCATATATACTGGCGAATTGTCATCTCTTTCAAATCTTTCAATATTAAGTTTTGGCATTTGAAAAGAATTGACAAGATTATACACGGTAGCCCTTGAAATACCGTAAGTTTTTGCAAGAAATGAAGCTGTAGTATGCTGATATTCAAAAAGTATAGTAAAAATCATCTCTTCAGAAAGCTGTCTATACCGCTTAAGTCCAATTTTTTCATCAATGTAGTAGTGAATGCCTGTTTTTTTGTTTACATATTTTCGACGTTCAAAAGTGACATGCCCGAAGGCAGTAGTAACAGTTCTTTTAACAAATCCTTTGCTTTTAAACTTATTTTTTCTTTCGTTGGAATGAAAGAAGTAATCATCAACTCTTTTGACATAAACTCTAAACAGCGTTTCAAAAGCTTTTGTGACAAACAGCTTAAACTGCTGCTCAAACGGAAGTCTGAAGGAAAAAATATTTTTAAAAAAAGTCTTTACAAGTGAAGAAAAATTTGATATTCTAATCATAGAGGGAACCACCTTTCAATAGGATTTAGCGATTATATTGTAACTGGTTTCCTCTTTTTTGTTAATTTGAAATTTAATTAAATTTATTTGCCCCTATATTTTTTACTCTGTCAATATTAGTTTTTATTGTTGATTTTCCTAAAAAAATATTATAAAATATGAAAAAAATTATTATTTGGGAGTGATTTTATGAAAAAAATTATATTTACATTGTTTTTACTGACTTTTAGTTTAAGTTTTTCTGATTCTGATATTGACATAATATCCAAAGAAGTTTGGAGATGTCCTCATTCTGTTGACAGAACTTTTAAGGGACTTACTTATATAAAATTCTTGAATGAAAATGGCAAGCCGTCTATTTCAGTTAGCATATTGGATAATCGCGCAGCATTAAAAACAGGAAAAGTTTCGCTTGAACTTTCACAATTAGATTACGAAGTAAAAGAAAATGAAAATTCTATCTATTTTACAAACTTGAATGACAAAACACAAGTTTTTTCAAATTACAAATTATCTTATTCGTTTGATAAAAAAAACAGACCTAAAATGGATTTATATCGTATTTCAGATAACAAAAAACTTTGCAGTCTTATAACAAATTAAATTATCAAAAATCCAAAAAATAATTAATAATTTTTAAGTAACGATTTCTTAGTGATTTTCGTTGCTTGATTTTTTTCCGACGATTTTTATATATCTGATATTTCTAGTTGCTCCTATTTTTTCCAAAAATTCAATTATTTTATAAGTTCTGTATACAAATTTTTTTTATTTTGAGAATATTGATTTTATGCTTTTTTTTAAAATTTCACAATTACTTTTCTTGGCTTTTTCTTCAATTTCATTTTTGTTAAAATAACTAATTTTATATTTTTTTGTTTTTTCCTTATATTCTTCTAATAACTTTAATGCTTCTTCTGAAAAACCTCCAGTAGACCATAATTCAAATTCTATTTCTTGATTTGAATTATTTTTTCTTAATCCTTTATATATAATAGGAATTTTTTCTTTTAAATATTTTTCAGTTTCTTCAAAGTTTAAATAATTTTTTCTCCCTTTACATTCTACTATAATTAATTTATTATTTTTTTCTACATAAATGTCTATTTCTCTTTTTGTTTTTTTTATTTCGTTTTCCTTTTGAAATTCAATAATTTTATTCATATCAAGATACTTACATCCCAAATTAAAAAAATAGTATCCTACTGAAATTTCAAATAAATCTCCAAATAAATTTCCCATTTTTCCTTTCAAAAGTTCATTTTCTTTAGCTAACTCTTCTAATATTTTAGGATTTTTGGATATTATAGCAGCTGAATTAGTCATTATTTCTATTAATTTTTCTAAAAGTTCAACATATTTTTCGGAAAACAAATCTTTTACTGTAGAAACAACTATTCCTTTTTCTTTTAATTTTTGATGTGTTTCTTTATCGTAACTGCTTGCAACTATTATAGGTGTAAAATTAGATAATTTTTTAAAGTTTTTTATAATATCTAATTTGTCTATAAAAAATTTTATATCTTCTTCAATTAATTTTTTACCTATTTTTATATCACAAATGAAAAATCCTGGTTTATTATTTTTCTTATTAAATAATCCTGTAATATAAGAAGGAGATGAAAATGCCCATTGAAATTTTGCAAATTCTGCTTCTTGAAAAAATGTTTTTGAAGAATTATATGCAACTAGGTTTAAATTTCTCATAAGATTATTCAAATCTGAAATTACTTGTTTTTGTGCAAATTCTAAAGCTTTTGTTCTAGAAATATTTAACTTGGTTAATGGATAAAGCAACTGATAATACTCATCGTCAAATTCATCTATAAAACCAAGATTAATAAGATTTTCGATTAATTTATCATATCTTAAATGTCCCTTTAGGTCTTTAACTGGAGCTGATACATAACTAGCGAGAACTTTTTTTGAAATGAATCCTCCGTTGTTTTCTATTGCAATTAAAATTTGATAATAATTTTTAGCTGCTTTTTTAAGAGCTTCATATAAATTATCTTTATATTTTTCTTTATTATACTGTTCTTCTAAATATACGTACCTTTGTCTATTGGAAAAATTTATTGTCTTTAATTTTTGAACTGGTGATTTTGCTCTTGAAATAATTTGCCTTGCATTTTCATTTGTAGTATTGTATTTCATTTTTATTTTTTTAGCTAATTCTCCAGATAGCATAGGTCCTTCTAATTTTAATATTTTTATTATTTCTTTTTTCATATATTTTTCTCCTTGTCACAAAGCACTATTTATAATATATAATACAACGTCGTCAGAAAGTCTTTTTTTATGTTTATAAATCCCTAAAATAAAGAATTCTATAATTTGATTTAATCATATTGTCACAATGGTATCATTTAAGTGATTTTTTCTTATAAAGTTTTTCAATAATTCTTCACATACCCATTCCCATAAAACGCAATTCCCAGTTGCCCCACCATCACAATCCAAATCAGCGGCTCGCAAATCATTACACCAAAATAACCCAATTTTGGCACGACAAAAATTACAAAGATTATTTTCCCCAAAAATTCTATTACGCTGGAAACAAGAGGGATTAATTTCTCTCCAAGAGCCTGTAAAGCGTATCGCAAGTTAAAGAGGATTCCTAGTATCGTGAAAAATGGAGAGGCGATTTTTAGGTAGGTTGAGCCGTTGTGGAGGACGATTTCAGATTCGGAGCCTGACATCAGGTGAATCATGTTTTTGGAAAATAAATATACAAAAATTATGATACCGATTGCAAAAATTATATCCATCATATTGGCGTAAAATACGCCTTTTTGGATTCTATCTACTTTGTTTGCACCTTTATTTTGGGAAACGAAAGTTGCAAGTGCAAGTGCTATTGTAGTTAGCGGAATGTTACAAAATCCCATAAGTTTTCTTGCCGAAGTATGCCCAGCGATAATCAAGTATCCAAACCCATTTATCGCATACTGTAAAATAAGCGTTCCCATAAGTACAATTGCAATCATAAATCCCATAGAAAGTCCCTGTCCAAGCAGTTCCTTGTACAATTTTTTATCAAATCTGAAATGTTTTTTTCTAGGAATTAAAATCGGTTCTTTTACGTAAATGTAGATGATACTCAAGATAACTGAAATTGCCTGTGCAATAACTGTTGCAATCGCAGCTCCGCCAATTCCCATTTTAAGGGAAGTTATGAAATAAATATCAAGAAAAATGTTTAAAATTGAGGCAATTACCAAAAATACAAGCGACATAAAGCTGTTTCCGATTGCACGTAAAAGTCCTGACGACAGATTGTAGGAAAAAGTTACGCCAATAAACATTGTTATTATGTTTATATATTCAAATGCTTCATTTATAATATTTTCAGGCGTATGCAAGATTTTTAGCAGTGGCATAAGAATAAACCGTGATAAAATCATTACTCCCACAGTAATCCAAATTCCAATAACAATTGAGCCAGCCACAGACTTTTTCAAAAGATTCTTATTATTCGCTCCATAATTTCTAGCCGTAACCATACTAAGCCCATTTCCAATTCCTAACGCAAATCCAAAAATCAGCTCAAAAATAGCCGCCGAAGCCCCAATAGCCGCAAGTGAATTATCTCCCAAAGTATGCCCTACAATAGCAATATCCGCCATATTGTAAAGCTGCTGAAAAATATTCGACACAAGTATAGGTATCGAAAAAATCAGAAGCGACTTCAAAATATTATCATTTATCAAATCAACAGAAAAATTAAATTTTTTCATTTTTTGTCCTTTCTTTTATAAAATTTTTAAAATATAATTTATCTAAATTTTTTATTTTTTTCAAAAAATCTAAATCTTATAACAAAAACCAAAAAACCGCCAATCAAAATTCTTAACTTTGATTTAAAGCGGTCATCTTAAAATTATTTATTTTCCAGAAATTCCTTCATATCTTTAAACATCGGTATTTCCAGCTCTATTTCTTTCTTCAATGCAGGATGTATAAATT
The DNA here is from genome assembly GCF_000023905.1 of Leptotrichia buccalis C-1013-b. NCBI lineage: Bacteria > Fusobacteriati > Fusobacteriota > Fusobacteriia > Fusobacteriales > Leptotrichiaceae > Leptotrichia > Leptotrichia buccalis. The sequence continues at coordinate 20,156 of NC_013192.1, read as the reverse complement.
TTACCTTATAAGCGTGTAAAAATTGTCTATTTATTCCAAGTTCTTTATTTAAGCCGTTTCCGTAAAGCTCATCTCCAACGATTGTATGCCCAATGGATTTTAAATGGACACGAATTTGATGAGTTCTGCCTGTAAACAGCTCACATTCTACCAGCGTCACATTTTTTTCAGGATAAACTTTCAGAACTTTTATTGCTGTCTTTGCATATTGTCCACGTGTGTCAATTATTCTTTCCAGATTTTCCCCATCTCGAAAAATTCGTCTTTCAATAATAATTTTCGTTTTATTTTCTTTCAAATTTTCATTTTCAAAATTGCTTTTATTTGCTAAATTTAAATTATTATCTTTATTGTCAAAATTTGTATTTTCTGCAATTTTACTATCTTCATTTTCAACATTTAAATTGCTTTCAATTTTCTCAATTTCTTCGTATTTTTTCACTTTTCCAAAATTAATTTTTTCAACTTCGGATTTTAAATTTTCCTTTTCCAAATCCTGAATTTTATGCTTTTCTCCATCTTTTGCAAGTTCTTCATTGATTCTTGCAATTCCCTTATCATCAATAATTCCATTCACAATCGCTAAATATTTTTTCTCAAATATTGAAAAGTTTTGTAAAAATGCCTGTGCAAAGCTGTTTTTTGCAATAATAATCAGCCCAGATGTATTCATATCTAACCTGTTGTAAAATCGTGGCACTCGAACTTCACCATATTTTTCAAAAAAATGATTTACAATTCCGTTTGCTAGCGTAAAATCTGCTTTTTTCTGTGTCGGATGCGTCAGTAAGAAGGGCTCTTTATTTACAACCAAAATATCTTCATCTTCAAAAATAATGTCAAGTGGCAGTTTAATCGGTTTAATATCTGTACCTTTCTTCTTTTCCACAACTCTCAGATTTCCGTGGGAAGGCAATTTTTTGGTAAGTCTCACTTGCTTTCCATTCAAAAAAACTTCCACATTTCTCAAACTTCGTCCCGAATAATTCTGCACTTCCCTTAAATACTGGGAAATTTTCATTCTCTGATGTTCCTTTTCAATCCTAAATTTTTTCATTCATTTCCTTTTCCATAAATTTTTATTTTTTCATAAAATATTTCAATAATACTCGTGCTAATCTTCTTCATTTTCCAAAGGTATTTTTTTCATTTCCCTTCTCAAAACAATTACCGATACAACAAATGCCGCCAAATCCGCCAATGGAAATGCGAACATAATTCCGTCAACTCCCATAAAATACGGTAAAATTATAAGCAGCGGCAACAGTGATATAATTTGTCTTACAAGTGACAGAAAAGCCCCTTGAAATGCCCTTCCAATTGATGTCAAAAACATTGTAATTGCACCTTGCACACCGTTTAGGAATATGAAAAATAGAAATACCCGCATGTATTTTGTTCCATATTTAAAGTAAAGTTCACTTCCGCTACCAAAAATGGAAATTATCTGAACTGGGAAAAATTGAAATATTGCAAATGCCACTAATGAAATAACAAATGCCACTTTTAACGTCAAATTCAGTATTTCCCGAACTCTCTTAAATTTTTTCGCTCCATAATTAAATCCTGCGATAGGCTGCGCCCCCTGTGTCAGTCCCAATACAATTGCTATAAATATAACATTTATTTTCATAACGATTCCAGCAACAGCAATTGGAATTTCACTTCCATAAATGGATTTTGCCCCATATATCTTTAGCAGATTATTTGTTACAATTTGAATAATTAAAGCAGAACATTGAAAAATAAAAGGCGATGTTCCCAATGCAAATAAAATCCCTATTTCCCGTATTTTTATCTTAAAATCCTTTACCTCAAATTTTACGCTTTTAAACTTGAAAAAATACAAAGCCAAAATAACTGCCGAAACAAACTGCCCAATCACAGTTGCCCAAGCCGCACCATCCATTCCCATATCAAATCCAAACATAAACAGCGGATCCAGTATCGTATTTACAAGTGATCCAACAACTATCGCAAGCATTGAATAAAAAGCATTTCCATCAGCTCTTACCAAAGGATTTGCCCCTATTGCAAATAATAAAAATGGTATTCCTAAAGATGTAATTTGAGTATATTCAATTGCATAATCAAAAATCTGATTTGTAGCACCAAATGCCGTCAGCATCGGTCTTAAAAAAATATTAATTAGTATGCACAAAACAATTCCGCCTAAAAGCAGCATTGTTACTGCCGTTCCAGCCACACTTTTTGCTCTTTTGGGACGTTTTCTCCCTAATTCCAGATTAAAGTTAGTCGCGGCTCCAACTCCTGTCATAAGCCCAATCGCAAGGCAAATTGTCGTAAGTGGAAAAGCCACATTTGTAGCCGCATTTCCCAAAAATCCAATTTTTTGTCCAATAAAAATCTGGTCTACAACATTATAAAGCGCATTTACAAGATTGGCGATAATTGCTGGCACTGCAAGTGAAACTAGCAATTTTGGGATTGATTCTGTGCCAAATCTCATTTTTTTGTTATCTGCTAGGCTGTTTTTTTCTTTTATACTTTCTTCCATTTTTCTCCTCTTCCTTTAGTTTGAACTAGATTTACAAAGTTCTGAATTTCTTAAATACTTTTATCAAATTATAATCTATTTTTTCAAAACTGTCTTAATAAAATTTTGTTAGTTCGTTTCAAAAATGCGTATGTTCTATTATACTATATGAAAAATTATATTTCAAATTTTTTGAAAACAAAAAATATGCCATTAACTTATATCCAAAGATATAGGTATTCTGACATATATTTGTATCCTCTCCAAAGTAAACTAATTCAAATTAAATAAAACTAGTGTTCATAATCCTGAAATTTTATTTTTCTGTTACTTTGTAATAGCTGTCTTTATTTCTTCAAGCTGTTTTTGAATTGTAGCAAGTCCTCCTGATACAAGATACCAGTTTTCAGCATCTAAAGCTACCACCTTATTAGTTTTTCCAGCGTTAGTATTGGCAACTAGTTCATTTTTCAGAACATCTGCACCCGCCTTACTTCCTCCTACAATTTTAGTTCTGTCAACATAAAATATTATGTCAGGATTCTTTTCAGCAATGTATTCGTAGTTTATTTCCTGTCCATGTGTAGAAGCCTTTATACTGTCATCAATATTTTTTAATCCTAAATCCGTGAAAATAAATCCAAATCTTGAATTTGCACCAAAAGCACTTATTTTCCCATCATTTGTCAAAGTAACTAGTGCTTTTTTGTTGTAATTTTTTGCTATATTTTTTATATCATTTATTTCAGAATTAATTTTTGCTATCTGTTCGTCAGCTTCTTTTTCTTTTCCAAAAATACTTGCTATTTTTTTAGCATTTTCGTTTGAACTTGAAATAAAGTTTTTTGTATCAGTTTCTAAAAATATAGTTGGGGCTATTTTACTTAGTTCATCGTAAAATTTAGTCTGTCTTCCGCTTATTATTATCAAATCTGGCTTAAATTCACTTATTTTTTCCAAATTTGGCTCTTTTACGTCTCCAGCGTCAACTGCACCTTGCGCATACTGTTTCAATCCTTCTGGCACATTTGAAGCGGGTAGTGCCAATTCAGGCTTTACTCCTAAAGTTCCTATCACATCTAGTGCCGCATAATCAAATACAGCAACCTTTTTAGGATTTTCAGGCACTTTTACATCGCCTTTCACAGTGGAAATAGTCAGCTGTTTTCCATTTCCAGCCTTTTCATTTCCAGATTTTGAACATCCCACAATAAATATAATGCTTAATGCTATTAAAACCAAAATTTTTCCTGTTTTTTTAATCATAATATATACCTCCATTTTTTATTTTATATAATTTAATAATACAAACAGAATTTTCTGTTTTCTATTTCATAAATTGGTATCTCCATTCCGTATATGTCCTTTAGGACTTCATTTTTCATAATTTCTTCTGTATTCCCGTGTCTAACCATTTTCCCATCTTTAAGTGCCACAATGTAGTCTGAATAGTTTGCGACAAAGTTAATATCATGTATTACTATTATAATTGTTTTTCCTTTTTCATCTACAAGATTTCTCAAAATTTTCATTATTTGTACTGAATGTTTCATATCCAAATTGTTCAAAGGTTCATCTAGAAAAATATATTCCGTATCCTGAGCAATAACCATCGCAATGTATGCCATCTGCCTTTGCCCTCCGCTCAATTCGTCAATAAATCTGTTTTCCAAATTTTTCAGTCCCATATATTCTATAGCCTGCTCTACTTTTTCTTCATCTTCTAAAGTAAGTTTTCCTTTTGAATAAGGATACCTTCCAAAACTAACCAGTTCCTTTACAGTCAGCCTTATATTCAGATGATTTGACTGCTTTAAAATTGAAAGCACTTTTGCAAGTTCCTCTGTTCTCCATTCTTCTAAATTTTTATTTTCTATAACCACATTTCCTGAATCTCTTGACAATGTTCTTGTTATTATGGAAAGAAGTGTACTTTTACCAACGCCGTTGCTTCCAATAAAAGATATTATTTTTTTCTTTGGCAATTCTAGACTTACATCCGATAGTATTTCCTTTTCGCCGTATTTTTTAAATATATTATCAACTTTTATCATAACCATGCTCCCTTGCAATATTTTCAAATTCATTTAAAATCAACCAGTTTTTAAGCCTGGTTTCTTGTAATAAGGTAAATAAAGTAAATTCCGCCAATAAAATCTATTATTACATTTATTGTCGCCGAAAAATTCAATAATCTTTCAACTATGAACAGGCTATAGATTAATGCTATATTTCCTATAAGAAAAGCGATTATTATCATTATTCTGTGTTTATAGCCTTTTACAACTTCCCGTGCCAGACTTGCCACTAAAAGTCCTAAAAATGTTACAGGACCCACAAGCACAGTTGACACCGATATTAACACTGAAATCACAATCATCTGTTTTCTTATCAGCCTTTTACAATTAATTCCCAAATTAATAGCATGATCTTCTCCAAGTGATAAAACATTCAGCCTTTTCAAATCAGGTATTATTGATATTATGCAAAAAATTATCAAAACAAGGCATACTCCAATCAGTTTTACATTAATTGCGCTGAAACTTGCAAACATTTTCCCTTGTAATACAAGAAATTCATTAGGGTCTAGCATCATCTGCATAAAATTGGAAAGACCATTGAAAAATCCACCAAATATTATTCCAATCAAAACTAGAAAATATATATTTTTCATTTTTCCGTTAAAGAGAAATACATATAATAGAAGAGAAGCTCCCACCATTATAATTCCCGAAAAAAAAAATTGAAATGTGTCAGTCATCATAGCAAGCTGTCTACTTCCAAAAAAATACACGACAACAGTCTGAATAAACATATAAAGCGAATCCAACCCCATAATTCCCGGCGTTAAAATCCTGTTACCAGTTATCGTTTGAAACACTATCGAAGAATATCCGATTGAAAAACTTACAATCGCAATCGCAAGAACCTTTAAAGCCCGCCTTGGTAAATTAAAGCTCATATTGTCAAAAGTTAATCCAAATAATATGAATAACAACATCCCTAAAAGAGAGAGTGCCATTAAAATTATTATTTTTTTCATTTGACTACTTTTGTCTAAATTTTTAATTGGCATATTTATACCTCCTAAAAATAAGAATCAAGAATATCAAACTTCCAACAATGCTCATAATAACACTTATAGACACTTCATAAGGATACATCACAATTCTTCCTGCAATATCACAGATTAATACGAATAATGCTCCTAAAATTGCCGTATCTGGAAGAGATTTTTTCATGTTATCCCCCTTATAAATACTCACAATATTTGGAATAATCAGCCCTACATAAGGAATTGTCCCTATTGTAACGACAATGGAAGCTGTTATTACCGATACTATTATCAGCCCTATAAATGTAATTTTTTCACGATTTAGCCCTAAATTAGCCGAAAAATCCTTTCCTATTCCTACAATCGTAAACTTATCCGTGTAAATATATGCCAGCACCAAAAACGGAATTCCAATATAAATCAATTCATACCTTCCTTTTACAACTAAAGCAAAATTCCCTTGCATCCACGAGCCTATATTCTGAATTAAGTCAAATTTATAAGCCACAAAGCCTGTAATTGAATTTACTACATTTCCAAGCATTATCCCAATTAATGGTATCATTACAACATTTTTTATTTTCATTTTGCTCAAAACCTTCATAAAAAGCATAGTTCCAAAAAGTGCAAATATAAAAGCAACTGTCATTTTTAAAAGAGTTGACTTATCTCCCAAAAATATAAGGGAAATCATTATCCCAAACTTTGCCCAGTCCATAGTTCCTATTGTCGAGGGAGATACAAATTTATTGCTACTTATCGTCTGAACAATTATTCCCGCTATTCCAAGGCTTGCTCCTGTAACAAGAATACTGACTAGTCTAGGAATTCTGCTTATTATAAGAAGTTGTGTTTCTTTTCCCAAAAGTAAGTTTTCAAGAGTAAATTTCTGGACTCCTGTCAATAATGAAACAATTGAAAGTATTACTAAAATTATTATTAAAAAAATAATATTTTTATTATTTCCTTTTATTTTTGTCACCTCCATAATTTCTCTAAATCAAAAGAATTAAAGTTCCAACTGTAATTCCTATCAATCCTGCAAATGATTTAATATTCAACTTTTCCTTAAATGCAACATACGAAAATGCCACAGTAAACAAAATGCTCAATTTATCAATAGCAACTACAACGCTAGCTTGTCCATCCTGCAATGCCCGATACATTGTAAGCCATGATAATCCTGTTGTAATTCCCGATAAAACCAAGAATATAAATGTTTTTTTATCTATATTCTTTACTTCTATTTGCTTTTTCGCTGTAAAAACTACAATCCAGGCCATTACAAGTACAACAACCGATCTTATTGCTGTTCCATAATTTGACTCTATTCCAGTAATTCCAACTTTTCCCAGTATTGAAGTAAGAGCAGCAAATACTGCTGATAAGATAGCATAAAATAACCATGATTTTTTACCAGTATTTTCATAACTAGTATTTTCTTTTTTTTCTATCATAAGATATGTTCCTGTACCAATCATCAAAATACCTACGATTTTTATTACCGTTAACGCTTCTCTTAAAAATAAAAATGCTAAAATCATTGTTAATACTGTACTCGATTTATCAATTGGAGCAACTTTATTCACATCTCCAACCTGAAGTGCCTTAAAATAGCATAGCCACGATAATCCTGTCGAAATTCCTGAAAGGATAAGAAAAGTTAAGGATTTTAATGTTAGCTCACTTTCATAACCTTTAATCATAAAAGCCATAAAACCTGCAAATATTACAATTACTACTGTCCTTATAGCTGTTGCAACATTCGAATCAACATTTTTTACTCCTATTTTTGCCAAAATTGCCGTCAATCCTGCAAATATAGCCGAAGCAAATGCAAATACAATCCACATTTCTATGTCTCCTTTTTCCCTTTAACTCTGAATATATCTTACTCCCAAAATTTGACAAAATTATGACATTTTTACAAAAAAAGAAGCAGAATCCCAAAATTCTACTTCCAAACACAATAATCTATTTCACTGAATTTACAAATTAATAAACTCTATTCTCATCCTTATCTTTACAATACACAGTTTCAATAAAATTATAGTCAATCCTCTTAAAAATTTTATCAATTCTTCAAAATCGCAATTAAAAGCGAAATATCATTATAAGTAACTCCACTAATTCTACTAGCCTGCCCAATCGTTTCAGGCTGTCCATATATAAGCCCAGAAATAGCAATATTGCTAAGTCCTTTTACGCTTTCATAGTCAAAATCCTTTGGAATTATCATTTTTTCCAGTTTTTTAAATTTCTCAATCTGTGCCTTTTCCCTTTCAATAAATACGTTATATTTCGCATTTATTTCCACTTGCTCCTTCGCTAAATCCGACAATTTCACAGTTTTCACAAATTCACTTAAATTATTATAGTTAATTTCTTTTCTCGCAAGAAATTCAAAAGCTGAAACAGGGCTGTTCATGCTATTTTTACTAGTTTTTTCAATTTCCGCACTTTCAGATTGATTTTGTTTTTCTACAATTTCAAGTAATTTTTCATTATTTTCCTTAGTTGGATAAACTGTAATGCTCTTCAGTCTTTCGATTTCGTTTTCAATTTCCTGACACGTATTTTCAAGTTCTGTCAATTTTTCAGCATTTAATAACCCAATTTCCTTCGCTTTTTCCAAAAGTCTTATAAAAATGTTGTCTTGACGCAAAGTCAGTCTGTATTCAGCTCTTGAAGGCAATACACGATAAGGCTCTGGCGTTTTTTTATTTATTATATCGTCTATCAAAACACCGATATATCCCTCACTTCTGTCAATCACAATTTCCTTTTTCCCTAAAATTTTTCTCGCAGCATTCACTCCCGCCATAAATCCTTGACAGGCTGCTTCTTCATATCCACTCGTTCCATTAATCGTTCCCGCTGTGTAAAGTCCATCCAGAACTTTTGTTTCAAGAGTTAATTTTAACTGATACGCAGGTACAAAGTTATATTCCACAGCATACCCGTAACGCACAATTTTAGCATTTTCTAGCCCACTAATCGTTTTTAACATTGCTTCCTGTGCAAATGGAGGCATTGCTGTAGTAAATCCGTTTATGTAGATTTCATCTGATTCTACAGATTCCTGCTCCAGAAATATCTGATGATTTGTCTTTTCTGGAAAATTCATAATCTTTCTGTCAAGGGAAGGGCAGTGCCGTGGACCTTTCGTACTTACAATTCCTGTAACAATTGGTGAATATTTAAGCATTTCCTGTCCCACTCTTATTGTTTCAGGTGTGGTGAATGTAAGCCAAGTTGGTAAAGTAGAATTATATTCTTTTTTTGTTTCGTAAGAAAAATATCGTGGCTTGTCCTCTCCCTTTAATTCCTCTGTTTTTGAAAAATCAATTGAAGATTTGTCAATTCTCGGAGGAGTGGCTGTCTGGTATCTATCCAGCTCAAAGCCATATTCCACAAGTCTATCAGGCAAATCCACGCTCGCAGGCTCTCCTTGCCGCCCTGACGAATATTTTACATCCCCCATAACATATTCTCCGTCTAAGAACGTTCCTGTACATAAAACAACAGCCTTTGCCCCATATTTTATCCCAAGATTGTCTTCAACTCCCATAACCTTTTTATTTTCCACAATCAAATCTACAACAATTCCCTGCACCAAATCTAAATTTTCCTGCTTTTCGATAATTTCCCTCATTTTAATCCTGTACCAGTATTTATCGGCTTGAGCCCTTGTAATTCGTGAAGCCAGCCCCTTCGTATGATTCAAATTCTTTAACTGCAAATTGTAATTGTCAATATGCCGTGCCATTTCTCCACCAAGCATTCCAAGTTCCGAAACCAGATGGCTTTTTCCAGGACCTCCAACAGATGGATTGCACGACATCATTGCAATATTGTCAAGATATATTGTAAATAATGCTGTTTTCAGTCCATGTCTTGCCGCTGCAAGAGCAGCTTCCACCCCAGCATGTCCCGCTCCAACAACAATTATGTCATAATTTTTCATTTTTAAAATTTTCCTTTCAATTTAATCTATTTTTTTACCATTCCTATTTAATAATCTTATCAAAAAATTAAATTTAAACTCTAAATATTTATCTTAATAATTGTATTTAAAATTGACAAAGATTATTTTTATTAATATTTATTTTTTTGTTTATCTCAATACTTTTATTTTTTCTAAACGTAAAGGGGATCAGTCGCCATCCCCTTTACAATCCCGGCTCGTCTAAGCATTTTTTTGAAATAAAATTGAAACTCGCTTTTTAACAAAAGTTATTGTCAACTCTTTAAACTAATCAAAATTTAAAAAGTCTAAAAAAGCTCAAACAGTCAATTTCATTCCAAAAAAATCACGACAATTTTAATTTAATTATAATAATAGATTGTTTGACTAATAATAAACCCCATTTAAATAACGAATTTATTACAAACTTTTCTAATAAAGGATTATAAACCTAATATTTTTAAATAATTAAAATATAATTTTCATTTTTTAAACAGAGCCTAATATAAACTAATCCGTCGAAGCATTTTTCTGTGCTGGCAAAACTGTCTGAGCATAGCGAGTTTTTTGTCAGTGCAGAAAAATGTCGTAGACTAGCCATAGGTTGTAGGATTTGCGGCAATGAGCAATCCTACGAAAATAAACTGAATGATTATTAACTATCGAACAACCCTATTATAAAAATTTCTTCTTATTTTCAAACGGGGTTTAGTATTAAATAAATTTTAAAATTATTAAACAAATTTACTTTTTCTTTTTAAAAACATTCCTTACTGGACGAGTAATATCCTTAAAATACACATATCTCTTATGCTTTCTAATATAATATCTCAAATATCTAAAAACTAGATCTTCCCTCTGTTTATAATACTTTGCGTATTCATTAGAAAAAATATTGGCTATTTTTTCATCTTCCATCATTCTTGAAACATTTTTCATTCGTTTGTCCAAATTCAGTTTCGCTCCGAATTTCATTCGATTTAAGTCCACAAGATAAAATTCATAATTCCCGCTTTTGTCCTTAATCAGCACATTTCCTGGTGAATAGTCTTCAAATTCTACACCATTTTCGTGCAAGTCAAAAGAAAATTTTGCAAACTGTCTTATGATTTTTTCACGATTTTTTTCTACTTTTGCAAGCATTCTTTCCGTTTCTTCGCTTATCTTGTAATTTTCCCCCTGTTCAGCCTTGTCCCGTTCAATATCCTCAGGCCAGAAAACTTCCCTGCAAGTAAAATCATATTTTAATTCCTCGCTTATATAATAACTGTTCTTTTTATTGTTTTCGTTTACAAAATCATCAAAATATGCAATTGGCTCTGGCGTTTTTATTTTGCATTCCAGCAATTTTTTGGCATATTCGTAAGAACGTTTTGCTTTTGAGCCTTTAAATTTGTAAAAAAAGTTTGTAATAAAATCTTTTTGTTTAAATTTTTTTACATTTACCATTTTTTTTGTTTCAGTATTTTCAATGTTATTATTTTTTTTCTTTTTTTCATTCCCTTTTTTTAAATTATTTTCAATATATATCTCAAACTTTTTTATTTCATTTCTTCCTGGCTCTACAACATATTCTCCAGTTTTATCAAAATTTTTCAGTATATTTATCAATATTTTTTCATCATATTTTTTATTAACTTCATAATTTTTTTCTTCCATTTAAAATCCTCATAATTTCTAAATTTTTACTTTTCTTTATTTTCTAAACTTTTTTCGTTTGCTTTTTCAAATTTTCTCTTATTTTTTCTCAATCTCTTTTTCAGTTCCTTCAAAAATTCCTTATCTTCTGTAAATTTAGCCATTTTAGCCACATATTCAAGTGCTTCGTCATATTTATGCTGTAATTCCAGCACATATACCAAATTCACGTAATGGCGAATATTTTCAGGTTCTAAAATAATCATTTTATCACAAACCTTCTGTGCATTTTCATAATCTTCCGTTTTCACAAAAAATCTTCCTTGCAAATTTAGCATTTTTATTCTCGAAAGCCTTTTATTCTCATATGTAGCATTCTCATAATTTAAAAGCAGAAGTTTTATTTCCTCAAACTCCTCTGCCCTAAACAATATTTCATAATAATCCTCAAATATGTAATCTTCTACATTTTCACAATTTATAGCGATATTGTAATATTTTATAACCGCCTTTATATCATTTGCATATGCCATTGTATCGCCCATTCGTGCGTAAAGTAAAAATTCCTCCACTTGATTAAATTTCGAGTTTAAAAGTTTTTCGTATTCAGAAATTGCCTCGTTATATTTACCCATCATTGTAAGGCAGTCGCCTTTCTCAATATATGCTTCTGAGCTTTCAGGCTCCATTTCTATCGCCTTGTCAATATTTTCTATCGCCTTTCTATAATACTTTAACAAAGCATAAGACATTCCCATATTCAAATACACAAAATAATTTTTTTCTATTTCCAAAAATTTTTTATAAAGCGAAATAGCCTTTTTCAGTCTTCCGAGCGACTGATAGACAAATCCCAATGTAAAAAGCGTATCCTTGCTGTCAGGATACTTTTTCTGCAATTTTTCCGCATATTCCCTCGCTTCTTCAAACATTCCAAAATCTGAATAAATTTTGGAAAGTGTCATAAGTGCTGAATAGTTGCTTTCGTCAATTTCAAGTACCGACTTCAAATACACAAGCGCATCTTCGTACTTGTAATTTTCCATCGCTTTATCCGCTTCTTTTAATAATTCTTCTATATACATTTTTTCTCCATTTATATTTATATCTTTTTCAATTAATTGATAAAAATCAAATAACTTTAAGATTTGAATACTACAAACTTAATTATTAATCATATTTACCATTTCTATAAATTTAGACGGTTTCCTGTCATAAGGATTTGGCATAATATCGTCCGTTATCATCAGCCACCCAGCATTTCTCTCTCTTGACAGCCTTATAATCTCAGCATACTCCTTTGGAGCAGCACTATGCACAATATGCCAGATATGTTTTGCATTTGACTGGTTATTTTCAAAATTAGATTTGGGCTTTTCAAACTTCTTGATATATGTATTCGTACTTACCTCACTTGTCACAAAAATATCCGCATACGGAGAAATTGCATCTGTAATCGGTGCTCCAGGATTGGCAATTACAAGATTATTTTTTGACTTGCTTTTTACATAATCAAAGATTTCCTTCATATAGCTTACCTGCTGAGAAGTACTTGAAGCAATTTCATCAAAAAAGAATCCATTTATACTGTCTGTCCCATAAAATTCAAAATATCTGTCAACTTCGGCCTTTACTTCCTTAATATTTCTTCTTTGATAAGTTGTCGCAATATAGGCAATATTCTTAATTCCAGCCTCCTTATTTTTCTTAATTTGAGCCGCATAATTCACTTCCATCTTTTTCCCTGCTCCATTATTTGGATTTATCAAAACATAAGGAACTTTTTCTTTCCCAAGTGTCAAAACATCACTCCAAAACGAATTTTTTCCATCTGGATAAGTGTACGTCGTAGCTATCACAGACTGCTTTATTTTCACATTATTTTTATTAACATTTTTATCTGAAAACCCATTGATTCCGAGTAGCATTCCTATTATTAAAAATATTTTCTTCATTTACTTTTTTACCTTCTTTCAAAATTAAAATATACTCAAATTAATATAAAACTAAATTAGCAAAAACGAAAATACCTAAAACTTTTAATAATTAAAATTTTAAAGTTCCGTTTTAAAGTAATACTATTCTTAAACCGAGTTATATCATTTTATCATATTTTTAGGAATTATTGTAATTTTTTAACAAAGTATCCTTTAAAATCAATACTTCCTATTGTTCTCAATCCTAAATTTCATATCCTTCCGCAACTTTCTCAAAGCCCACTTTCTCTCAATCTTAAAAACGTCCTCATTATCGCTCCCAATTTTATAATCTACATAATTTTTTATAAATTTTTCCACATCTTCCCTTGATTCACTCCGAATTTCAAATTTATAATCTTCATTTAACGAAATTTCCTTGTTTTTTTCAAGGCAATAATAAAGCATGTCGTTGTAAGTCTGCTGTGCCAAAATATCTCGTGCCTTGTAATATGTGGATTTATCAGTATTTGTCATTCTTACCGCCTGTTTTTCAGATATATATGGATTATTTCTTATTAAATTTGACATATTCTGAAATTTTCGATTTTCCTCTTCCATCCTACATTCAAAACAAATTTTCTCTTTACTTTCCGGAAAAAATAAGATTTTACAGTTTTCGCATTCAATGTATCCGTTATTTTTCAGATATTTTTCCCTCTTTTTCAGCTTTATCACAATTTTTTCCAGCCTTCTGGCAATATCTTCATACTTCTTATCAATTTTATCAATATTCTCGTGAATTTCTTTAATTTCTTGTGCAGAAAGCACAATATCCTTCACTTTTTCTGTAATTTTATTTTCTGAACCAGCATTTCCCCTTTTTTCCTTAACATTCCCTCTAGGGATTTCCCCAACCCGAATTGTCCCTCTTTTTTCCTCATTTTCAATAAGTTCATCCAGCAAATCACGCTTTATTTTGTAATTTACTTTCGTAAATTCAATACTTTCCAAAAATTTTCCATTCAAAAACGTATTTATTTTATCCTTTATATTTTCTGCATACATTATCGTTGTATGATAAATAATTCCATCATTAATTACTACAACCAGATTTCCATTAAACAAGCTCTTTGGATAAGTTTTTTCGCCAATAGGACCATTCACAATATGTGTCCAGTTTTTCTTGATTTTCCACAAAATATATTTTTCATTCTTTAAAAGTGAACTTCTTTTCTCAATCGCTTCCAGTGCCAAATTCTTTAAATCCTTAATTCCGTCCATTTTTCAACCCCTTTTTATTCATTAATTATTTTCCCCTTTTCTACAATAAATTTTTTCCCTTCTATACCTAAATCCTCTGTCGAAGTTATAAAACATTGGATTTTTTTATTTACAAAATAACTTAAAATACTTTTTTTTCTGACTTCATCAAAATACGAAGCGATGTCGTCCATTATAAATATCGGATACTCCTTTTTTTCCTTTATTAAAATATCAATTTCTGAAATTTTTAGCGAAAATATTATAGATTTTTTCTCCCCTTGTGAAGAATACGCCTTTGCATTTTTCCCATTTAACTCAAAGACAAAATCGTCTTTTTGCGGACCGAGCAGGCTATATCCGAGAAATTTTTCCCTCTCACTTTTCCTTCTGCACAAAATCTCAAATTTTTCTTTCAGTTCTTCCCTTGTTTTCTTTTCCACATCCCCAAGAAAACAGTCGTATTTTAATTTCAACTCCGAATTTTCATCAAATAATTTTCGGTAATTCAAATTTAGAAGAATCGACAATTTTTTTATAAATTCCCGTCGATTTAAAACGATATTCAGCCCTTCCTCAATAAATTTTTCATTATAAATCTTATAAATTTCCTCCCCAGTCTTTTTTTCCTTTATAAGTTTATTTCTTACCTTCAATATTTTTTCAAAATTCACAATCGACTGCAAATACTCCTTTTTCGCCTGCGAAATCTCATAATTAAAAAAATTCCTTCTAATGCCGGGATTCCCAATAATCAGCTCAATATCCTCAGGAATAAACGAAATAATATTCAAAAGCCCCACATAATTTATATATTTATTTTTCTCCCTATCAATATAAAAGTCCTTCTTATCCTCATTAACATCAATAGCAATAATATTTTCCGACAAATCCTTATGTCTGTACTTCCCAAACACAATCAGCCTGTTCAAGTTATACTTGCGAATCTCCTTAACCTTCTTAGTCCTAAAACTTTTCCCCGTAGCCAAAAAATGAACAGCCTCAATAAGCGATGTCTTCCCCTGTCCATTCTTCCCATATATTAAATTAAAATACCTGTCAAACTTCAACTTCCCATCCACAAGGCACCGAAAGTTATTAAAACTAATCTGATCCAAATACATCGCTATTTCTTCCCTTTCACACTATAACTATCTGTAACTGACTTTTACCACTTTTCCGCAAAAAGCAACTCCAACAAAAGTAACATCCTTAATACCTCTATCTCTTAACCCAATATCATACTTCTTCTCTGTTATCTGCTCTATCGCCTCTTCCGAGACTTTCTCCAGATTATCTTCATTTTTAACAACTTTAAACTCTAGAATAAACCCTCTATTGTTCTTATTCTTTGGCTCAATTACAACATCATATCTTCCAAGGCCACTTTCTTCATTAGATTTTACATAATAATGATTATCCAGATAAAACATCATTCCTAAGACTAATCCATGATAAAAGTCTTCATTTTTAGTATCCATAAAACTTGTTGATTTTAATAAAATATTTTGTAAATATTTTTGAAAAATGTCAAATTTAAGGTTTTTAAGTCCTTCCATAGCCTTTCTAAACATACTTTCCCCAAAATTTACATCAATAAATTTTTTCCTAAAAAACTCCCTTACCTCCCTATTAGGCAATCTCAAGGAATACACATCCTCATAGTCTTCCCCAATTTTTTCATTAATAGTCAAATATCCACTAAATAAAAGAAGTTCCCAAATTTCCTCTTGCCCCAGCAAACTGGATAAATCAGAATTGCCACTGATATTTTCTTCAACAGTTTCTCCATTAAAAAGAGCTTCCAAAGTTTCCATAATTTCAGAATCTGTATTTTTCAAAATCTGATTAATCAAGAAATTCCCAGAAGTATCAATCCAGTGAGAACCAATTTTTTTAGATTTTAAAAATTTTAAAATACTCCAAGGGTTATATACATCAGAATCACCAAATTTATAACCATCATACCAATTCTTAACATCAAAAAGTTCATACTTTACATCAAAATATTCAAGAGTTTCTTCAATCTCATCCTGATTAAAACCAAAAAACTCAGAATATTCATTTTCTAAAATAGAATAAACATTTAGATTATTCAAGTCAGAAAATATTCCAGCCTTAATAACTCTTATAATCCCAGTCATAACTCCCATTTTTAAATACTGGTTAGTTTTCAGTGCTTCTCCGTAAAATACTTTAAAAAATGCGATGGCATCGCTATAATAATGATGTTCATAAGCAGAAATCAAAGGACTGTCGTATTCATCAATTAATAAGATAACTTCTTTTTTATACTTCTGAAATAATATTCTAGTTAAAAACAGCAAGGCATTTTTTAACTCAGAAAAATCTGCATTGCCCAGTAAATACTTCTTAAATCTAGGCAAGTCATACTCATCCAAATCTTCTAGAAGATACTTGTACTCAGAAAACAATTCTAAAACCAGCAGTCTAATTTCCTGTATTGCTTCCTCCCAAGTTTTTGCCTTTATGCTTTTCAGTGAAATAAAAATTACTGGATACTGTCCCTGTTCAGACATATATTCAGATTTTTCAATATCAAGTTCACTAAATAACTTTTTATTTTCTTCTTTATTTTCAATATCAAAAAAATATTTTAACATCGACATATTAAGCGTTTTCCCAAATCTTCTAGGACGTGTGAACAGCTTTATTTTTGATTTATCCTCTAAAATTTCTCCTATCCATTTTGTTTTGTCAATATAATAACAATTCTCTTTTATTACTTCACTAAAATCTTCTACTCCAATTCCTATACCTTTTTTCATAACAATCTCCCCTTAAATTCTCTACAACCTACTTTCACGACTATTTATCTTTTTAGTAAATCAGTAAACTATTTAATGCTTTGCCCTTACAGCAACTTTTTCTCCAGCAAACTCCACAACATCCCCATCATAAATTTTTTTCCCACGTCTAGTTTCCACAGCGTCATTTACTTTTACTTCACCATTCTGAATAAACATTTTCGCTTCCACTCCCGAACCTGTGAAATTTGCCCATTTTAAAAGCTGGTCCAATTTTATAAACTCAGTATTTATCACCACTTCTTCAATTTTATTTTCCATATTCTTATCATCTCCTTCTAAATTTTTTCTTTGTATTTAAATTCCAATCATTAATCAAATTTATGTTTAAATTTTATGTGGAAAACTCAATTTTTTTGTGGATAACTTTTTCCACATCTTTTCCACAATTGTGTTTTATATTGATTTTTAAAGGATTTTCTATATGAATAGTTTTCCACATTGCATTGTGGATAACTTTTTTACTATTGTGGATAACTTTTTCATTTTTTATTTTTATTATACTATTCCAATTATTATTTCATTATATTTTAATCGTTTTCGAGTTTTCCACAAATGTGGATAACTTTTTTTTAAATTGTGGATAACTATATTTAAGTTTTCCACATTCGATTATTATTTTTCCACAAAAGGTTTTATTATCATAACTATTCTATATATTTTTTTCAACAATATTGTGGATAACTTTTTTATATACTGTGGAAAAAAAATTTAAATTTTCCACATTCGATATTTTTATTTTATTTATTTTATAAATATTTAATAATTAACTTAAAATTATTCAATTAATAATTTTTTTGTGGAAAAAGTTTTCCACTGTGGAAAACTTGTAAATTTTTCATCAGACTTTTCCACATAGTTTTCCACAATGTTTCCACATTTTCCACAATGCTACAATATTATATAATTTTTTATGATGCTCCAACATTTTTTCAAATAATAATATTTTTTTATACTTTAAATATTTTTTTATTCAGCATGTCTATTTCCTTCTTAAACAGTACATCTTCGCGAGTTTTTTTTTCAACTTTCCTGATACTGCTTATAACTGTGCTATGATCTTTTCCGCCGAAAAGCCCTCCAATTGCAGTCAAACTTAAGTCTAAATCATCATTGTTTTTTAATAAATACATTGCAATTTGTCGTGTTTCAACAACTTTTTTCTGTCTTTTCTTGGATATCATATCGTTTATGCTGACACCATACTGTGAGGAAATTTGTTCCATTACTTTTTTTGCCGTTATTTTTGACTGTTCACGCTTTACATTGTGCATAAGCATTTCCTGAACTAACTGTAATGTTATTTTTTCATTTAGAAGTTTTGCACGTGCATTTAGATTTGTCAATGTTCCTTCAAGTTCCCTTACATTCGTATTTAAGGAATCTGAAATATATTCCAAAATACTGTCGTCTATTTCTATATCCTGAGTTTTCGCCATGTTTTTTAATATCATCATTCTTGTTTCAAAACCTGGACTCTGGATTTCAACGGTTAATCCTGATAAAAAACGTGATTCCAGACGCTTTGAGAGATTCTTTATTTCTTTTGGCGACTTGTCGCTAATCATTATTATCTGTTTTCCCAGTTCCTGCAACTTGTTAAATGTGTGGAAAAACTCTTCCTCCACAGTTCCTTCCCCGCGTCCAAAAACCTTTTCAAAGAACTGTATATCATCCAGCAATAGTACATCCAATGCCCTAAATGTATCCCTAAAATGTTGAATTCGTCCGCCATTTAGCACTTTAAAGAACTCATTTGCGAATTCTTCCGATGTTGAATAATAGACACGCTTATTTGGATTATTTTCTAATATTTCATTTCCTACAGCCTGCATCAGATGGGTTTTTCCAAGTCCTGAACTCCCATAAATAAAAAGCGGATTATAAACAGGAGTTGGATTGTTTACAACCGCAAGACAGGCATTGTAGGCTAATTTACTATTTTCACCAACAATAAAGTTATCAAATCTGTGCTTTGGATTTAATCCAGTATATATTGCTGAAGATTTTTCCTTTGATTCTCTAGAAAAACTATGAATTTCAGGCTTATATGACATTATATCCTGTTTTTTTATTTCAAAATCTATAGTTATTATTTCATCTGTTATAATTTCTGCAATTTCTTCCATTTGACCCTTATATTTTCCCACATTCTGTTGTATCAGCTTTGAATTGCATACCAGAGTCAATTTATTATCTTCCAGTTTAGTTGCTTCCACATTTTTAAAAAATGCTTCAAATTCTGCTTCACTTACTCTTTTTTTCATAATCTTCTTTATTTTTTCCCACAATTTTCCAACATTCATTTATTCTTTCTCCTTTTTGTTATTCTACAAACTAAACCAAAAAATTTTTTTAAAGTTTTCCACATTTTTCATTATGAATATAACATAAATAAAATAAATAATCAAGATTTCCACAAAAAGTTATCCACATAGTTTTCCACATACACAAGTTATGTATTTATCCTTTATTTATCAGTATTATAGCAATTTTTAAAAAGTTTTCCACATAAAATTTATACCCCCAATTTTAGCAAATTTCCACATCTTTTCCACAGGTTTTCCACTTTTCCACATTCATTGTTGAAAACTATGTGGATAACATTGTGGAAAAAAGTTTTCCACAAAATCAGTAAAAGTTTTCCACAGGTTATTCTCTGGCAAAACCTTTATTTATCAGTATTCCCACATTTCCACAGTGCATAATAATAATATATATAATAATATATATTATATTAATATTATATAATTGTGGAAAACTCAAAAACTTTTCCACATATAATCTTTTATACACTTCTAAAATAATTTCAATTTATATTTCTATATTTTAAACTCAAACTAAATAAGTTTAAACTTATAGCAAAACAATCACAATTTTTAAATCTCAAAATCATACTATTATTAAAATAACTTCTACTAAATAAAACACTACACTAAACCCTAGTTAAATAAATAATAAATCAAAAAATTCAATAAAAAGAAAAATGGCA